>JAYVSK010000065.1:0-18212 GCA_043775395.1 Lysobacter sp. | reverse complement strand
GCCGACAAACAAAGCGGCTTCGTGTCAGTGGTAGGCGTCGATGAACTCGGCGTAGGCCGCGACCGTTTTGGTTGCGCCGGTCTGCGTGTCGGTGATGACAACCGACATCGATGCGGTGCCGTCAGCCCCGCCGTTAATCCGAATGCTGCGTGTGCAGGCACGGTTACTGCTGGCGCATACGCCGGTCCGTCCGGTCTTGAGATCCGTCCAAGCGTAGGAATAGCTGCCCGCAGTCAGCCCTACGACCTCGAAAGAAGCGACAGTCGGGTTGTTGGCCGTGTTCGGCGTCCATCCCGACGCGCAGTAATTGGTTGTCAGCTGGTCGTAAGCGTACGTGTCGACATAACAACCAAGCTGCGCGTTGGAAACATCACCTGCATAGGCAGGCGCAACGTAGCCGGAAAAGCCGGTTGCGAGCAGCAGGATGGAAACAGCGGAGACTGCGTTGATCTTCATTGTGTGGGTTCCATGTGATGAGGGGAAATCACTAGCGGTCTTCAGCGGCGAGCTGAAGTTGACGAGGGACAGACAGTCCTCATGACGTAATGCGTAAACCCCGGACGAACAGGATCACCGGTCGTTTGACGACGCGCAAAAAAAACGGCCCGGTTACCCGGGCCGTCATTCGTGTCTATCTGACTGTCTGATATCAAGCGGCGAACAGCATCTTCATTTTCTTCAGCGCGTTGGCTTCAATCTGACGGATACGCTCGGCGGAAACCCCATATTCGTCGGCCAGCTCCTGCAGGGTGATTTTGCTGTCGTCGTCCAGCCAGCGGCGTTTGACGATATCCCGCGAACGCGCATCCAGCTTGGCCAGCCCGGTACGCAGCAGGTCGAGCTGGTCGGATTCGCTGTCGGCGCTTTCATACGTTTGCGCTGGGTCGTGGCCTTCGGCCATCAGATATGCCACCGGTGCCGGGGGGCCGTGATCTTCATCGGCATCGTCGGGCGCATCGAAACCGATGTCGCGGCCGGACAGACGCGATTCCATTTCCAGCACTTCGCGCTCGGAAACGTTGAGATCCTTGGCGACAGCGCGCACTTCTTCGGCGTTGAGCCAGCCCAACCGCTTCTTGCTGCGACGCAGGTTGAAGAACAGCTTGCGCTGCGCCTTGGTGGTCGCGACTTTGACGATCCGCCAGTTCTTGATGATGAATTCGTGCATTTCGGCCCGGATCCAGTGCACGGCGAACGACACCAGACGCACGCCGACGTCGGGGTCGAAACGCTTCACGGCCTTCATCAGGCCGATGTTGCCTTCCTGGATCAGGTCGGCCAACTGCAGACCGTAGCCGTTGTAGCCGCGGGCGACATGCACGACAAAGCGCAGGTGCGACAGCACCAGCTCGCGAGCGGCGTCGAGATCGTTCTGCTCGTTGAAACGGCGGGCAAGCGCCTGCTCGTCTTCTACGGAGAGGACCGGAATCTGGTGGACCGCACCGACGTAGGCTTCGAGCGAACCCAAGGCGCTCGGAATCGGCAGGCTGTTGGGAATCAGGGCAGTACTGGCGGTCATTTGGTTCATGGGTCCGAATGTTAGCAGTCGGGTGATGGGAGTGCTAAGCCTGGGAAAAGTTCCCCAGTGTTCTGTTCATGGAACGAACGAGCGTAAAAGACAGGGTCTCATCCTAAAAATGAATCTGCACACTAATCGCCATACACCCGGTCTTGGCCACCGACGGTTCGACTTGTGGGCTTTTTAGATAGGTGTGATTTATAGGGATTCAGTCGCCTGCGCTCAAGTCCCGTTGGTCATCCTGCACAACGGGAGTCTGGTCCTGCCCCAGATCGCTGGGCGGCGGAACCGCTGACAGCCAGCAGGCGATGGTGCCCGGAGCGCCCGCTACTGTGGTGGCGATCGAGCCGACAGCCGTCTGGCGGGCGGGTACCCGGTCAGGGGGTCGTTTGGGCGTTTACCGTTTTTCCATGGTTGGCAGCGCACGCGGCGAATAGATCCAGCGCCGGCTTGCGGACGCCGGTCGCCACATCGGCGAGGCCCAGCACACTGTGAAAAAAATTATCATGCGATAGCGGCGCATCGGCCTGATTGCGGATGCAGTCCAGATCGAGGCCACGGCGCGCATTGAAACGGTCCGGCGCCCACAGCTGCATCGCCACGTGGGTCTGCTCGTCGGGCGCGATCGCATAGGGTGCGCCGTGCAGATACAGGCCGTGCTCGCCGAGCGATTCGCCGTGGTCGGAGAGGTACAGCATCACCGGGTCGATGCGCGGGTCGTCGCGCAGCGCCGCCGCCGCGCCGGCGAGAATATGGTCCGTATACAGAATGGTGTTGTCGTAGGTGTTTCGCAGCTGCTGGTCGCTGCACTGCTGCAGTTCGTTGGTGCGGCATTCCGGCTGGAATTTGGCGAACGCTTTGGGATAACGCGCGTAGTAAGCGGGGCCATGGCTGCCCAGCAGATGGATCACGAACACGGTGTCCCGCTGCACGGATGCGAGTTCTTTTCGAAGCTGCATCAGCAGTACTTCGTCGAAACAGCCTTCGGCGTTGCAGTGCTTCGGGTCGTTGGTATTGGCAAGAAACACTTCGCGGATGCGCTTGCCCAGTTTCTTGCTGCCGCTGTTATTGTCGAGCCAAACAGGCTCATAACCCCCGCGCATCAGCACATCGAGCAGGTTCTCCCGGTATTTCGCGACGCCGTCCTCATACTTGCGTCGACCCAAGTCAGTGAACATGCACGGCAGCGATGTTGCGGTATTGGTACCGCAGCTGCGCACGTTGCTGAAGTTGATCATGCCTAATGCGCGCATTTGCGGGTCGGTCGCGCGGGCATAGCCGTTGCTGCCATAGCTGGAAGCGCGCGCGGATTCGCCGATCGCCAGCACCACGACTACCGGGCGCGCATTCGCAGGCAAAGCGCTGCCGCGGTGCGCATCCTCGCCGATCTTTTCCAGCGGCCGGTTGTCGTCGCGTGCATGGTCGAGGTAAGACAGGTTCGCCACCAGCAGCGCGAAGGGATTCGCGATGTGGCGCAGCTCGCGGTGATTGCGCACCAGCGAAGCGATGTCTTTACTGAAAGCGGCTGCGGCGACGCCGATCAATACCATGGCGACCACCGCGAGTTTGAGCCGCGAGAAACACTCCCGCAGCGGCGCCTGCCAGTCGATCTTGACCCACCACAGCAGCGCCGCCGGCAGGACGCCCAATGCGCCGATGCTGAGCAGCATCCGCAGATTGATCCACTCGCCGGCTTCGCGGGCATCGGTTTCGTACACGCTGGCCAGCGCATGGCGATCGATCACCGCGCCGTAATTGCTGGTGAAATACGCGGCGCCGGCGGCGAGGATCAGCGCCAGCGCGAGCCCCGGTTTGAACGTCCAGCGCAGGCTCAGCGGCAACAGCATCAGCAGGGTGATCGCGAATAGCGCGGCGCCGATCGCAGTCATGACCCCCACGCCGCGAAGACCGTCCAGCCCCGAGGTGTCGAGCACAATGCTCCAGAAACGGGCGTTGAGCGCCACCACCATAAAAGCGACAACCAGCAACAGCAGTACGTTGGCGCGCAGGGTCGGGCGGACGAATTTCGATTTTTTCTGCATCATGACTTCAAGATTCCGGGTGCGCTTTTGCACAACGTTCAGATCATCGCAAAAGCTGGCGCTGCATGCGTTTCTTTTGCGTTTCTTTTGCGTTATCGCATGCAGCGGTGGTCGGATTGGGCAGTCATTTCAGTGTGCGCTCGAACAATTCATGGATGCGACGATATTCGTCGTACCAGGCATCGGGATGGGTGAAACTGTGGCGCTCCATCGGATACGCTGCCACCTCCCATTTGTCCTTGTGCAGCTCGATCAATGTCTGCGCCATCATCACCGAATCTTTGTAGAACACGTTGTCGTCGATCATGCCGTGGCAGATCAGCAGGTGGTCGCGCAGGCCGGACGCCAGTTCGATCGGCGAGGAGCGCGCATACGCTTCGGGGTCGAGATCCGGCGTGTTGAGAATATTGCTGGTGTATTCGTGGTTGTACTGCGACCAGTCGGCGACCGGGCGCAGCGCGGCGCCGGCTTTGAATACGCCGGGCTGTTTGAACAGCGCCATGAATGTCATGAAGCCGCCGTAGCTGCCGCCATAGATGCCGACGCGGTCGCGGTCGCCCTGTTTGTTGGCGACCAGCCAGTCGATGCCGTCCAGATAATCCTGCAGTTCGGGTTCGCCCATATGCCGGTAGATCGCGGTGCGCCAGTCGCGGCCGTAGCCTTCCGAAGCGCGATAATCCAGATCCAGCACGATATAGCCCTGCTGCACCAGCAGGTTGTGGAACATCTGTTCGCGGAAGTAGTTCGGATATTTGTCGCTCACGTTTTGCAAGTAGCCGGCGCCGTGCACGAACAGCACCACCGGATAGCGTTTCTCGGATGCGGGATTTTTTGGTCCGTAATATTTTCCCCAGATCGCGCCTGCGCCATGTTTCGAAGGCACCTTGACGTACTCGGGCGCGATCCAGTCCTGCGCCTTGAACTGGGCCGTCCGCGTGTCGGTGAGTTCGCGCGCGTCGCCGCCGGCAGCGTCCACCACCGCAAGCTGCGGCGGCAGATAGCTGTCGGAATGGCGCACCAGCAGTTTGCTGCCGTCGGGCGATGCGACGAAATCCTCGACGCCGTCCAGCGCGGTCAGTTCGCGCACCGCGCCGCCGGCGACCGGTACATCGCAGACTTCGTAATCGCCGGGCCAAGCGCGGTTGCACAGGAACCGCAGCCGGCTGCCGTCGGCGGAGAGCGTGGGCGACGAGGCTTCCCAGGGGCCTGACGTCAGCGCGCGCGGTTTGCCGCCATCGCTGGCGTACAGATGGGCGTAGCCGCTTTGTTCGGAGAGGAACCACAGGGTCTTGCCGTCGCGCAGCCAGCCGAAATCGTTGTAGTTCCAGTTGATCCATGCGGCATCGGTCAAGCGATGGCGCGATTGCAGCGTCGCTTTCGCCGGGTCCATGACGGCCAACCAGCGATCCTTGTTGTCCACCGCACGGATCATCACCGCGACACTACGCCCGTCGTCGCTCCAGTGGATTGCCGGGCCGCTGCCGTCGCCGTCGGTTTCGATCCGCACCGCGCGATTGCCTTTGAGCGGATCCTGCTTCGTCGCTTTGCGCAGCGCCGCAAGCGGATCGTCGCCGATGCCCGGCAGCGCATCGAACTTGAGTTCGGTTGCCTTCGCGCCGGCAATATCGATCAGCCACAGCACGTGCGCGAGCGGCGCATTGCGGCCGACCCGGGTGCGCACTTCCTCGGATTCCTCGTAGCCCGATTCAGTGACGTATTTCGGCATCTTGCCCGCCGTACCGGCTTCCGCGCCCTTCGCCGTCGCGACGACCAGCAGCCAACGACCGTCGGGAGACAGGGCGCTGTCGGCGATCTCCGCCTGTTTGCCCAGATACACCGGCGCCGGCGCGCGGGTACCGTCGGCACGGCGCCATGCGTCATCCTGCTGGCGCGCGGCTTCGCGACGATTGCGGTCGTCCTTCAGCGTTGCGATCACCCGCAGCTGACGGTCGCGCAGATCGTCGGCGGGAGGCGCTTTGCCGGGATCGTCGGCCAGCTGTACGTTCGCGGCCTGGGTCACGCCGTTCGCTGCGGTCCAGCGGAACCAGTCGTTGCCCGCGCGCCAGACCAGGCCGCCATCGTGTCCCCACTGCGGCACCGATTCCTGCGCTTCGCTGCGGGTGAGCTGGGTGAGCGCACCATTGCGCAGATCGCGCACGAAGATGTCGCCGTTGCGCGCGTAGGCCATGCGCGTTCGCGTGGCGTCGAATACAGGCTGCGCGGCGTCCAGACCGGCGCGGGCTGCATCGTCGACCTTGGCGGGGGTTCCGCCGGCAACGGGGATGCGCCACTGGTCGCGGATCGTCGCACCGTCGCGCTTGCGCTGGTAAAGCGCCTGCGCGCTGTCCCAGGACCACCAGGCCTGCTCCACGCCGCTGCCGATCCAGTCGGGGTCGGCCATGATCTGTTCCATGGTCAGCGGCTGTGCCGGCTGTGCAGACGCCGCGGCGGCGGGCAGCGTCATCGCTGCAACCATACCGGCGCGCAGCACGAAAGAAAGACGGCGGAGGTGGCTGGTCATGTGCGGCCGGAGGTGAGCGGAATAATCCGCAGCTTACCGTCGTGCTGTTCGGATGACAGCGGGGGTTACCGGCGCAGGAGGCACTTCAGCGCTGATCTCTGGCTGGGATGATCTGCTCCGGGTGAAGCCGATCTCCGGGCCTGAAAGACATCTTGTCGTGTGAGAAAGGGTGGCGAAGCCCTAGCCTCAAACCGTGCTTTGCCGCACAATTCGCTCGGAATCCCCACGATATCCGGCAGTTGGGTGATACTTGGATGCATTCGCCGCAAGTCAAGCATGTAAGCGCTTGATTTGACAGGGGCGGGCCCCGCAGGGCTCGTGGCGCCAAGTTTCCCGCATCCGTCTTTCGGCGGTCGCGCCGGGCGTTTTCACCCTGTCAGCAGAGGCATCCTCCGTTCCGGCCATGCACGCCTACGTCTACAAGAGCCAGCGGAAGGCCGATACCTATCTCTACTTGGCCGCGCGCGACGATTTTGCGTGCCTCCCGGAGCCCCTGCGTGCGCAGCTCGGGCCGCTGCAGTTCGTGCTTGAAGTGGCGTTGACGCCAGAGCGCAGGCTCGCCCGTGTGGATCCCGCTGTCGTCCGCGCCAACCTCGGCGCGCAGCGGTTCCACGTGCAGTTTCCGCCGACCATGTTGGATCCAATGACTGAGGACTGGGGTACCGATGGCTGAGACCGATGTCATCGATACGGCTCCGCCGCTGGCCCGCTTCGGGCGAGTGCCGCTGTCGATCGGGCTGGTCCTGATCGTACTGGCGGCCGGCGCTGGCGCCCACATCGGCGGTTTGACGGGTGCCGTGCTGGCGGCGATCGCCTGCCTGCTGGCCCAGCCGGCGTTCGCGCTGGCCGTGCGCGGCGGCCGTTTCGGGCTGCGCGATGCCGGTCGCGACGGTATGCCGATCCTGGCGCTGTGGGGGCTGGCGCTGCTGGCGCTGCTGGTGCTGATCGCCTGGCCGCTTTCGACACTGCTGCAGGGCCGCACGCTGGGCGCTGCGCTTGCGGTCAGCGCGGTCGCCGGCGGCCTGCTGATCGGGCTGTGGCGGACGTGGCCGCTATGGCGGTGGCAGGAAGGCGAGGGCGGCGCGCTGCGCGAACATTGGCGTGCGCTGGGCGACATCGATACCCGCGCGTGGTCCGGTCTGGGCCCTGCGCTGTGGCTGGCGCTGCCGCTGGCCGGCACGCTGCTGCTGGCGTGGCCCGATCTCATGTCGTCAAGCCTGCGCTGGGCCACTGCGGGCGTATGCATGCTGGCGTGGCCGCTCGCCCATCGTGCGCTGTTGCGCATTCCATCGCCGTCCACGCTGACCGCCGATGCGCTGCTGCAGGAAGCGATCGACGACGAAGATGCGGAGGCCACGACGGCGGACGCCGCCGCCCTGCTCGACGGTGTGGACCTCGACGCTGCGCTATACGACGCCGCGCGTCATGGCCGTGCCGAACGCGCGCTGTCGATGCTCGACGCCGGCGCCAATCCGCATGCGCTGCCGCCGGCCGATGCCCGCGACCAGCGCACGCTGCCGATGCTGGCTGCGGTGTTGCCGGATCTGCGCCTGCTGCGCGCGTTGATCGCGCACGGCATCGATCTGAATGCCGCGCACGCGGGCATGACCGCGCTGATCGCCGCGACGCGCGACAGCTGGCACGGCCGTCCCGAAGCGGTGATGACGCTGTTGACCAACGGTGCGGATCCGCGCACCGCCGATGCCGATGGCAACACGCCGCTGCACCATGCGGCGCGTAGCTCCGACCCCGGCGTGGCCGCACTGCTGCGCGATGCTGGCGCCGAAATCGATCCGCTCAACCGCGACCACATCAGTCCGCTGGCGCTGGCCTGCATCGCCGGCAACTGGCGGCTCGCGCGGTTTCTGCTGGAGCGCGGCGCGAAGCCGGAACTGCCGGGCGCATTGCCCGCACTGCATGCGGCGGCGAGCGGCGATGAAGACGATCCGGCCGGTGTGCAGCTGCTGTTGAAACACCGCGCCAAGGCCGATGCGCGCGACCCGCGCAGCCGCAGCGCGCTGCATGAAGCCGCCTATGCCGGGCACCCGGAGATCATCGGCATCCTGCTGGGCGCCGGTGCCGATATTCACGCCCGCGACGGCGAACAGCGGACGCCGTTCCTCGAAGCCGCCCGCGGCGGGCACCTGCCGGCGCTCGCAGCGCTGATCGATGCGCGCCCCGATGTGCGCGCGGTCGATGCCCACGGCCGGCACGCGCTGACCCTGGCGTGCATGGCCGATGCGCCGTCGCCGGCACTGATCCGCGCGCTGCTGGATCTGGGCCTTCAGAGCGATCACGCCGATCAGGAGGGCAAGCGTGCGATCGATCACGCTGCCACCGCCGGGCGTTGGGCGCTGGTGTCGGCGATCGATCCGCATTATCTGCTGCCCGCCAGCGTTGGCGCCGACAACGACGCGCCGCTGCCCGACCGTTCACCCATCTCGCTGCTGCGCGATGCGCTTTACGACGGACGGGACGATCAACTGCAGCGATGGCTGCCGCTGGTTTCGGCACATGAACTTGGCGACTTGCTGCGCGACGGCGAATCGCCGGCCGAACCGGCGCAGATCGACTGGTTACTCAGCCACGGCGCCGATCCCGACACCCGCGACAGCGGCGGCGATACGCCGATGTTCGCGTGGCTGGCGAAAGGCCCAGGCGCCGTGCCCTCGATCCAGGCGCTGTTGCGCCACGGCGTATCGCCGGCCGGCGCGGGTGGCCTCGCGCGCTTTCTGGCCGCCTGCGTCGCCGCCGACCGCGCTGATCGGGGATTGGAAAAACTCGCGCTGGACCTGCTCGATCGCGGCGCCGATCCTTTCGCTGCAACGCCGGCGGGCGATCCACCTCTTACGCTGGCAGTACGGCTGGGCTGGACTCAGGTCATTGCGCGTCTGATCGATATCGGCGTGGCGCTGGATGCGCGCGACCAGCACGGCATGACCGCGCTGCATCTTGCCGCCGCGCTGCGCCGCGAGCCGATCCTCAAACAGCTGATCCTGCACGGCGCGTCGCCGACGGTCCGCGCCGCCGATGGCCAGACGCCGCTGGGCGTGGCGCTGTCCACCGGCCGTCGCGATCTGGCCGACTGGCTCGACTGGCGGCAATGGTCGCTGCCGGGCCGGGCGCTGCGCCCATCCGATCTGCCGCAGGCGGCGGTCAGCGGCGATACCGATGCGGTGCGCCGCCTGATCGACTTGGGCATGCCGATCAACGCCACCGATGCGCAGGGCTGCACCGCGCTGCTGCGCGCGGCAGGCGGCGGCCATCGTGCGGTGGTCGAACTGCTGCTGGCGCGCGGCGCAGACCCGAAGTTGGCTGCACGCACCGGCGCCACCCCGCTGTCGGCGGCAGCAAGCATGCGTCAAGTCGAGATCGTCGACCGTCTGCTTGCAGCCGGTGCCACGCTGGAACAGCGCCTGCCCGGCGATGTCACCGTGCTGATGCTGGCCGCTGCGCTGGGTCTGCCTGACGTGTGCACGCGGCTGCTGGCGGCCGGCGCCAACATTAATGCCACCGATGCGCAGGGCTTGACGCCGCTGCACTGCGCGTCGTTGTTCGGCTTCACCACCCGCGACCGTCGGCGTTTGATCGCACTGCTGGACGCGCTGCTGCTGGCCGGCGCCGACCCCAACGCCCAGGCCGCAGGCGGCGTCACCCCGCTGCTGCTGCTGCTCGGCGCGCGCGCCGAACCGGGCACCGCCTGCGACGAGGAGGTGGTGCTGGCCGGCCTAGCGCGGCTGCTCGACGAAAGCGCCAGTCTGCATGTGCGCGACCCGCGCGGTTTCAGCCCGCTGCATCTGGCCGCGCTGCATGGTCTGCTGCGGGTGACTCAACAGCTGTTGCACGACGGCGCCGACCCGGAAAGCCGCGACGCGCTGAACCGCACGCCGCGCGAGATCGCGATCATGCGCGGCTTCGTGGATGTCGCCGCCCAGTTCATGCCGCAGCCGGGCAATGTCTCGATGGCGCGGTTTTTGAAGAATCGCGAGCATTGATCTTTGCGCCGAAAGCACTGTTTGAAGTGCCGCCACCCTCCGAAAGCGGGGGTCCAGCGTCTTCATGCTTAGCAATGTCAGATCGAAGTGGCATTCGTAGAAGGAGCATCTTGCCGGCCATTGCAAAGTATCCGCTGGAGCAAACAAGGCCGTAACAGGCTGCTGAAATACTGTTTCCGGACCCTAAAATCGTCGATTTTTCGCCTTCGACAAGCGAACGTCGAGCCAACTATCAAAGAGTTACGTGCTGTTTTAACCCAAGGGTGCATGCGGCATCCGGGAATTCCTTTGCCCAAGAGCGACTTGGGCAAATCCATAATACAAGGGTGCATAAGCGAAGCGTTATGCACCGTTTTTTGATGGATCCCGCCCGGTTGGAGATTGATGGCGCATGACGCCTTCGGCTTATGCGCCCTACGGTGTGGGGGCAGTGCTGCGCCATGTGCGGCGTAAATACGCCTGCTCTGCTGCGAGCAGTACGTGGTCGCCGCGCCGAAGCCCCAAACAGCCGATCGAGAAGAGCCTGGCCGCGCCGGGCCTGCTGGCGCACGTTGCGACCCAGAAGTACGTCGATGCATTGCTGCTGTATCGACAGACGGAGATCTACAGGCGCATCGGTATTTATCTGGATCGGATCACGCTGGCGAGCTGGATGGTGGCCTGCGGCCGATTGATCCAGCCGCTGATCAACCTGATCCACGACACCATGACCGCCCAGGCGGTGCTGCACATGGACGAGACTCGTGTGGTGCAGGTGCTTAACGAACCTGGACGGTCGGCGCAGCAGGACAGCGATATGTGGGTGATGCGCTCCATCGAGCACCCGGCGGTGCTGCATCGCTACGCCCACAGCCGCAGCGGTGACATTTCCAAACAGCTGCTCGGCGAGTATCGCCGCGCGTTGATGGTCGATGGCTATGAAGGCGATAGCGCGTCATGAATGTTGGCGCGGGGCGTTGATCGCTGACTGCTTGCTCATGGAAATCGAATGATCGATGCCAGCAGGGCGTTGGACAATATCTCTGCGATGGTTTCTCGATTTCGTGAAGCCTTTGAGCGGCGTCCTGGCATGCTCGGTTCGCCGCGCGATGTTGAAGCGTTTTTTTTACATCGATCAGTTCGAATTCCTGTTGCTGGGTGGAAACATCGACGACTATGGAGACGTCTGCTGGACCGAGTTTCTGATCCAGAAGAAG
The DNA here is from genome assembly GCA_043775395.1 of Lysobacter sp. Taxonomy (GTDB): domain Bacteria; phylum Pseudomonadota; class Gammaproteobacteria; order Xanthomonadales; family Xanthomonadaceae; genus Lysobacter_I. The sequence continues at coordinate 6,939 of JAYVSK010000065.1, read as the reverse complement.
CTGATCCGCGGCGGTGGCAATCTCTTCAGGGAAACGCCGAGCGACGATGTCGACGATTCCCCGAAGCTGCAGGCGCGCAGGCATGATTTTCTCGGATGGCGGGTTACCAGCGGTCAGTGGCAGGAACTGCCTTCGGAATGAACGTGTGGGCGTAGCGTAATGGTTATCAGCCAAGAAACCGCACAATACTCGCCGCCGCATCGCGGCCTTCCTGCACGGCAGTGACGACGAGATCCGCACCGCGGACGCTGTCGCCGCCGGCGAAGATCTGTTGATTCGCAGTCTGGTACGGGTAGACCGGATTCGCGGGATCAATGCGTAACGGGTGATGCGGAGGCGGCGCCGGAAACACTTTGACGCGGCCGTCGTCGTGCAGCGCGATGCCGTGCGCGCCGAGCCACGCCGGCGGGTCGGGCTGGAAGCCGAAGGCGATGATGACGATGTCGGCGTCGAGCTCGGTTTCGCTGCCGGGCACCTGTTCGGGACGGCGACGCCCGCGTGCATCGGGTTCGCCCAATCGCGTTTCAGCGACGCGCACGGCGTGGACATTGCCGTCGCCGTCGTTGAGTAATTCCAGCGGTGCGCGCTGGAACAGGAACTGCACGCCTTCCTCGCGCGCATTGGCGACCTCACGCGCGGAGCCGGGCATGCTGGCTTCATCGCGTCGATACACGCAGCTCACCTGCGCTGCGCCCAGGCGCACCGCGCTGCGCACGCAGTCCATGCCGGTGTCGCCGCCGCCAAGCACGACCACGCGCTTGCCGTGCAGGTCGGGCAGCTGCACCTGGTCTTCCCAACCGGCGATGGGGCGGCTTTGGTTTGCATCGGTGCGATCGTCTTCGGTGCCGACCACGATGCGGCCGTTCTGCACCAGGAATGGCAAGGCAGGCAGGACGTGTCTCAAATCCTGGCCGGGCAGGCCGCCGTCGGTGTAGCGATAGCTGCCGAGGCCGAGAAACACCGCGTCGAAATTGGTGAGCAATGTGTCCATCGCGATATCGCGGCCGATCTCCACGCCGAGTCGGAATTCCACGCCCATACCTTCCAGCACCGTGCGTCTCGTCGCGATCACCGATTTGTCGAGTTTGAAACTCGGGATACCGAATTGCAGCAGGCCGCCGATCTGTTCGTAGCGATCGAACACCACTGCTTGCACGCCGGCGCGCGCGAGTTTATCCGCGCAGGCGAGACCGGCAGGGCCTGCGCCGACGATGGCGACGCGCTTGCCGGTGGGCGTTGCGGTAGAGACATCGGGCTTCCAGCCTTCCGAGAGCGCCTTGTCGACGATGTATTTTTCCACCGCGCCAATCGTGACTGCGCCGAAGCCGTCGTTGAGCGTGCACGCGCCTTCGCACAGCCGGTCCTGTGGACACACGCGCCCGCAGATTTCCGGCAGCGGATTGGTTTCGTGGCATAACGCAGCCGCTTCATGCACGCGCCCCTCGCGCGCGAGTTCCAGCCACTGCGGAATATAGTTGTGCAGCGGGCAGCCCCAGCTGCAGTACGGGTTGCCGCAGTCGAGGCAGCGTGCGGCCTGCTTCTTCGCTTCGGCTTCTTCAAAGCGGCCGTAGAGTTCGTGCCAGTCGCCCTGCTGACGCAGTTCCAGCGCCACGCGCTGCGGCATCTGGCGCTGCGACTGCAGAAACGCCTGTGGGGTTTTTTTGCTCATGGGATTGATCCGGTAGAGCGGCCTTCAGGCCGCTGCTCGTGCTTGCATGGAAAGCAGCGGGCTGAAGCCCGCTCTACCACGCGCTCTACCGTGCGCTCTATCAAGGCATTGCGCATCACGCAGCTCTCCGAAGCGTTTCGCCAAGCGTCTCGATGCTCACCGCCTTCGGTTTCACCAGCCAGAATTTTCCGAGGTGATCGCGGAAGTTGTCGATGATGCCCTGCCCATACGCGCTGCGGGTATGGCGCACATGGGTTTCGATCAGGTCGAGCAGATGCGAGCGGTGATGTTCGAAACCTTCGCTGTTGATGCGCAGGATATCGATGAGTTCATGGTTGTAGCGGTCGACGAAATCGCGGTCGCGATCCAGCACATAAGCCATGCCGCCGGTGAAGCCCGCGCCGAAGTTCAGGCCGGTGCGGCCCAGCACTGCGACTACGCCGCCGGTCATGTACTCGCAGCAGTGATCGCCCGCGCCTTCGACCACCGCCAGCGCGCCGGAATTGCGCACCGCGAAGCGTTCGCCGGCACGGCCTGCGGCGTACAGTTCGCCGCCAGTGGCGCCGTAAAGACAGGTGTTGCCGAGAATCGGCGATTCGTGCGCGACGTAGCGGGCGGTGTGCGGCGGGCGGATCACGATGCGGCCGTCGGCCATGCCTTTGCCAACGTAGTCGTTGGCTTCGCCCTCAAGTGCCAGCTGCAGGCCGCCGGCAAGAAACGCGCCGAAGCTTTGCCCGGCGCTGCCGTCGAAATGCAGTGCGATCGGTGCGTCGCGCATGCCGTGGTTGCCGTACAGACGCGCGATGCGCCCGGACAGACGCGCGCCGATGCTGCGGTCGGTGTTGCGGATGACGTAACGCAGCGGCGTGTCGAACGCTTGATCGCCACGCCTGTGGGTGATGGCATCGGCCAGATCGTGTTCCAGCTGCGCGGCAAGGCCAGTCGGCGCAGGCTGCGGTGCGCGCACGCCGCAGTGCCCGCCAGCGCTGAGGCCTTCATGCGCAAGCAGCGGCGACAGGTCCAGCAGACGATGCACCGGCAGCGTGCCTTCGGTCTGATACAGCAACTCGGTGCGGCCGACGATCTCTTCGATCGAACGCGCGCCCAGCTGCGCCAGATAGCCGCGCACTTCTTCGGCGAGCCCGCGGAAGAAATTCTCGACGCGCTCTGGCAGACCGGTGAAATGATTAGCGCGCAGTGTGTCGTCTTGGGTGGCCAGACCGGTTGCGCAGTTGTTGAGATGGCAGATGCGCAGATACTTGCAGCCCAGCGCGATCATCGGCGCAGTGCCGAAGCCGAAGGTTTCCGCGCCCAGCAGCGCAGCCTTGATCACATCCAAGCCGGTTTTCATGCCGCCGTCGGCCTGCACGATCACGCGGTCGCGCAGGCCGTTCGCGATCAAGGATTGCCGCGCTTCGGACAGGCCAAGCTCCCACGGCGTGCCGGCATAACGGATCGACGAGATCGGGCTGGCACCGGTGCCGCCGTCGTGGCCGGAAATAGTGATGAGATCGGCGCCAGCTTTCGCCACGCCGCTGGCAATGGTGCCGACGCCGGCATGGGCGACCAACTTCACTGAAATCAGCGCGTCAGGATTGACTTGGCGCAGATCGAAAATCAGCTGCGCGAGATCTTCGATCGAATAGATATCGTGATGCGGTGGCGGTGAAATCAAACCGATACCGGGCCGCGCATAGCGCAGACGCGCGATCAGTTCGTTGACTTTATGGCCCGGCAGCTGGCCGCCTTCGCCGGGCTTGGCGCCCTGCGCGACTTTGATCTGCAGCACCTCGGCGTTGACCAGATATTCGGGGGTCACGCCGAAACGGCCGGACGCGACCTGTTTGATCTTCGAGACTTTGCCGGTGCCGTAGCGCAGCGGGTCTTCGCCGCCTTCGCCGGAATTGCTGCGCCCGCCCAGCCGGTTCATCGCGATCGCCAAGGCTTCATGCGCTTCCGGCGACAGTGCGCCCAGACTCATCGCGGCGGTGTCGAAGCGTTTGAAGATGGCTTCGACCGGTTCCACGTCATCCAGCGGAATCGCTTTGGTTTTTGAAGTATCGAACGCAAGCAGATCGCGCAGCGCCGACGGCGGACGCGCATTGACCGCGTCGGCATAGGCGCTCCAATCGTCGCGCGTGCCGCTGCGCACCGCGCGCTGCAGTGTCATGACGACATCGGGGTTGTATTGGTGATACTCGCCGTTCGGCGTGTACTGCAGCAGGCCGCCGATATCCGGCAGTACATTGTTGTCCCATGCACGGATCGCGATGCGTGCAGTTTCTTCCTGCAGCGATGCGAAGGTGGCGCCGCCGATCCGCGATGGCGTGCCGGTGAAGCATAGATCCACGACATCGCGATCCAGACCGACGATCTCGAACAGCTGCGCGCCGCGATAGCTGCCGATGGTGGCGATGCCCATCTTCGAGATGATCTTGAGCAGGCCTTTCTTGATCCCGCGACGGTAGCTGCGCCCGATCTGGCGGACTTCGACCGAGGTGAATTCGCCGTGTTTGGTCTTGAGAATGCCGCGTTCGCCGAGATCGTGCAGGGTTTGATACGCCAGATACGGATACACCGCGGTAGCGCCGTAGCCGATCAGGCACGCGAAATGATGCGGATCGCGCGCGGTGCCGGTTTCGACGATGAGATTGGCGGCGCAGCGCAGGCCGGTGCGGACCAGATGCTGATGCACCGCGCCGGTGGCGAGCAGCGCATGGATCAACAGGTGATCGCGGCGCGGACGGCGGTCGGTGATGATCAGCAGTTTGACCCCGGCGCGCGTCGCGGATTCGGCATCCGCGCACAAACGTACGAGCGCCGCGCGCAGGCCTTCTTCCGCGCTGTAATTCAGATCCAGATAACGATGCGAATCGCGAAACGCGGGCAGGGTCAGCAGCTGGCGCTGTTTGCGCTGCGACAGCACCGGCGAGTTCAGCATTACGTGCTGCACCTGCTCGGGGCCATCGACGAACAGATTGCCTTCCTCGCCGATCTGCGTAGCCAGCGACATCACGCAGTCTTCGCGCAGCGAATCGATCGGCGGATTGGTGACCTGCGCGAACGCCTGGCGAAAGCGGTCGTACAGCGGGCGGATGTGGCCCGACAGCGCTGCCATCGGTATATCGTCGCCCATCGAGCCAACGGCTTCCTGCTCGGTTTCCGCAAGCGGGCGCAGAATCTGCTCGCGCTCTTCGCGGGTCAGCAGAAACAGTTTCTGGAAACCGGACAGCGTGCTGGCGTCGAACGGCACCGCAGTGAGATTCGGGTCCACCAGCTCGGTATGCAGGTACGTCATGCCCTGCTTCAGCCACTGCTTGTACGGCGCGCGCGCGCGGTTGATGCCGTCGATCGCTTCAGAATCCAGCAGGCGTCCGGTCTGCAGATCGGCAGCGATCATTTGCCCGGGGCCTAGCTTGCCCTTGGCCAGAATGCGCGCAGTGTCGACATCCCACACGCCGGCTTCAGAGGCGACCATGAACACGCGGCCGTCGCTCAGCTGCCAGCGCGCGGGGCGCAGGCCGTTGCGGTCGACGGTGCATGCGGCGTAGCGGCCGTCGAACGCGACGATGCCGGCGGGACCGTCCCACGGCTCGCTGTTGATCGCGTAGTACTCGTAGAACGCAAGCAGATCGGCGTCCTTGTACTCAAGCGATTGCGTCGCAGGCGGAATCAACAGGCGCAGCGCCTTGAGCAGATCCATGCCGCCGGCCTGCAGCAGCTCCAGCATCGAATCCAGACTGAGCGAATCGGAGCCGTCGATTTCGATGACCGGATCGAATTCGGCTGGGTTCAGCGTCTCGGTGCGCCACACGTGCGCACGCGCCTGCGCCCAGATGCGGTTGCCGGCGATGGTGTTGATCTCGCCGTTGTGCGCCAGCAGCCGGAACGGCTGCGCCAGCGGCCAGCGCGGGCTGGTGTTGGTCGAAAAACGCTGATGGAACACCACCGCGCTGCTAGCCAGTTCGGGCCGCTGCAGATCCGGATAGAGCTGCTGCAGAAACTGCGGCAACACCATACCTTTATAGCCAATGCTGCTGGCCGACAGACTGACCACATGCAGCCCGGGCACACCGCGGAGGCGCTGTTCGGCGCGGCGGCGCGCGAGATACAGCGCATGCGCGAAGGCCTCGCGGGTCATCCGTGCGCCTTCCACGTCCAGCACCGGCACCACGAACACTTGTTCAATCGCGGGCATCGTGGCCTTCGCAAGTTCACCGCACACCGAGGCGTCGGTAGGCACCTTGCGCCAGCCGGACACGGCCAGCCCGACTTCACGCAGTGCCTGCGAGAACATCCCGTGCACGCGCGCGCTGATGTCCTCGCCGTGCGGCATGAATACGATGCCAGACGCATAGCGTTGGCCCAGCGCGAAGCCGGACTCGGCCGCAAGCGCGCGCAGGAAAGCATCTGGAGTTTTCAGCAGCAGGCCACAGCCGTCGCCCGACAGGCCGTCGGCGGCAACGCCACCGCGGTGCGCCATCCGCGCCAGCGCGTCCAACGATTGTTTCACCAGTGCGGCGCTGGGCGTGTCGTCGAGATGGGCGATCAGCCCGAAGCCGCAGGCATCGCGCTCGTCGCGCGGGTCGTAGAGGCCGGCGGTGCGGCGCTGGTCGCTTTCCATCGGAAGAGCTCCGGGAACACACGTGGGGGAAACAATGTGGGGCGAAACAAACGTGGGGCGAAACAAACGTGGGGCTACGATCGCTCCCGCAGGCCGTGAGGTCCGCGCGTTTGCTTTCGCTGGATGACCCGACTAAAGCACAAATGCTGCACTGCGACAACCGGGATCCGCCCAACCCCCGGCAGAGGTCCGGGGCCGGCCCTGCGGCTTGGCGGGATAAACTGCAGCCATCAACAGTCGCCCGAATCCCAACACCTGTGAACAATCCCATCGTCGGCGCCAAGCGTCAGGCCGCGCTCATCTTCATTTTCATCACCGTATTGATCGACGTGCTGGCATTCGGCGTGATCATTCCGGTGTTGCCGCATCTGGTGCAAAGCTTCGTCGGCGGTAACGCCTCTTCGGCAGCGTATTGGGTCGGTATCTTCGGCACCGCGTTCGCGATCGTGCAGTTTTTCAGCGCGCCGATCCAAGGTGCGCTGTCCGACCGCTACGGGCGGCGCCCGGTGATCCTGCTCTCCTGTCTGGGGCTTGGCGTCGATTTCATTTTCATGGCGCTTGCTCCGACCCTGGCCTGGCTGTTCGTTGGCCGGCTCATTTCCGCAGCCACCTCGGCCAGCTTCACTACCGCGAACGCCTACATCGC
>JAYVSK010000064.1:0-6931 GCA_043775395.1 Lysobacter sp. | reverse complement strand
GCAACGCCATGATCCGCAGCATGCTGTCGTTGGTCGCGCTGCTGTGGGCTTGCCCACTCGCTGCGCAAACCTATCCCGTCGACGACAGCGCCAGTCAGGTGCTGGAAGCGGGCCCGATCAAGATGCGCTGGGATTCCATGGTGCCGCAGCCCGGACAGACTTCGACGATGAGCGGCCAGGTGGTGGTGCAGGTGCGGCTTGACGTTTCGCCCTGGCGCGGCCGAAGCGCACGCATCTACCAAACGCTGCCGTCGCAGCCGATCGGGCCGGTGAATGTGCGCTGGACCGCCAATGGCCCGCTGTTGCCCGGCGCGATGCGCGACGGCGGCCGTACGCTGGTGTACGCCGGACCGATTCAGAGCGATCGGCTGGAAGACACGTTCCGTATGACGCTGCAGGCCGACGGCAACCGCGTGCTGCGTCCGCAGGATCTGAGTTTCGCATTCGATATCGAACTGGAGTCTCCATGATGGTGTGCCTCCGTCTGCGCTGCGCGCTTGCGCTTATCGTCCTGCTGCTGCCGCTTGCGGGGTTTGCGCAGGAATTCGCGGTTGTGGTCACTCCGCCGCGCTTCGAAGACCGCGCCAAGGCGGGCGCAACCTATCGCAATGTCATCGAGATCAACAACACCTCGCCCAAGGCTGCGCGCTACACCTTGCAGACCGCCGACTGGAGCCTGGATGCACAGGGCGCGCCGATATTTACGCAGGTGCTGTCCAAAGACAGCTGCCGTCCCTGGGTGGGGATCGAAGCCGGCGAGATCGCGGTCAAAGCCAACGGCAAACGCCGCTACCGCTTCGAAGTTGCTGTACCGGCCGGCACGCCGCGCGGCGAGTGCCGGTTCGCGATCATGATCGAAGGCGAAACCCAGCCACCGCGCGGCAATGTGCCGCTGCCGATCAGCGGCCGCATCGGGGTGATCGTGTATCTGGCGATCGGCGCTGGCGCGCCTGAACTCGAAATCCTGGAAACCCGCAGCGCCAAGGTCCAGGGACAGACGCTGCCGGTGTTGCGCGTGCGCAATCTCGGCGATGCGCACGGCCGTCTGGAAGGCTATCTCGCAGGTGTGGATGCCAAAGGCAGCCGGATTGTGCTGGTGCCGGACAGCAGCCCGATCCTGGTCGGCGCGACCCGCGAGATTCCGCTTTATCCGCAGGCCGAAGACAACAGCAAGCCGCTGCCGGCAATCGTCTATCCGCTCAGGATCAAGGGCCGGCTGGATTCGGGCAGTCAGCGGCTGGATATCGAGACCACGTTGAGTCGATGAGCGGCATGCGGGATACGCAAACCGGGCGTCATGCGCCAAGCCTGCTAGCGCTGGCATTCGCGCTTGCGTTGGCGCCTAAACCGGGGTCCGCTGCGGAATCGTCAGACGCCGGCGCGAACTACGACCCGTTCGTTGGGCTCGGGGCCGCAGTCACAGCCGGCGAAAACATTGATGCGCCCTATCGCGACAGAATCATTTCGGCCGAAAAGCTCGCATCGTTGCCGGTGGACAACAACGAGGACGACGCCCTGTCCGGTCCGCCCCGGGCCGCGTATATCGAACTGGTCGCGCACCGCAGCCGTTTCGCCGGCGAACGCAGCGTTGAACTGGGCGCCGGCCTCGGGGGCTTCTGGGACACCGATACGCTCGGCACGATATCTGCGGATGCCCTGGTGTTTCGCACCGATCGCGCCCGCGATGGGGGTCAGCGTTGGCGCGGCAGCGCGACGCTGTGGCAGCGCGGTCTGGCCATGCCGGGCGGCTGGTCGGTCAATAACGGACTGGGCGTGCTGAATACGCCGATGCCGGAGTCGCTGCGCGATCAGTACCGGTTCTTCCTGCCAAGCGTGCCGATTCTGGGCGCCAGCAGCGAATGGCAGCAGCGCGTGCGAGGCCTGCAGCTGCAGGCCGCAATCGGTCGCGGCGGCACATTCGACGGCGCCCGACTCAGCGGTTTCGAGTCCGGCAACGGTTCGGTCGCCAGCATCGGCGCGCAGTGGCGCTGGTCGAAACAATGGACCGGTGCGGCATCGCTGTTGGTTACCGATGGCCGCATCGTTCCCCAAGACCAGGGCGTTCCTGCCTTCCAGAACGGCCAGACCCGCGCGGTTCTGTTCGGCAACCGTTGGCAGGGCGCCCACGACAACATCGGCGTGAATCTGCAGCTTAGCGATACCGACAAGGCGCAGGCGTCGGGCCTGTGGCTCGATGCCCGCGCCGACCGCGGGCGTTTCACCCATCGCTACGGCGCGTTCTATCTCGAGCCGGAACTGGCCTGGGGCGCATGGCCGATCAACAGCGATATCCGTGGCGGCTATTACCGCGTGCAGTTCAATCGCGCGCGCTGGAGCTTGAATGCGGGCGTTGATCGCATCGATTCGATTTCCGGCAAAAGTTTCGATGGTTGGTACGGCAACAGCTTCCTGCGCTATCAAGCCAGTGCGCGATTGGGTTACGGCGGCGGGCTGTCGGCGCGCGACAGCAGCGCCACCGCAGGCGACAGTGCGCAGTCGCTGCAATTTTTTGTGGATACGCAGTCGCGCTGGGGGCAGACCCGGCTGCAGTACGACCGTGCGCACGACGCACGCAATCCGGACAGCTGGCAGTTCCTCGTCGATCATGCGCTGCGGATGCGCGAAGGCTCGCGGCTCTCAGTCTCGGCAGGCGTCGGCCAACTCGCAAACGACCGCCCCACCGCCAGCCGCACGTTATCGCTGGCGACCTACGGCGGATTCGATCTGACCGACGATGTTTCGCTCGACGGTACGATCCGCTGGAGCCGCAGCGCAGGCGACGATGCTTCGCACGGGCTCGACCTGAATCTCGGCGGGCGCTGGCGCATCGCATCGCGCTGGACGTTGCTGGGCAATCTCAGCGAAAGCCGTGGTTCGCGTCGTTCCCCGTTCGCGCTCGATCCTCTCACCAATCAGCCGGTCTTCGAAACGCTGCCGCACGACCGCTCGGTCTATGTGAGTCTGCGCTACGACTACAGCGCAGGACGCGCCCGGCAGGTGCTGGGCGGGCCGCCGAACGCAGCAACGGGACGCATCGCAGGCAGCGTATTTCTCGACGAGAACGGCGACGGCGTGCGCTCGGCGTCCGAGCAGCCGGTCGCGAACATCACCATCACCCTCGACGAACGCTACACCGCGCGCACCGACGATCAGGGCCGCTTCGCGTTCGAGCGCGTCGCGGTCGGCACGCATCGCATCGAAGCGATCGCCGACAATCTGCCGCTGCCGTGGTCGATCGACGATGCGCGCGCCCACCAGCAGATACAGATCGACGTGCGCGGCGAAACCATGATCGATATCGGCGCGCAGCGACCGCGCTGAGCACGTATCGGCAACGAAGGGACAAAGCGGTCTGGTAGAGCAGCTTGGTAGAGCGGACTTCAGTCCGCTATCGGTTTGCAGGAATCTTGCAGCGGAATGGAGTCCGCCCTACTCCACGCCAACGCCGCTTCAATCAATGCGCGGATCGCCGACTGCGCGTTTGTCGCAAGCCCATCGTCATACCCGAACGTATCTTCATGCATGTAAATGCGCTGCGCGATTTCCAGCTGCACGGCATCGATGCCGTTCGCCGGATCGCCATAATGGCGGGTGATGAAACCGCCTTTGAATCGCCCGTTGACCGCGCCGTTGTAGCCGTTTTGCGCACGCAGCGCAGTTTCAATAAGCGACTGTCGATCCGGTGCGCAGCTTGCGCCCGATGCGGTGCCGATGTTCAGATCCGGCAGACGCCCAGCGAACAGGAACGGACATTCGCTGCGGATCGAATGCCCTTCCCACAGCAGCACGCGGCCGTGCGCGGCGCGCACGCGGTCGAGTTCCTCGCGCAGCGTCGCGTGATACGGCCGCCAATACGTGTCGATGCGCGCGACGATCTCATCGGGCGCCGGTTCCAGACCGGGCAGATACACCGGGGCGCCGGAAAAGCGCACCGTCGGGCACAGCCCGGTGGTGTTCTGTCCTGGATACAGCGAGAGATCGTCGGGCGGACGATTCAGATCGATCACGTAGCGCGAATAGCGCGGCACCAGCATCGACGCGCCGAGCGAGCGCGCGAATGCGTACAGACGCGATACGTGCCAATCGGTGTCCGGCGCACGCCGCGCCTCGGGCGTCATCCGCGCCGCCAGCGCATCGGGAATGAGGCTGCCGTCGTGCGGCAGGCTGATCAGCAGCGGCGCGATGCCACGATGCAGGGTATGGATGTCCATTGCAGGTTGCTGTCAGGCCGCTCGATGTCAGGACGCAAACCGCTCAGGCCGAAACGGTGCGGGGTCGAGCGCCGGCGCGCGGCCGGCGATGAGATCGGCGATCAGCTGGCCGGTGCCGGTGCTCATGCCCACGCCCATCATGCCGTGGCCGGTCGCCAACCATGTGCGGCGCTTGCCGGGCGCAAGGCCGATCAAGGGCACATCATCGCGACACATCGGCCGCCAGCCGCACCAGCGTTCCTGGACCTGCGCGCCATAGGGCGTGTGCAGATATTCGCGGGCGCCGCGCTCCAGCGCAGCCAGTCGACGTTCGTTGAGGCTGTCGTCGAAGCCCGAAAACTCCATCGTGCTGCCCAGCCGGAACCCCTGCGGCCAGTTGCTGACGCACACCGAGCGTTCCTTGAGGATCAACGGGCGTTTAGGCACCAGCCCCGGCCGATCATAAGTGATCGAATAGCCCTTGCCAGGCTGGATCACCCGCTTCATCCACGGCAATCCAACCGCATCGGACAGCCGGGGCGTCCACGCGCCGAGCGCCAGCACCGCAGCGCCCGCACGCATCTCGCCCTGTGAGGTGCGCGCGGTCACACCATCGGCGGTTTCTTCAAGCGACTGCAGCGCGCAGTGCTCGATGATGGTGCCGCCACGTTCGCGCACCGCGCGCGCCAGTTCGGCCAGAAAGCGATCCGGCCGCAGCGACGCATCGCCGGAAAAACGGATCGCGCCGGCAACGCCGGGCTTGACCGCGGGCTCCTGCGCCTCATACGCGCCGCCATCGATCAGTTCGACATCGATGCCCAGCTCGCGCAGCAGCGGAATTTCGTGTTGGCCCTGTTCAAATCCGCGACCGTCGCGGTACACGTAATCCTCGCCGGTTTCGACGAATTCGCACTGCAGCCCGAAGTCACGCACCCAATCGGCGAGGCGCACTCTGGAATCGTTGAGCAAGGTCGATTTGGCGCGGGCGCTGGCCTCCCAATCGCGCGGATTGCAGCGCCAGGCGAAGCCAATCAGCCAGCCCCACAGCAGAGGATCAATCGTAGGTTTGACATACAGCGGCGCGTCGGGCGTGAGCATCCACTTCATCGCCTTGAGGATCATGCCCGGCCCCGCCAGCGGCGGTGCGTGGCTTGGCGTGATGGTGCCGCAGTTGCCGTGGGAAGCACCGCGGCCGACCACGCCCGCATCGATCACGCGCACGCTGCGCCCCGACTGCAGCAGCGCCAGTGCGCAGGCTAAACCGGCGACGCCGCCGCCGATCACGATCACATCGTCATGCTGGTTCATGGGTAGCGCGTAGGTTCGTCGATGGTGGATATGCGGAGTCTAACCGCAGCGTATGCGCCTGTAGCGTCGCAAAGTATCCCTCGCAAACGCGAACGGCCCACCGGAGTGGGCCGTCGCAATGTTCGGAATACGCTTGAAATCAGTGCTGATGACCACCTTCGCCATGCACATGGCCGTGCTCAAGCTCTTCGGCGCTGGCTTCGCGCACTTCCACCACTTCGATATCGAAATGCAGCGATTTGCCGGCCATCGGATGGTTCAGATCGACATCGACCACGCTCATGCCGACCTTTTCAACGGTGACTGCGCGCGGGCCGTATTCGGTCTGCAGCACAACCTGCATGCCGGGCATCAGGCGCTGATCGCCGAAATGTTTTTTCGCGATGCGCTGGGTCAGGCCATCGCGGCGTTCGCCGTAAGCGTCGGCGGCGGCCACATCGACAGCGAAGGTCTCGCCGGCCTCGCGGCCCTGCATGGCATTTTCCAGGCCGGGAATGATGTTGCCGTGGCCGATCATGATCGCCAGCGGCTCAGCGCCCTGCGAACTCTCGGTGGCGGGCTGGCCGACTTCGCCGACGGTGTAGTGGAAGCGGACAACGCGGTCTTTTTCGATTTTCATGGGACGGGCTCGGTCTGGGCGACAGGGGGCGGCTTGATCGCCACCCGGTGATGCGGCCAAGATGGCCGCCGTGAAGGCCGCGCATTATCCGTGCTCCACTGTCCCGGCGCCATTGGTGCCGCGGGCTGCCGTGGCTGGCATGGTCTTGGCTTTGGCACTGGCCAGCTGCGACAAACCGGAGACGGTGCGCACCTCGCCGCCGCCATCTCGCAGTGGGTCGGCCACAGCGCCGAACGACCCCGGCGCTGCCAACGCAGTGCTGATGCGGGCGATCGGCCTGGTCGGTACGCCCTATCGCTGGGGCGGCAACACCCCGGACAGCGGGTTCGACTGCAGTGGACTGGTCCATTATGTTTTCCACGACATGCTGGATCTGCGCCTGCCTCGAAGCTCCCGCGAGCTGGCCGCGATGCAGGGCCCGAAGATCGCGGGCAATCGTCTGGCACCGGCCGATCTGGTGTTTTTCGGCAGCGGCGGCGAGGTCAGCCACGTCGGCATTTACATCGGCGAAGGTCGCTTCGTGCACGCTCCGCGCACCGGAGGCACGGTCCGACTGGACCGCTTGGACGGTGCCTATTGGCGGGACCATTACACAGGGGCGAAACGGGTCCTGGAGTGACATGGGAGTGTCATTTCGCGACCTGGTTCACTTTTTACGGGGCTAGGCTAACGAAATGTGAACCCGCCAGTGGCCATGGTCGGGCACTATCCGTTTTCCTTTCGCAAAGTGCATGACGTTGACGACCCCAGCCCAAGGCTCCGGCCGCCCTACCGCCATCCACCGCCTTGCCAGCGGTTACGCCCGTTACTTCTT
>JAYVSK010000063.1:0-2262 GCA_043775395.1 Lysobacter sp. | reverse complement strand
GGACGCAGCGACGGACGATAGTGCTGCAGGAGCGTTGGCTGTTGGGATCGCTTTGAGAAAGGCGATCGATACGCTGCTTGCCACGCTGCCCGCAGATACGCAGCTCGCGATCGCATGGCGGCATTCCCATCTGGGTACCGGAAGCATGGACAACACCGCCCGTGGTGATCTGCTGCGTACCCATCTGTTGGCGCATATCGAAGACAAAGCGCCACCACCTTTGTCCGGCGCGTTGATCGACCGCCGCGACAGCGACGACGGCGAGCGCAGCATCATCGGCATCGCGTTCGCTGGACCACCACCTGCCGACTGGACGCAGGCCTCATGGTTCGCGCTGGCGCACGGTGTGGTGGCAGCGTCACTGAGCATCGCGGATGCCGCTGCGCGCATCGAAGCGCTGGAAAAATCCAAACGCCTCCAGCATGCGCTCTACGAAATTTCCGATTTGGCAGGCTCCGGGCTGGAAATGCGCAACATGCTGGCGCGGATCCATCAGGTCGTCGGCGGTTTGATGCCCGCTGAGAATTTCTACATCGTCCAGTACGACGACAACCGCCGGACCATGCGTTATCTGTACTTCGCCGACAGTCGCGATCGCTTCGATCCGGATTCCGACACCGAGCATCACATCGATCAGGGCATCCACAGCATGACCGAAGCGCTGTTGCGTCACGGCAAGCCGTTGATCGGTCCTCCTGTGGCCATTCTCGAAACGCTCAACATCCGCACAGAGGAATACGCCGGCGGACCGCTTAGCGAGGACTGGCTCGGCGTACCGTTGATGCGCGGGACGCAGGTGTGCGGCGCGATCGTGGTGCAGGACTACGAGCACGCCAAGCGCTACGACGCGGAAGACCGCGCGCTGCTGGAATACGTGGCCCAGCACATCCTGACCGCGTTGGACCGCAAGACCGCGCGGGTGGAGCTGGAATCGCGAGTGAAAGAGCGCACCCATGCGCTGGAACAGGCCAACATCGAACTGCAGGGCGAAGTGGTCGATCGCGAACGCGCCGAAAAACTGCAGCAGGCGCTGTTCCGCATCACCGAACTGTCGGTCACTGCAGACAGTCCTCAGCGATTCTATGCGGACCTGCATTCGATCATCGGCGAGCTGCTATTCGCGAGAAATTTCTATGTCGCGTTTCTCAGCGCGGATGGCAGGCACATCGAATTCCCCTACTCCGAAGACGAAGTCGATACGCGCTCGCACCGCGACCGTCCGCGCGCCAAAGGTCTGACCGAATACGTGATCGATACCAGACAGGCCCTGCTTGCCGACCGCACCCACATCCAGTCGCTGGAATCTCAGGGCCTGGTAAGCAGCTTCGGGCCACTGGCCCACTGCTGGCTGGGCGTACCGCTGACCCGCGACAACACCGCGGTCGGAGTGATCGGCGTGCAAAGCTATACGCCCGATATCAGTTTCGTCGAACGCGATCAGGAACTGCTGACCTTCGTCGCCCACCACGTCGACGCGGCGCTGGCGCGCAAGCGCGCGCAGGATCGGCTGGTCGCCACCCATGCCGAGCTGGAGACGCGGGTACAGACCCGCACCCGCGAACTGGCCGAGACCAACCGCGAGCTGCGCGAACAGATCGCGGAGCGTATTCGTGCGGAACAGCGGCTGCGGCATCAGGCACGGCACGACAGCCTGACCGGGCTGCCCAATCGCAGCCAGCTGCAGGAGCGGCTCGACGACGCCATCGCACGGATCAGCAGCGCGGACGGCAAACCGTTTGCGGTCCTGTTCCTGGATATCGACCGCTTCAAGTTGATCAACGACAGCGTCGGCCACGTCGCTGGCGATGAGCTGCTGGTCGAAACCGGTCGGCGGATCTCGCAGGTGGTCGCTCGCGACAATCTGGTCGCCCGGCTGGGCGGCGACGAATTCGCGATTCTCGCCGAAAATATCGAAGTTCCCGAGCAGGCCGAACGCTGCGCCGCGGATATTCTGCGCGCGCTGGGTCAGTCGATGTGGATCGAAGGCCGGGAAGTTTTTCCTTCGGCCAGCATCGGCATCGCACTGTGGCATCCGCGCTATCGCAAAAGCGCGGAACTGCTGCGCGACGCCGACGCCGCGATGTATCGGGCAAAGCGGCTGGGCCGCAACCGCAGCGAACTGTTCGATGAGGAAATGCGCGCGGACGCGATGCGGCTGCTCGATCTGGAAGCCGATCTGCGCCGCGCGATCATGCACGACGCCTTCGAGCCGCATTTCCAGCCGATCCTGCGCCTGACCGATGGCGTGCAGGTCGGCAGCGA
>JAYVSK010000062.1:0-22115 GCA_043775395.1 Lysobacter sp. | reverse complement strand
TCAAGTCGCGAGGCACGCAGACCAACCGATGCAGTAGCTGATGTCATCCAAAAAAACATGCGCTTCGTGATTGCGCACAGCATCATGGATTCAATGCTGCGGGTTTCGCGGCTCCCGCCGCTCTTACCAGAGCCAGATCAAAAGCAGCATGCTGATCTTCCTTATCGCAGCCTGCGCTTCAATTCTGCGATCAGCTGCGAGACCTCGGACGGCGCGAGCTTCGCGAAGCGTTCCGGCAGCAGACTGCGACGCGAGGATTCCTGCACCGCCAGCAGCTCCATCAGCTGGATGGTGTCGATGTGCTGCGGCGGGATGAAATCGCCGATCGCCTGCTGCAGATGCGGCACGCCCAGCGCGGCGCCCGCTTCGCGCGCGATGTCCAGCGCAAGCAGCGCGATCGCTTCCAGATCGGCGTTGGAATAGCCGTCGAGTCCGTCCAGCGCTGCGGTGAGCGCGACCACCGCGTCATCGGATACGGTCGCGCCGTTGCGCGACAGGATCGCGCGGACGATGCGCAGACGGTCAGCAGCGTTGTCGGCGTAAAAGAACGGAATCTTGCGGTCCAGACGACCCGGGCGCTTGATGTCGACGTCGAGCTTGTCGGGGCGGTTGGTCATCAGGATGGTCAGCACGTGGCCACGGTTGTCGGTGTCGGACATGAAGTCCTTGATCCGTGCGATGACGCGCGACGATGTGCCGCCGTCGGTCTCGCCGCCTTCGCCGCTGCCGAAGCTGCGGTCGCCTTCGTCGATAACCAATGCGATCGGGCTCATCGCGCGGATGATCTTGAGCACGCGTTCGAGATTGGATTCGGTCGAGCCCACCCACTTCGAGCGGAAATTTTTCAGCACCACCCCCGGCAACCCGGCTTCTTTCAAAAACGCCTTGATGACGAAGGTCTTGCCCACGCCCATCGGCCCGACTGCCAGCAGGCCCATCGGCGCCAGCCGGCGGTCGCCGGTCTTGATGGTCGCGGCGATCTTCATCAATTCCTGTTTGATCTGGTCGTAGCCGCCCACCGCGTCCAGGCCGTAGCTGGGATCGAGAAATTCGATGAGGTCGCCGCAGGAGCGCTGGATGATCTCGCGCTTGCGGGTGCCGATGATGCGCAGCATCGCGTCGATGGGATCGTCTTTGTTGTCTGCAGGCGTCGTTGCTCGGCCCAGAATCAGAAACGCGATTTCCTCGCGGGTCTTGCCTGCGGTGACGCCGGCGTACATCTCTGCGCGCTGCTGTGCGTCCGGCGCGTCGCCCAGCAGCTGCAGCGCCAGCGCCTTGCGTTCTTCATCGGACAGGCCCGCAGCCGGACGCTCCGCGACGATGCTGTCGATCTCCAGCAGCCGCAGGCCGGCGGTGTGCTTGGCGACCAGCGCCTGCTGCTCCTGCGACATGTGCGGGGCGGATTGCGCGACCAGCCGCGCGCGCGCGGCTTCGTCCGGCAGCGGCACTTCGATCGCCGCGATGCGTGGATTGGTGTTGAGCGAAGGATGCAGTTCCGACAACGATGCGCAGATCAGCACGACGATATGATTGCGCTGCAGCAGCAATCCGCTGAGCGACCAGTCGTGGAGGATTTCCAACAGGCCGCGTTCATCGGTGCTGAGAAACGTGGTGTCCGCATTCGGCACCAGATCGCCGGCATGCGGCAGCACCAGCGCGACGCCGTCGCCGGCGCGCATCCGCGTTTCCAAATGGCCGATGTTTTCGAGCAGCGTCTCGCCCAGTTCCAGCACCTTGCCGTTGGCGCCGAATTGCTTCAGACCCGCATGACGCAGCGCCAGCTCATAGCGCTGCGGTTTGGCGGCCAGCACCACGGTATGCAGGAACTCGACGAACGGCTGCAGTTTGCCGTCATGGGCGATGGCGTCGTGCACGTTGCCATGGACCAGGAACAATCCGGCTTCGCCGGCAAGATAGCGGCGCTTGAGTTCGTCGGCCCAGGGCGGCAGTACGTTGGTGTTGAGCGTGGTCATGGGGTATCCGTGATGCGATCGGCGATGTACATCGAAAAAAACTGTCGTCCCGAGCGCAGTGAGTCATCTTTTTTAAATCATCGACGACAAGCCGGTCGACGACAAGCCGGTCTCTGCGCAGACTTCGCCCGTGTTCGGGATGACCACGAACATCTGTTGGCGATGACGAAAACGTCAGATCGTGCGGTTGGCGTCGGTCTGGCCCGCGCGCTCTTTTTTCAGCGCTTCGAGTTTGTTGCGCGCGGTCGCTTTGCTGCTGTTGGTGCGCAGCGCCTTGAGACGTACGTCCAGATCGGTTTCGCGCAGCTCGTCGCCCAGCTTGGCTTTGGAGATGGTGTCCTTGATCCCGGTGCGGACATTCTCCAGCGCGCGCAGCTCAGCGTCGACGGACAGGCCTTCGAGCTGATCGTTGATCCGGGTCCGCGCCTGCGCGCTTTGCATCTTGGCGAGCATGCGATCCTTCTCGGTCTTGAGCTTGGTGATTTCGCCCTTGACCTCGGTGAGCGCAGTCTTGGCGGTCCCGACGTCTTTCTCGGCGGCCTCCATCTCGGCCTGCAGCGAAGTGATCTCAGCATCCACCGCATCCTTGCGTTCGATCAGCTCAACTGCGATATCGTCCTGGCCTTCGGCCATCGCCTGTTCGAGCATGGCGCTCAATTCCTGCTGCTGCGCCTGCGCTTTCTGCAGACGGTCGGCGGCGTCCTCGCGCAGGCGGATCAGCCCGGCGGTGGCGTTCTTGAGCTTGTTGTATTTCTCGATCATGGTGTTGATCGCGTTTTCGTAGGCGATCTCCGGGTGCTGCTGTTCCAGCCCAGTGACGAACAGCGACATGAAACCGCGCACGATATTGGCGAGGCGGCTGAAAATATTGAGGCTCATGAGGGGCTCCTGAAGAATTGGATCATCGCGCGATGATCATTGCGTTGTATTGACGGATGATTTCGCGGGCTTGGCTTGCATGGCGTTGGCCTGCCTGCTGCCGGCAGCCGCGCCGGTGTTGAAATAATGGCTGTCCAGATCGTTCTGCGACAGCTCCATCTCGATATCTTCTTCCAATTCTAGCCGCGACAAAGACTCGCCGAGTCTTGAGCCGAGCACGGTGGAATACGGGCTGGCGACCACCATCTGGTAGATCTCCTCGACCTGATCGGGCAGCGACACCAGTGCGGCCTCGATCGACATCAGCCGTGCCTGCAGTTTGTCGTGCCGCTGTTTGCTGGCGAGATAGTCGTCGCGCGCCATTTTCAGCAGACGATAGCGCGGATCGTCTTGTTCCACTTCGGCTATCGACGCCTCCGCTTGGCGCAGGCGACGGTCGAGCGCAGCTTCCTCGCCGCTGCGGATGCGGTCCTTGATCGTTGCCTCCGCCAACCACAGCGCGAGGAAATCGACCGACGCCTTGTCGACGCGTTCGGCATCGTCATAGGACAGCTGGCTCTGTTCCTCACCGGCGATCCGGTACAGCGCGGTCGCGCGTTCGACGATGACCTGGTATTTCTGCCACATCGCCATGCCGTTCACGCGCTCCATACCGCCGTGGAGCTGGAACAGCTCCTGCTGCAGCTGCGCGCGGCGCTGGTCGATGCCAGCGCGGCGCGCGCTGCGGTCGACCTTGCTGCGGAACGTGGGCAGGTCGGGAATCACCAGCGCGGTGAGCGCCTGCACTGCGCCCAGCACCACCAGCGCACCAATCGCACCGACGCCGCCAGCAGGAATCGACGCGACCGCCGCCGCAAGACCGCCGCCCAGCAGGGTCATCACATTGGTCTGGCTGGTCAGCCAAGCGCGCAGATAGCTGACGGGTTTGGGTGGTGTCTTCATCGGATCGGTGTGCTCGGATCAGACGGTCACGCGGACATTGCCCTTGCCGGCCGCCTGGTGCAGACGGCTGAGGATGCGCTGCTCCAGCGCTGCGGCTTCGGGCATGCGCAGCCAGCCGGTGTCGCGCGGCTGGGGCGTAGCGATCTCGAAGTCGTCGGCGATCCGCGCCGGCTGTGTCGACAGCACTACCACGCGATCGCCCAGCAGCAGCGCCTCGGTCACATCGTGGGTGACGAACACGATCAGACACGGATGCTCTTCGTACAATTTGACCAACAGTTTCTGCATGTCCTCACGGGTCTGCGCGTCGAGCGCGCCGAAGGGTTCGTCCATCAGCAGGATCCGCGGGCGCAGCATCAGCGACCGCGCCAGCGCGATGCGCTGGTTCTGGCCGCCGGACAGCTGGCTGGGCAGCAGCTTGGCTTTATCGGCCAGCCCGACCGCTTCCAGCATGTGCAGCACTTTATCGTTGCGCTCGGCGGCCGGAATGCGGTCGCGCCAGAGCTTCAGCCGATACGGAAACGCGACGTTGTCGTAGACGTTCAGATCGGGGCGATTGGCGTAGCGCTGGAACACCATCACCGCATCGTCATGCGCGTCGTCGCAGGGCACGCCGTCGATGCTGATGGTGCCGCTGGTGGGCATGTTGGTGTTCTGCGGGCGCACGCCGCCCATCATGTACAGCAGCGTGCTTTTGCCGCAGCCCGACGGCCCCAGCAGCATATTGATGCTGGGGCCGGTGAAACGCAGGCTGAGGTCGTCGACAACACGGTTCACCCCGCCTTCGGGGCGCGGATATTCCTGGACGATGCGGTCCAAGACGATGACCGCAGACGTTGCGGGAATAGTGGCTTCAACGGCGCTCATGCCTGGGTCTCCCACGGATACAGCCTGGCTTTGATCGCGCGCATCAGCTGGTAGGTGATCAAAGCGAAGGCGATGATCACCGCGATGCCCGCGAACACCTGATCCATCGCGCTGAAGCGGCGCGCGTTCTGGATCAGCTGGCCCAGGCCGACTTTGGCGTTCACGTATTCGGCGACAGTGATATAGGTCCACATCACCGATACGCTGACGATGATGGCGTCGGCGATGCGCGGCATCGCGATCGGCACCACCGCGTGGCGGATGCACTCCCACGGCGTGGCCCCGAGATCGCGCGCGCCGGTCCAGTAGCTCTGCGGCACCGCCTGGATGGCATCGCGCACCATCGGCACCAGGTAGACCACGGCGCCGAGAAACAGGAACGTGACCTTCATGGTTTCGCCAATGCCCAGCCACATCACCAGGATCGGCAGCAGCGCCACCACCGGCGCCGAGCGGAACGGATCGATCAGCGGCGACAGCACCGCGTTCAACTTCGGCGACGCGCCCATGAAGATACCCAACGGCACGCCGATCAACACCACCAGCACGCCGGCCGCAGCGACCCGGCCCAGCGACCACAGCGTGGCGTCGAACAGCAGGCTTTTGCCCTCGCTCCAGCTCAGATAGCCCAAGGCTTTGACCACCGACACCGGCGACGGCAGCTTGTTGGGGCTGATCCAGCCGCTGGCGCTCAATGCGAACCAGACCAGCAGCACCGTCGCAACGCCGGCGACACCCAGCTGCCGCCGCAGTCCACCGGGGATGGCGGCGTAGGGATTCCAGCCGTGGGTCATGGGCGCGCGCCGAAGACCGCGATCCGGGTCGAACGGTTCATCTCCCGACAGCCGTCGAGGCCCACGCCTTCACTGGCCGGATTGTTCTCGTCGCACAGCGGTTTGTTGGAACCGTTGCCAACGATCTTGAAGCGCTCGCGCGGGAACTCCCACTGCTTGGCGAGGTAATCCACCACCGCTTCGGCACGCGCCTGCGACAGACGGTTGTTGATCGCAACGTTGCCGGTGCTGTCGGTGTTGCCGCTGATTTCGAAATACGCGCTGCCGTTGTTCTCGATGAACGGCACCATATCGGTGTCGACGATCTTCTCGGCGCGCTTGGTCAACGCCGACTGCCCGCTGGCGAAGTTGACCGTCACCGGCTTGGTCACGGTAGCAGGTGCCTGCACCGCTTCCTCGCGCGCCGCCGCAGTGTAGGTCTCGACCTGCCTGGATTCGGCCTGCACCGCTGTGCTGGCGTCGTACAGCGTGCGGATGAAGCGGGTGTCGAAGCTGTCCTGCGGCACGATCACCGGCGACTTCGGGTTGGCCAGCGCGCCGGCGGCGCGGTAGATCTGATCGAAGCGCTGATACACGCGCTCGTAGTGGTTGGTGCCGCCGGACATGCCCAGAATCCGCGCGTTGTCGGCCACGCCGGTCCACAGCAGATTGCCGAACAGGCCCTTCACGAACGGCTTGCCTTCGTTCTTCGCCAACAGCGTGAAATATTCCTCGGTCTTCACCAGCGCATCCACGGCCTGATCGGGATTGGCCTTGGCTGCGTCCACGCCCTTCATCCAGCCGTTGACCAGCTTCTGCACCGCGTCCCGGCCCTGCGCGTCGTTCAGTACCCGCTGATCGCACACGATGACATCGAAGATCAGGTTCGAGGCAGTCTTGGTCGAATAGACCACGTGACCCTTGGTCGCGCGCAGCGCGAGCGATAGATCCGGATCCCACAGTGC
The DNA here is from genome assembly GCA_043775395.1 of Lysobacter sp. Lineage (GTDB taxonomy): Bacteria > Pseudomonadota > Gammaproteobacteria > Xanthomonadales > Xanthomonadaceae > Lysobacter_I. The sequence goes on along the minus strand of JAYVSK010000062.1, from coordinate 15,716 downwards.
GGCGGCGTCGACGTTGCCCGATTCCAGCGCGGCGCGCACGCCGGCCAAGCCGTCCTCAGCGGCGATATACACATATTCAACCGTCTGTTTTTTGCGCGCCGACAGCGATGAGTTGTCGATCGCGTCGATCGACATGCCGTGCGAGGGCGTGAACTGCAGCAGCGCCAGCTTCTTGCCGGCCAGATCCTCGACGCTGCGGATCGAGGGATCCCTGGCGATGATGGCGTCGGCGCCGCGGGTGTTGTCGACGATCATCACCGCCTTGCCATCGTGGCCGCTGTTGCGCAGATTCGGCTGCTCCTGCGCCCAATAGTCGGAGGTGCGCCAGATGCACTGCGCGGTACCGGCTTCGAAGACCGTGGCGATCGCCGGGATGTCGTCCTGGATTACGAACTCGACGTTCAGGCCTTCCTTGTCGAACAGCGAGCCCGGCTGGGTCTTCAGACTCTGGCCGTTGGCCACCAGCGCCGGCGCATAGCCATGGAAGCTGACGATGCTGACTTTCAGCGGATTGCCGCCGGAGCCCAGCGGGCCGTCGCCCTTGCTGCTGTAGGCGCTGGCAGAAGCGGTGGACTTGCCGCCATCGGTCTGCGCGGTCGCCGCAGCGCCCTCATCGCCGCTATCGACTTTGCGGTGCTTGTACAGGTTCCACAGGACCGAGCCGGAGCCGACCAGGACGATCGCGCCGATCAGCAGCTTGGCGAACGGGGTGAGTTTGACGGCCATAAGGCACTCCTACTGAACGAACGGGATACGTGTGGGGGACGACGACAAAGCGCAATGGCGCTGGCGATCACTTCACCGGCGGGCGGAACTGGGCAACCAGCTCCTTCAGATTAAGACTGTGGGCATCGATACGCTGGTTTTCGCGCAGCAGCGCCGCCTTGTTGGATTCGGACTCCGACTGCAGTTTGGCGACATCCGCAGCGGTGGTGCCGATGGCTTCGTGGATCTGCGTTTCAAGCGCGACGATCTGCTGGCGGAGTTCGCCCACCCGGCCGTCGCGGCTGCTGTCCAGTGCGGCGATGCGCGCGCGGTTGGCCTGCACCAGCGCGTCCGCAGCGCCCTGCATCTGGCGCTGATGGTCGCGCAGCGCGGCCAGCTTGGCGTCGGCATCGGCCAGCACCTGATCCATCGACCAGGTCTCATCGGCAACGTCCATGGCCATGATCGCGGCGCGGCGAGTCGTGGGATCCAGCGCGCGCAGGCCTTCCACCAGCTTCAGCAGCCGCTCGACCGGGAACGAGGCGTCGACCACGTTCTGCCGACCGTAGATGTCGACGAAGCTCAGCCCTTCCTCGACGCCGACCGCATCGGCAGGTTGCGCCGTTTCCGCACCCGCTTCCGCGCGCGGTGCGGGCAGCGCATCGGCTTCGGCGGCGCGGCGGATGATCGCGTCCAGCTCGCTGTCCTGCGCAGGCGCGATGTCATCGGCATGGGTAGGCTCGATGAGCCTGGCCGCTTCCAGAAGCTTCTTCAGTGACGCCATGTTGTCCCCGGCTGCGCGATAACGACTGATCGGCCTCAAGAATAAGGGAAGGCCGACACAAATCCAGTGCGACGGGTCATCCGAGGGCTCAAACGCCGCGGTTCTTGCCCTGCCACGGCGCGTACCACGCCCGGATACGGGCGATATCGGCGTCCATATCGTCGGTCAGGGCGAAGGGTTCGCCGATGCCGATGATCTTGTCCGGATAGTGGAAATACGCCGGCACCACCGGTACGCCAGCGGCTTTGGCGATTTTCCAGAAGCCAGGTTTCCAACGCTCGACGCGTTTGCGCGTGCCCTCGGGCGCGAGCCCCAGCCAGAACCGCTCATGATTGGCGAAGCGCTGCGCGAGCTGGCCGACCAGACCATGGGCCGCATCGCGGTTGACTGCGATCACCCCGATCCTGCGCAGGATCGGCCCGAGCGGCCACCAGAACAGCTGGTGTTTGCCCACGATGCGGACATCCAGACCCATCGCGATCTTCACCGCGAAGGCCCAGATGCCGTCCCAGTTCGAGGAGTGCGGCGCCCCCAGCAGCACCGCTTTGGGCAGATCCGGAAACGCGCCGACCATCCGCCAGCCGCCCAACCGCAGAATGGTCAGCGCCACCCAGCGGGTAAAACCGCCGCGCGTCGTGCGCGGTACCTGCGGCGGCAGGGTCAACACACGGTCGTTTCGAGGCCTGTTGTTTTCGGGCGTCCGACTGGGGGGCATGTCGTCTTGGGGCATGTCGTCCGGGGGCATGTTGTCCTGTTGCATCTCAGTCCCAATCTTTGGTCGCGCGCGTTTTCTTGACCCCGGCGCGCTGGCGTTTATCGTCCAGCCGGCGCTTCTTGACGGCCCGGGACGGTTTGGTAGGTACTCGCGGCACCGGTGCTTGCAGCCCGGCGGCCACGAATACGGCCAAGCGCGCGCGGGCGTCCTCGCGGTTGCGCTCCTGGGTGCGGAAGCGCTGGGCGCTGATCACCAGCACGCCGTCCAGCGTCACCCGCCGGTCGCGGCGCGCAAGCAGACGCTCGCGGACCGCCTCCGGCAATATCGCCGAATGCGCCACGTCGAACCGCAGTTCAACCGCAGTCGCCACCTTGTTGACGTTCTGCCCGCCCGGGCCCGAGGAACGCACAAAGCGCTCGACCAGTTCCGATTCGGGGATCGTGATGTCTTCGTTCACCGTGTCCTCCTTGGGCGGATTGTAACGGCAGGGCGTGACCGTCGCGGGACGCGGCGGCGGCCGGACCGACGGTATTTGACCCGGCCCGGCGGCTGACCGATGATCCGGGTCCACGATGGAGGATCACCGATGACCTCGACCACGACCAAAATGACAACCACGGCCCGGCATTCCCTTCGCCCGACCGCGCTGATCGCCGCTCTGGCGATGATGTCCTGCCTGGCGACCCAAGCCCATGCACGGGATCCTGCTGCTGTAGGTGGCGGTAACGATCCCGCATTCGTCGGAGGCTATTCGATGCCGGCCGCAAGCGCGCCGTCGCCCTCTGTCGACATCGGCAATTTTTCGCAGGCCGCGCAGCAGCGCAAACAGTCGGTCGGGGATGCCGAGACATTGCTCGATCAAGTGCGCGGCCAACTCAGCGGCACTGCCGGCAGCGGCACACGCCAAGACGATACCGGCAACGCCGTGCGTTATCGGAATGAAGTGGAATCGATGGTTCGCGAACACTGGAACGAGCTCGCTCCGCTGACGCGCAGCCTGTACAGCGCGGACTATGGCCGCAGCAATCCTTACGACGAGACTCAGCGCTATCGCTCGCCCTACGGCGACGACGGCCAGATGGAAAACCAGCTGCTGGGCGCGACGCGCGACGTGCAGGGCGCCATGCAGAGCGCGGAAGATCTGCTGCTGCCGCTGCTGAAAGACCTGAAGCAGGGCTTCGACAACAGCCTGCGCCAAAACGCGATCCGCCGCTGAGTAATGACGATGACCTGTTTCCGAAAGATCCTGCTCGGCACCGCGCTTGCGATCACTGCATTCGCTTCCTGCACATTCGCAGCGAGCACCTTCGCCGCTTCGCCCGCACAGGCGACGGCGCCGACCGAGGCGCAGGTCGACAGGCTGATCGATACGATGGACATGCGGCGCATGCTGGACGAGATGTTCGTGCAGATGGACGCCATGAGCGACAGCATGGGCCAGCAGATGCTGGGCGAACAAGCCACGCAGCAGCAGCGCGATTCACTGCGCGATATCACTTCCCGTCAGCGGGCATCGACGCGCAAAGCGCTGTCGTGGGAGAAGGTCGCTCCGATCTACCGCAAGGTCTACATGACGCTGTTCACCGCCGAGGAGATCGAGGCGATGACCGCGTTTTACGGCAGCGACATGGGCCGCACCCTGATGCGCAAGATGCCGCAGGCGATGCAGCTGTCGATGCAAGAGATGCAGCCCATCATGCAGACCATGATCGAAGACATGCGCAAGTCCATGGAAACCGAGCTGGAAAGCGTCGGGAAAGCCGTGGATTAACAGCCTGTCGAAGTATTGCGGTCCATCGCTTACTGAGGCCTTCAAACCGCTGGGAGAACATCGCGACTGTCCGGCGGCCTGAAGGCCACTCTGCGAAGTGTAGAACCCGCGCCCGTAAAAATACCGGTCAGACTTAGCTGACTGGCAATACCTCGGGCCGAGCTTCACGGCAAATCCTCAAACAGCCGCTCGGGGCTGAAGCCCCGCCTGCACGAACATCGCTATTGAATTCAAACATATCCTGTCCGTATCAATAACCGCCCTACCCGATCGCAACATCCTCGCCGTACAGCGCCAGCGCCTTCGCGAATTCCGTATCCACCGGCGCCACCGCTTCGACGCGTACGCCGGTGCGCGGATGATCGAAGCGCAGCCGCTCGGCGTGCAGCAGCATGCGATGGATGCCCATCATCCGGAACGCGCGGTTGTGGCGGCCGTCGCCGTGGCTGGTGTCGCCGATCAGATGATGCGACAGATGTTTCAGATGCCGCCGGATCTGCCGGAAACGCCCGGTATGCGGCTGCGCCCGCAGCAGCGCATAGCGTGAAGTCTCGAAGCCAGCGGAGGGCAGCGCCAATTCGCAGGCCGCCAACCGCTGGAAGTGGGTGATCGCAGGTTTCTTCTGGGGCTTGCCCGGCCCGCCGTCGAGCGGATGATCGACCACGAAGGCGTCTTCTTCAGGCCAGCCGCGGCACACCGCGAGATAGTCTTTTTCGAAGCCGCCCGCCATCAGCGACTTACCCAGCGTCGAAGCGCTTTCGCGGTCGAACGCCAGCAGCAGGCAGCCGCTGGTGGCGCGATCCAGACGATGGACCAAAAAAATCTGCCGGCCAAACTGTTCGCGCAAACGGTCGGCCATGAAATCGGTCTCGCCGCGCGCCAGCGCGCTGTCATGCGCCATGAGCCCGGCGGGCTTATCGACCACGGCCAGTGCCTCATCGCAGTACAGCACACCGATCTGTGCGGGCGCGGCGGGCGCATCGAAGCATTCCGGACGGGACTGATGGGTCATCGCTTCGCGCGCGGCTTCTGCAAGAATCGGCGCTCATTGTCGCCGATCCGCATCTCCAGGAAATTCCCGATGTCTCTGTTCCGTACTGCTGCACCTTGCTCGCTTGCGCTGGCCTGCGCGCTCGCACTGTTTGCGCCCATGCTGCCCGCGCCCATGGCTTTCGCCGCCGATGCGACGGCATTGCCCAAAGGCACGGCCGCCGGGCCCTGCGTGGAAGGCATCTGCGAATACACCTTGGGCAACGGCCTGCGCGTGCTGCTGTTTCCCGATGCCAGCAAACCCACAGTGACCGTCAACATCGCCTACGGCGTGGGCTCGGTGCACGAGAACTACGGCGAAACCGGCATGGCCCACCTGCTGGAACATCTGATGTTCAAGGGCACGCCGAAACACGTCGACATTCCCGCAGAGATGAAACAGCGCGGGATCGAGAAGAACGCAAGCACATCCCTCGATCGCACCAATTACTTCGGTTCGTTTCCGGCCAACGACGACACTCTCGACTGGCTGCTCGGCCTGGAAGCCGACCGCATGCGCAATGCTTTCGTCGCCAAGAAAGATCTCGACAGCGAAATGACCGTGGTCCGCAACGAAATGGAGAGCAACGAAAATAACCCAGGCAACGTGCTCAACCAGCGGATCCGCTCCACCGCGTATCTCTGGCACAACTACGGCAACACCACCGTGGGCGCGCGTTCCGACGTGGAAAACGTCTCGATCGAACGCCTGCAGGCCTTTTACCGGACCTGGTACCGCCCGGACAACGCCACCCTGGTGGTCGCCGGTCGCATCGACCCGGCATCGACGCTTGCGCGCGTGCAGAAATACTTCGCGCCGATCAAACGACCCGTCGCGCCGATACCGAAGTTCTATACCGTCGAGCCGGCGCAAGACGGGGAACGCGAAGTCGTGCTGCGCCGTCGCGGCGACGTCAATATCGTGGCCGCCAGTTATCACGTTCCCGGCACGGCCCATGCCGACAGCGCCGCATTGACGATCCTGATGAATATTCTTGGAGACACTCCCAGCGGACGTCTGCACAAGGCTTTGGTCGAAACCAAACTCGCGGTGTTCGCCGCCGCCGGCCAGGACAGTTTGCGCGAGAACAGCCTCGCGAGAGCGATCTTCGCCACCGCGAAAGACGCCGACACTGTCAGAACTCAAGCCGAACTGCTGCGCCAAGTCGAAACGCTGGCGGCGCAGCCGATCACCGCGGAAGAAGTGAGTCAGGCCAAGCAGCGTTTCGCCAATGCTTACGAACAAAGCTTGTCCAACGTCAATGCGATCGCGATCGCGCTGACCGAATCGGTCTCTGCCGGCGATTGGCGCCTGTATTTTCTGCAGCGCGACCGGATCGCCCAGGTCACGGCCGACGACGTCAATCGCGTCGCGCGCACTTATTTCAAGCAAAGCAACCGTACTATCGGCCGCTTCATTCCGACCGAAGACACCGACCGGGTCGAGATCGCCGCCGCGCCTAGCGCAGCCGACATCCTCAAGGGTTATGTCGGCAAAGCGGCCGTCGCTGCCGGCGAAACCTTCGATCCGACCCCGGCGAACATCGACGCGCGCACCGAGACCTTCACCATCGGCGACACGCTCAAAGTCTCGCTGCTGCCGAAGGATACCCGCGGCGACACCGTGATCTTCTCCGCGAACTTCCGCTTCGGCGACGTCGATTCGCTCAAACGCAGTCCGGGCCAAGCGGGCGATTTCGCCGGCTCGCTGCTGATGAGCGGCAGCAGCACGATGACCCGCGAACAGATCGCGCAGCGTTTCGACGCATTGAAGACCAGCGGCGGCGTCAGCGGCGGCCTGCAGAGCGCGAACATCGGCCTGAACAGCCGACGCGAGCATCTGGTCGAAGCGGTGGCGCTGGCGGCGGAGCTGTTGCGCAGCCCGAGCTACCCGGAATCGGAATTCGAACAGCTCAGGCTGCAGTCGATCACCGGGCTCGAAGCTGCGCGCAAGGAGCCTGCCACCCTCGCCAGCCTTGCGATGGACGCGCATTTCGACCCTTGGCCGAACGATCATCCGCTGGCGTTCAAATCGATCGATGCATCGCTCGCGGAGGTGCGCGCGTTGAAGCGTGAGGATCTAGTCGCGTTCCATCGCGATTTCTACGGCAGCAACGAAGGCGAGATCGTAGTCGTCGGCGATTTCGATCCCGTCGCCGTGAAAGCGCAGCTGCGCGCGCTGTTCGGCGAATGGCGCACCGCGAAGCCCTACGCGATCATCCACACGCGTTACGTCGAGGTCGCAGCCGATAGCAAGCGCATCGAGACGCCCGATAAAGCCAATGCCATTGTCGTGGCGCGCAGCAATGTGTCGCTCAACGACAACGACCCGGACTATCCGGCACTGATGCTGGCGAATACGGTTTTCGGCGGCGACCCGGTGAAAGCGCGGCTTGCCGACCGTCTGCGTCAGAAAGACGGTTTGACTTACGGCGTGGGCAGCGACATCAGCGCGGACAGCAGCCCGGAAGGTCGCGACGATGCGGGCAGTTTCTCGGTCCAGGCACTGGTGGCGCCGCAGAACGCGGAACGCCTGATCGCCGCGATGCGCGAAGAGCTGAAGCGCTTCATCGAACAGGGCATCAGCGAGACCGAACTGAAAGACGCCGTGAACACGCTGCTGACGCAGCGCCAGCAGGCGCGTGCCAGCGACGGCGCGCTCACCGGGGCGCTCGCACGCAATTTGCGCATGGGCCGAACCATGGCCTGGTCCGCGCACTTCGATGCCGCGCTCAAGGCGCTGACCGTGGCCAATGTACAGGCCGCGATCCGTAAACACCTCAAGCCCGAAACCCTGAGCGTGTATGCTGCGGGCGATTTCGCGAAAGCCGCAGCGACCGCAGCACCTGCGGTGAAATGAGACACCCTCACCCGCCCTGTCGGGCACCCTGTCCCGCATGCGGGAGAGGGAAAGTGAACGCAGCGAGCGATTAAGGGCCGGCTGCTAGCGTCGCGGCCAGGCCGCGACCAGTGCCCACAGCCCGCCGAAACCGGCGATCCATGCCGCCGCCGGCACCGCGAACACGGGCGGGCCGCCGGCTTCCAGCGCATACAGCACCGCAGCGACCACCAGCAGGCCTGTGCCCAGAATCGCGGATACGATCCGCCGCTGCATCGCATTGACGGTCTTCGCCAGTTCGGAAAGATCGTTCGAGCGCATCGCCAGTTCGTGCTTGCCTTCGACCTGCTGGCGCAGCCATGCATGCAGCAGCTGCGGCATATCCGGCGCGCGGGTGATGAATTCCGGCAGGCGCTTACGGAACTCGCCGGCGAGGCGCTGCGGGCTGTAGCGTTCGACCAGGATTTTTTCCAGCACCGGCTTGGCCACCGCCCAGATATCCAGCTGCGGATCCAGCAGACGTCCGACGCCTTCGATGTTGAGCAGGGTCTTCTGCAGCAGGATCAGCTGCGGCTGCAGCGTCAGCTCATAGCGCTGCGCGGTGCGGAAAATCTTGATCAGCACTTCGGCCAGCGAAATTTCCGACAGCGGCCGGGTGAAGTACGGCTCGCACACCGCGCGTGCGGCGGCTTCCAATTCATCGATACGAATCGTCGCCGGCATCCAGCCCGCCTGCACGTGCAGCTCGGCGATGCGGCGGTAATCGCGATTGAAGATGGCCATGAAATTTTCGGCGAGGTAATACTGATCCTCGCTTGAAAGCTGGCCGACGATGCCGTAGTCGATGGCGATGAAGCGCGGGTTGTCCTTGCGCGCCGGGTCGGCATCGACCCAGATGTTGCCAGCGTGCGCATCTGCGTGAAAAAAATTGTCGCGAAACACCTGGGTGTAGAACACCCGCACGCCCTTCGCCGCCAACGCTTTTCGATCGATGCCAGCGGCGTCCAGCGCGACGATATCGTCGCTGGGAATACCGTACACGCGCTCGAGAGTCAGCACGCGCTCGGCGGTGTGGCTCCAAATCACCTCGGGCACGTACAAATCCGGCGAATCCTTCCAGAACCGGCGGATCACCGACGCATTCGCGCCCTCGCGCTGCAGATCGAGTTCGGCGGCGAGCGTGCTTTGCACTTCGCGCACCACCTCGCGCGCGCGGATTTTGTCGGCGTTGGGGTGCGCGCGTTCGACCAGCGTGGCGATGCTGTTGAGCAGGGCGATATCGCCGTCGATCTGTTTTTCGATGTCGGGGCGCAGCACTTTCACCACCACCTCGCGCCCGCCGGGCAGGCGCGCGGCGTGCACCTGCGCGATCGACGCCGACGCCAGCGGCGTGGTGTCGAAATGCTCGAAGGCTTCGCGCACATCCTGGCCTAGCGACGCTTCGACGATGGCGCGCGCAATGTGACCGTCGAACGGTGCAACACGATCCTGCAGCAGCGACAGCTCGATGGCGATGTCCGGCGGCATCAGATCGCGGCGGGTCGACAGGATCTGTCCGAACTTGACGAAGATCGGCCCCAGCTCCTGCAGCGCAAGCCGCAGGCGCGCGCCGCGCGACAGCGCCGCGACCTCGCGCGAGGCGCGCGGCACGAACGGACGCGCCAGCTTCAGCCAGCGCTCGGCAGGCGTACCGTCCAGCAGATCGTCCAGCCGATAGCGGATCAGCACGCGGCCGATCTTGCTGGCGCGCAACACCGCGCTCACGGCGTCGCCCGCTTGTGCAGACGCGCGATCCGCGCAGCCAGCCGTTCGGCATCGTCGCGCAGGGTGTCGACATCGTCGTAGAACGCATCCAGTTCCGCGCGCGGCACCACATCGCGCGATTCCTCGGTGAGATATTCGGCGGCGGTTTCGGCGAACTTCTGTCCGCCCACGCGCGCCTGACGCAGTGCGGCGGCGACGCCGTTCGCGATCTGTACGCCGATCACATCGCCGAACACTGCGGTGAACGGCTGCTGCCAGTCGGGATCGAAACGCTCGGCCAACCGCTGCAGCCGGCGCGCCAATTCGGCATCGCCTTCGATCCGCATGCGCCCGACCGGCACGGCGGCTTCGTCGTCATCGCGCTTGCCAAGCAACTTCGGCAGCAGCGTCTGCATGCCGAACGACAGCATGCCGCCCAGTGTGCTGCGCACGGCGAGATCGGGCGTTTGTTCAGCATCCACCGGCCCAATGCGTAATTTGTCTCCCTCCACCAGCAGGCGCATCGCCAGCGGGTTTCCGGCAGCGTCCAGGGCCAGCACAACGCTGCGGCCATTCAACGGCTGCAGGGCATCGCGGGTGTCGGGGTCCAGCGCCACCGCACGGTTGAGCGCGGCTTCCAGCGCGCGCCCGGCCAGAGGTTTCCAGTCAAAGGGGGAAGCGGTCATGTCGATAGTTTACCGGCCCAGGACGAGCGTCGGTCATCACCGCGCCTGCAGCTGTCGAGATCACAGTCCAGGTCTTACGCTTTCTGGTGACCTCTCAGTCTCAGCCGCACTTGTCGTGGGTCATCGGAAAGCCATTCGTCATGCGCCATCGCGGTGCTCCCCTCTCCCGCCGGGAGAGGGGCTGGGGGAGAGGGTACGGCGCCGCGACGCACGTCATCGGCCCACGCACCCTCATCCGGCGCTGCGCGCCACCTTCTCCCGATGGGAGAAGGAAACGAACAACAGCGCGCATTTACACATCGATGACAGTGCCTGGGCCGCGCCTGCGGCTGTCGAGATCACAGTCCAGACTTCATGTTTTTACATGGCCTGAATACGAGGCGGCAAGCCGCTTCAAGCCTTCCTCAATCGTCACGCGTGGGACATAGCCGAAATCGCGGGTCGCAGGCGTCATGTCATACCAATGCGTCGTACTCAACTGCTCGGCCAAAAACCGCGTCAACGGCGGCTCATCCTTCAATCTCAACAGCGGCCACAGCGCTTCGCAAACCGCGCCAATGGCGTAGGCCACACCGAAGGACAGGGTTTTGTCGACCTCGGGCGCACCGGCCGCGCGCAGCAGTGCGTTGACGATCTCGCGCACCGGTTTGGGCTCGCCGTTGCTGATGAAGTACGCACGCCCGGCGCAGGCCGCGCCAGGCGCGAGATGCGTAAAGGCATCGAAATGCGCCTGCGCGGCATTGTCGATGTACGTCGTGTCGATGACGTTGTAACCACCGCCGACGAAGCGCAGCCGGCCCGCTTTGGCCCGCGACACCAGCCGCGGCAACAGCTGCTGATCGCCCGGGCCCCAAATCAAGCGCGGACGCAGCGCAATCGTGGCGAGGCCGGCATCGTTCGCGGCGAGCACCGCTTTCTCGGCGATGGTTTTGGTCGCCGCATACGGCGCTTTGAAACCCTCACCGTAGGGCACGGTATCGGCGCTGCCGTTTTCCACTGGGTGCGTGGCGCGATGGGTCACGCTGGGCGTAGAGGTATAGATCAGCCGGCCGATGCCATGCGCGCGACAGCCGGCAAGCACGTTTTCGGTGCCGACCACATTGGCGAGACGATAGCTTTCCTCGCTGCCCCAGGCTCCGGCCTTCGCAGCGTTGTGGAACACCGCACCCATCCCGGCGCACGCGGCGATCATCGCCTCGCGGTTCGCAAGATCGCCTTGGATCTGGTGCACGCCCAGCGGCTCCAAGGTGCGGTAATGCCCGCGGTTGTAACTCGCGACCTCGTGGCCCTGTTCGATCAGCCCTTTGCAGAGCGCATGGCCCAGAAATCCACCTCCGCCGGTGACTAATATCTTCATGGATTCTCGCTTGTCTCCCTCCCTTTCGTCGCAGACAAAGGGGAAGGCTGGGGAGGGGTGAACGCATGGGTCAGATGTCGATGGATATCAGCAACGACATCCTGAACATGCTGCAGCACATCGTGGTTCCAATACCGAATCACACGATAACCATGTTGCTCCAGCACGTCAGTCCGCTGCGCATCATAGCTCGACGGTTGCGAGTGCTGGCCACCGTCGACTTCGACCACCAGCCTCGCCTGTGGGCACAGAAAGTCGGCGATGTAGCCATGAAGTGGCATCTGTCGACGGAAACGGAAGCCTTCGAGCTGTCTGCCGCGCAGGCACCGCCATAAATGCTGCTCGGCTTCGGTCATCGTGTTGCGCAGTTGTCTGGCGCGGTGTCTGTTTGCGTCCATGGGGGCGGTTGTCCAATCGTTGGTGGAGACATTGACCCCTCCCCAACCCTCCCCTTCGCCTGCGGCGAAAGGGAAAGAGCAGCGCACCGGCGTGCGATTGCACAGCTCACCATCTGCCTCTTTCATAGCGCCGATCACTTGAATGCAACTGATCACTCACATGAACCTGATCCACTCGCATGAGGCAGGTCGGCTTCTGCTCCCTCCCTTTCGCCATAGGCGAAGGGGAGGGTTGGGGAGGGGTAAAAGCAGCCTGCAACAAAACCGACTGCGACACCGTCGGAAAACGCCGCAACCAGGCATCGGAACAGTCCGCAATACACAAAACAGCCTCCGGGCGTATCCTGCCGCTACCCCACTCAAGGAGCCGTCCCATGCGCAGAAACATGCTCGTTCTTACCATCAGCTTGATTCTCGCCACCGCCGCCGCCAGCGCCCAATCGATCGAACAGCAGCTCAAGGATCGTCTGCTCGGCACCGGCAGCAACAACACCAGCACCACGAACATCAACGAACGCGATGCGTCCGGCGGCATTAAGGAAGCGCTGGCGCAGGGCGTGGACCGCGCGGTGCGCCAACTCGGCAAACCCGACGGTTTCTTCCGCGATCAGGCGGTGAAGATTCTGGTGCCCGAGAACATCCGCAGGCTCGCTGACCTGGCCCGCCAGCTGGGCGCCGGCAAGAAAGTGGATGCCTTCGAGCTGTCGATGAACCGCGCGGCGGAAAAAGCAGTGCCGGCAGCGGCAAACATCCTCGCCGATTCGGTGCGGCAGATAACGCTGCAGGACGCGATCGGACTGGTGCGCGGCGGGGAGACCTCCGCGACCGATTTCTTCCGGCGTACCGGCGAACAAAAACTGTATGACGCATTTTTGCCGATCGTGCAAAAACAAACCGCATCGGTCGGCGTCACCCAGAAGTACAAGGACTTCAGCAAAAAGGCCGGCGGCAACGCATTGGCCGGCGCGTTGCTGGGCGGACAGGGCGGCACCAGCAGCGCCGATCTGGACGATTACGTCACCCGCGAAACCATCGACGGGCTGTTCCATGTCATCGCCGAACAGGAAAAGCAGATCCGCAACAACCCGGCATCGCGCACGACGGATTTATTGCGCCGGGTGTTCAGCCGATAACCGGAATCGCACGTCGATCTGCTCTCATCGATTGTCCGCCCAAAGCGCCAATGTCTCCCTGCCGATCTTGGCGTTGTGGCGGATATCGACCGGGAACGCTTTGGGATAACGCAGGAAACGCCCGACCTTCGCGGTGTGCACGAAGCCTTCGCCAAGATGACGCAGCTCGGCTTCGATGCGCGCCCACGCCGATACCGCGACGCCTTCGCGCAGTTCCACGCACAGCACCGGCATCTGCGCGCCGAATGCGCCGATGCCGACCAGCGCGGTGCGGCGCACATCGGGATGGACGTTGAAGACCGGCTCGATCTGTTCGGTGCACAGCGTCGTATCGTTAGTGACGACGCGCTGGGTTTTGCGACCGCAGAACCACAGCCGGCCTTCGCTATCGAAATAGCCCAGATCGCCCATGCGGTGCACGATGCGGGGCGTGCCGTCGGGCATCGTTTCGCGGATTTTCGCGATGCGGGTGGCGGCATCGCGGTTAAAATAGGCATCGGTAGCGGTGGGGCCGGCAACGGTGATCTCGCCGACCAAGCCGCCTTTCACAAGCCGATCGTCCGACCATGTCTCGATCACAGCATCGTCGACGCCGATCAATCGCACTTCGTTCGGCGGCACCGCGCGGCCCACGCAGGTGCCTGCGCCCTGTTCGGTGCGCGTGCGCAGGGTCAGCAGTTCGCGGCCTTCGATCACCGCCACCGGCAGACATTCGGTGGCGCCGTATGGCGTCCAGAAATTCGCGTCCGGCGGCAGCAATTCGCGCAGTGTTGCGACCACCTCTGCTGGCACGGGCGCGCCGGCGGACATCACGGTTTTCAGACCCGGCAGCGGCTGGCCGAAATTGGCCAACACCCGCATCAATGCCGGTGAACCGAACAGCTGATCCACACCGAAGCGCGCAATCGCTGCGTGCAGTTTGCGCGGGTCGGCGTTCGCCGGATTGGTCGGATCCATGTCGGGGATGATCGAAGTCACGCCGAATGCGGGATCGAACAGCGCGAACGGCGGAAACGTCGGCAGATTCACGCCGCCTGCGACGATCCCGAAAGCTTCGCGCATCATCTCGATCTGGGCAACGAAATGCCGATGGCGATACACCACACCTTTGGGCACACCCGTTGAGCCGCTGGTGAACAGAATCGCTGCGGTATCGTCCGGCTGCGTGTCGGCGAGCTGCGGCCCGGCGTTCGCACCGGCGCGTTCGATCTCGGCCAGCGTCGCATCGGCAAACATCGCGCGCGCTCCGGTGGTGACGCTGATCTTCGCGCTGCGCGCCCAGCCCAACAGCCTGCGTGCGAGCTGCGCCAATGGAATGCCGATGAAGGCGTCGGCCTGCGCTTCGTCCAGGCATTGCTTCAACGCGCGTTTGTCGATGCCCGGATCCACCAGCACCGGCACCGCGCCGGCCTTGAACAGCGCGAACATCAGCAGGAAAAATTCCGGCGTGGGCCGCACCATCAGCACCGCGCGCGTGCCGCGGACGATGCCGCGCATCGCCAGCCCGGCGGCGATGGCGTCGCTGCGCGCATCCAGTTCGGCATAACTCAGCGCGATGTCGTAACGACCGTCGCGGCCGGGGCAGCGCATCGCGATCTGGTCGGGGCGCTCGCGCGCGAGACGCGGCAGGCTGTCGGCGATGTTACAGAGGCTGGGCTGGTGGATGACGGCATCGTTCATGGCGTCATTGTCTCCCGCCCGAAGGCAGCGTTACCCATCGAAGTTATCGCGTCGGTGTCTGGAATAAAACGGTCACAGGATGCGCCTTGGTGCATCGTTCTGTGTCCACAGCGAAAATCCGGTGCGCCAAGTCGCACCTTATGTGGATGCAGGATATGTCGATGCAGGATTCGTATCCAGAAACCTGCGTATCGCCGGCACCAGCACCTCATGTTTGTCTTCCAGCACGTAATGGCCGGCATCCTCGAAGGCATGCGCTTCGGCCTGCGGCAGCGCGCTGCGGAAGCCTTCGAGAAAATGGCGATCGAATACGAAATCGCGCAGCCCCCAGCCGATGAACGCCGGACGGTCGGCATACGCGGGCAGGCGTTTCGCGGCGGCGTTAAGCAGCGTCCACGCCGGGTCGCCCGCACCCATCGGAATATCCTGCACGAAGCGCAGCGTGGCGATGCGGTTGGCCCATGAGTCGTACGGCGCCTCATAGGCGCGGCGCACATCGGCCGGCATCTTGCGCATGACGCCATCGCGCGCGGCGCCGGCGGCAAACGCATTGAAGCCGCGAATCATCAGCGCACCCAGCTTCATGTCGCGGCCCAGTTTCAGCTGCCACGGCAGCGGCTTGGCCGCCGGCAGCGGAAACGCCGCGGTGTTGGTGATGAGCAGCCGCCGCACCTGCGCTTCGTGGGTCAGCGCCCAGCCGAAACCGATCATCCCGCCCCAATCGTGCACCGCCATGGTCAGCGGGCCATTGATGCCGAGCATATCGAGCAAACGGCTGAGATCATCGACGCGCGACTGCAGCGTATACGTGTAATCGGCATCGCCGGGTTTGTCGGAAAGACCCATGCCGATGTGATCCGGCACGATGCAGCGATA
>JAYVSK010000061.1:0-14935 GCA_043775395.1 Lysobacter sp. | reverse complement strand
GCGCACGTTCGTCAGAAGCCTGGTTGCCTCAGCCACTCGCCTGGGTCAGCCTGTTGCATAGTGCCCGCGTCGTGCCGGGCACCGCCATATCCAGGGGATACATTGCATGGAAGACCTTCTGTTGAAAGAACGCCGCGCAGGGGACCGCGTGCCTTTCGCGATCCAGGTGATGGTGGTTTTCGGTAATGTGGCGTGGTCCAGCGATGTGCTGGATCTGTCCGAAGGCGGATGCGGCATCTTCCGGCCGGCCGGCTGTTTGTTGCGCGTAGGCAATGTCGCGCAGCTGTTTTTCTTCCAGGGCACCGGTCCGGCCGTACCGGTGTCGGCGCGGATCGCCCGCGTCACTGAGCGCCATATCGGCTTCGAATACCACGAAGCGCAAACCATCCCGCCGTCCCTGCCCTGATCCGATGCCCGAAGGCCCCGAAATCCGCCGTGCCGCCGACCGTCTCGCTGCCGCTGTCGTCGGCGAACCGCTGCGATCTGCCTGGTTCGCGTTTCCCGCGCTGAAGCCGCATGAATCGGATCTCGCCGGACGTCGCATCGAAGCCATCGTTCCGCATGGCAAGGCCCTTTTGACCCGCTTCGACCACGGCTGGACGCTCTACAGCCACAACCAGCTCTATGGCGTATGGAAAATCGCTGCCGCCGGCGAACGTCCGCAGACCACGCGATCGCTGCGGGTGGCGCTGGAAACCGAACGCAGCGCGATTCTGCTGTATTCGGCTTCCGAGATCGAAATGTGGCGCAGCGACGACATCCACCGCCACCCGTTTCTGATCAAACTAGGTCCCGACGTGCTGGACCCGGCACTTAAGGCCACCACCGTCGCCAAGCGTCTGCAGGACTCACGCTTTCGCGGTCGCGCGCTGGGCGCTCTGCTGCTGGATCAGGCCTTTCTGGCGGGCATGGGCAATTATCTGCGCTCCGAAGTGCTGTTCGCCGCCGGGCTGCTGCCGGAGCGCAAGCCGCAAAGCCTGACTCAGCCGCAGCTCCAGGCGCTGGCGCGCGAACTGCTGGCGATTCCGCGGCGCAGCTACGCCACGCGCGGCATCGAGCCCGCCAACGGCATGCGCGAGGACTATCTCACCGACACCCCGGAAGGTTTCCGCTTTCTGGTATTCGATCGCGAAGGCGAGCCATGCCCGCAATGCGGCACACGCATCGTCCGTCAGGAAACAGGATCGCGCCGGCTCTATCTATGCCGGCGCTGCCAAGCTTGAAGCCGGTTTTCAGGCCACGTAGAGACAGCCCGTCACCGCCCAGCGTGCGGTCGCAGCCGGGTAGCTGGTCGTGATCCGGGCGATGGAAATACGCACATCGGTGCTCTTGTCGGCATACAGCGTGACCGGGCCGAAGGCTTTTCGATCCAGGTTGCTGTAACCCTGGGCGACATTCAGATCGTGCCAGGCGAATATCCCGCCCACGGTCGTGCCGACCTGGAAATCCGCAGTATCGGTGGCTGAAGGCAAACGAAAGCCAGCGCTGATCTGTTCGATCTGCAGACGGTAGCCCACCGGCACCGTGAATTGGGCAGTGACCCCGCTATAGCCTGCGGGCAATGCGATCGTACCGGTGGCCTGGAAAGGTTTGGGGCATGCGTCGCCGTGCGCCTGTGCGGCGAACGATGCGCACATCAGCGCGGCGAGAACGAGAACGTTGGCAGGTGTGTTCTTCATTGCGATCTCTTGATTTCCTTGCGTGGGATGCGACGCGGCAGGATGCCGTGCGCTTTGCGCGCCGTGCGCAGGCGAATGCTCGCTCGGCTGCACGGACACCCCAGCATTAACGGGTCCAGACGCCATCAGAGGACAGGCAGCGGTCGATCTCGGTAAGCTTGCGCAATGCGAACTTTCCACCATGTGATCGCAGGCACCGAACACGCATCGCACAGCGGGCGCGAATTCGATGTCTTCGACCCCGCCAACGGCCAGGCCTACGCCCGGGTCGCATCCGGCGATGCTGCCGATGCTGCCGATGCCATCGCCGCAGCGAAAGAAGCGTTCCCGGCATGGTCGGCGCGGGCGTCGACCGAACGCGCGCGCTGGCTGGAGCGTTTGGCCGATGCGTTAGAAGCGCGGCTCGATGACTTCGCGCATGCCGAAGCGCTGGACAGCGGCAAACCGTTTGCGCTGGCGCGCGACGCCGAAATTCCGCGCGCCATCGCCAACCTGCGCTTTTTCGCGCATGCCGCAACCCAATTCGCCAGCGAATCGCATCACGGTCAGGCCGGGCTCAACTACACCCTGCGCCAGCCGCTGGGCGTAGTCGCCACCATTTCGCCGTGGAATCTGCCGCTGTACCTGTTCACCTGGAAAATCGCGCCAGCGCTGGCCGCAGGCAACACCGTGGTCGCGAAGCCGTCCGAAGTGACGCCCGTCACCGCGACCATGTTGGGCCGGCTGGCGAACGAGATCGGCTTCCCGGCCGGCGTGCTCAACATCGTTAACGGCCTTGGCCCGGAGATCGGCGAGCCGCTGGTGCTGGATCCTGCGATCAAAGCGGTGTCGTTTACCGGCAGCACTGCGGTCGGCAAACGCATCGCCGCCCTCGCCGCTTCGCAGCTCAAGAAAGTGTCGCTGGAACTCGGCGGCAAAAACCCCACGCTGATTTTCGCCGACAGCGACTGGCGCGATCAGCTCGATGTGATCGTGCGTTCGGCGTTTCAGAACAGCGGCCAGATCTGCCTGTGCGGCTCGCGCGTGCTGATCGAACGCAGCATCTACGCTGAAGTGCGCGATGCGCTGGTGGAACGCGCACTGGCGCTGCGCATCGGCGACCCGATGGATTCGGATACGCGGATGGGCCCGCTGGTATCGCAGGCGCATTTCGACAACGTCATCGCCGCACTGCAGCGCGCGCGCGACGAAGGCGGCCACGTGCTGTGCGGCGGCCACGCGCTGGAGCGGCCGGGGTGGTTCGTCGCGCCGACGGTGATCGAAGGCCTGGGGCCGGACTGTGCGACCAATCGCGAAGAACTATTCGGCCCGGTGATCACGCTGCAGTCGTTCGCGACCGACGATGAAGCCCTCGCGCTCGCCAATGCAAGCGACTACGGGCTTGCCGCATCCGTGTGGACCAACGATCTGAAACGCGCGCATCGTCTCGCTGCGCAGCTGCAGGTCGGCATGGTCTGGATCAACACGTGGCTGATGCGCGACCTGCGCACGCCCTTCGGCGGCGTCGGCCAATCGGGCATGGGCCGTGAAGGCGGCATGGAAGCCATGCGCTTCTTCACCGAAGCCAAGAATGTAGGAATCGCCTTATGACTGGAGCTGCACTGTGAGCCCTCCGCACAACCTGCTGGAAAACAATCGCCTCTGGTCCGAACGCGTCCGCCGCGAAGACCCCGAGTTCTTTCAACGTCTGTCCAAACAGCAGAGTCCACGCTTTCTCTGGATCGGCTGTTCCGACTCCCGGGTACCGGCGAACCAAATCATGGGCGTCGCGCCGGGCGAAGTGTTCGTGCATCGCAACATCGCGAATGTCGTGGTCCACACCGACCTCAACTGCCTGTCGGTGATGCAGTTCGCGATCGACCTGCTGAAGGTCGAGCACATCCTCGTGGTCGGCCATTACGGCTGCAGCGGCGTTCACGCCAGTCTCACCGGCGCCCGCATCGGCCTTGCCGATAACTGGCTGCGCCATGTGGTCGATGTGGCCCAGAAGCATGCGGCCGCGATCGACGCGGAAGCGCCGGGTGCGCCGCGGCATGCGCGCCTCTGCGAGCTGAACGTTATCGAGCAGGTGAGCAATGTCTGCCAGACCACGGTCGTGCGCGATGCCTGGTCGCGCGGCCAGAAACTCAGCGTGCATGGCTGGATCTACGGGCTGGACGACGGCCGCATGCACGACCTGGAGATCAGCGTCTCCGCGACCGACGGCCTGCCGGCAGCCTACGAACGTGCGCTTGCTGCGCTGAAGAAAGAGGCGGTGGCGTGAACCAGAGTATCCACGCGGCGTCCGCCCCTAAACCCGTCGGCCATTACCCGCATGCCCGCCGCGTCGGCGAGCTGCTGTACCTCTCCGGCATCGGCCCGCGCGATACGGTCAGCGGCGGCATTCCCGGCAATATCCACGACGCCGAAGGCCGGCTGATCGCTTACGACATCGCTGCGCAGACCCATGCGGTGTTCGCCAATGTGTGCGCGGTGCTGGATGCCAGCGGCGCACGCTGGGAAGACCTTGTCGATGTGACCGTTTATCTCACCGACATGGCCCGCGACTTCAAGACCTACAACGCGATCTGGGCCGAATACTTTCCCGATCCGGCCACCGCACCGTGCAGGACCACACTCGGCGTCACCGCGCTGCCCACGCCGATCGCGATTGAGCTCAAATGCATCGCTACGTTCACACCCTCGGAAGCGCTCTGACATGGATCTGTTATTCGCAAACCTGACTTCAGCCGTCGTACTCGCCTTTGCCCTTGGGTTGTTCGCACGTGCGGTGCGCAGCGATCTGGTCATACCGGATCAGATCCAAACTTATCTATCGATCTTCCTGCTGCTGGCGATCGGTCTGAAGGGCGGCGTCGCCCTGCGTGGCCAAGACCCGACCACACTCGCTTTGTTGTTGGGCATGACCCTGGCCGCCGGCACAGTGACCGCCTTCAGCGCATTCTGGTTCGCGAAATGGTTCCTCGGCGATGTGCGTCGCGAAGCTGCGGCCATGGCTGCACATTACGGCTCGGTGTCGGCAGTGACTTTCATCGCCGCCAATCAGTTCGCGGAACGCAGCGGTGCGCCTGCCGACGGCGTGCTGGTCGCGCTGCTGGTGGCGCTGGAAGTGCCCGCGCTGTTGATCGGTCTGGCGCTGGGCCGCAGCACCCAGAGCGATGCCTCCAGCCACAGCACGCTGCGCGAAGTGTTCACCAGCAAGACCGCGATCCTGCTGCTCGGCGGTTTGGTCATCGGCGCGATCACCGGCCCCGATGGCATCAAGAAAGTCGATGCGATGTATTTCGCGCTGTTCCAGGGCGTGCTGATGCTGTTCATGCTGGACATGGGCATGACCGCCGCCAATCGTCTTGCGGAACTGCGGCGCGGTTGGCACAAGCTGCTGCTGTTCGCCACCGTGGTGCCGCTGCTGCACGGCGTGATTGGCGTGTTTCTGGCCGATGCCTGTGGGATGTCCGTCGGCGGCGCGGCGGTGTTCGGCGCCATGCTGTCCAGCGCTTCGTACATTGCCGCGCCCGCTGCGGTGCGCGCGGGGCTGCCCGAAGCCGACGTCGGCCGCTGCATCACCGCCGCGCTGGGCCTGACCTTCCCGTTCAATTTAGCGATCGGTATCCCGCTTTACGCTGCGCTCGCGCAGCGGCTGGCTGCCTGAGCACCTGAGAACACACCGATGCTGTCAAATCCAATCAATCTGCAGCGCTGGATCGACGAACACCGGCATCTGCTCAAGCCGCCGGTCGGCAACCAATGCATCTACGACGGCGACTTCATCGTGATGGTGGTCGGCGGCCCCAACGCGCGCACCGATTATCACTACGACGAAGGCCCGGAGTGGTTCTACCAACTCGAAGGTGAGATGGTGCTGCGCATCCAAGAGCAGACCGATGAAGGGCGTCTCGCTGTTCGCGATATCCCCATCAAAGCCGGCGACACTTTCCTACTGCCGCCGCGCATCCCGCACTCGCCGCAGCGCATGCCGGGCTCCATCGGCCTGGTGATCGAACGCAAACGCCTGCCGCACGAACGCGACGGCCTGCAGTGGTACTGCGAACGCTGCAACGAAAAAATCTATGAGGAATATTTTCATCTGCTGGATATCGAAACCGATTTCCCCGTCGTGTTCGACCGCTTCTATCGTTCGCATGACCACCGTACCTGCAAGGCCTGCGGGCATTTCAACCCGGCGCCAGCGAAGTACCCGCCGCTGAGTGATTGACGATGGGCCAAGATCTGCGCGTCATCATCATTGCGGGGCCGAACGGCGCGGGTAAAACCACCTTTGCGCGGGAATTTCTGCCGAATGAAGCGCATTGCCCGATCTTCGTCAATGCCGACCTGATCGCCGCCGGGCTTGCGCCATTCGCGCCTGAAACCGCCGCGCTGCAGGCAGGTCGTTTGATGCTGCAGGAGATCGAACGCCATTTCGCCGCACGGGACAGTTTCGCGTTCGAAACCACGCTTTCCGGCCGTGGATATTTGAAATCGATTCGTCGCTGGCAGGCGGCGGGATATAAAGTGAAATTGATTTTTTTGCGACTCGACACGGCTGAGACTGCCATAGGCAGGGTGGCACAACGTGTTAAACAAGGCGGCCACTATATTCCTGACGATACGGTCCGACGGCGTTTTTCTTCCGGACTTGATCATTTCAAGCGGCTCTATGCGCCATTGGTGGACGCATGGACGCTATACGACAATACGGGCAGCGAATCGCTGCTGCTGGAATGGAGCGAGCAATGACCGACCAACACCCGATCGAACACGCACGCGATCCCGATTTGAAATTGGTGAAAGTAGCGCTGCAACGCGCAGCCATTCGCGCCCGCCTCATCGCCGCGCAAACCGGCACGTATCTGGTGATCGGCCGCAACGGCGTGGTGGAGCTTGTCGATCCCGGATCGCCATCACCTGAGGATCATGTCCATGAATGTCCAGCGCCCTACGTCATTGAGTCCTGAGCCACTTGTACACCGCAGCATTCTCAATAGGACTGAAATCATGCAAGTCAGCCAGGCGCTTTCATCCGATCAAACCATTCGAACGGGTGCTGGTCTATTACCTCGATCAGCCCGAAGCCGTGGAAGTGATCCGCATCTGGGATGCCTCGCGCGTTCTGGATGCATTGCTGGAGGAAGCGTCGACATGATCCGCACTGCTGGATGCAAACGTCATATTGCTGTCCGTCACCCCCGCGCACGCGGCGGCCCAGCGTCGTTGCTGTCGCATGCGCGTACGTCGCACGCTGCGCCGCATCGCTGTACATCTATTTTCGATTCCACCGGCCTGCGCCTGCGCTGCCGCACAACCCGAGGTTTTGAATGCCCACGTTGAACTGGATCGGCAAGGATGCCGTGGTCAAACACCACAACGACGTACCGTATCGGCTGCTGGAGCCGGTGCCCGCGCTATCGCTCGCGGCTGTGCCCTCGCCGGCCGCTGTGCCCTCGCCTGCCGCTGTGCTCCCTCCCCCGCCTGCGGGGGAGGGTCGGGGTGGGGGCGAGCCCGCCATCGACCCCTACCAAGGCAATCTGATCGTGCAGGGCGACAACCTGCAGGCGCTCAAAGCGCTGCTGCCGCACTACGGCGGCAAGGTGAAATGCATCTATATCGACCCGCCCTATAATACCGGCAACGAAGGCTGGGCTTACAACGACAACGTCAACAGCCCGGAGATCCGCCGCTGGCTGGGCGAGGTGGTGGGTAAGGAAGGCGACACCTTGGACCGCCACGACCGCTGGCTGTGCATGATGTATCCAAGGCTGGCGCTGCTGAAGCAGTTTTTAAGCGAAGACGGTTCAATATGGATTTCCATGGACGATTCCGAAATCACGCATTTGCGCGCATTGATGGACGAGATATTCGGACGACACCGCTTCGTAGCATGCAATGTGTGGCAGAAAAGATATTCGCGAGAAAACCGTGGGGCCATTGGCGATGTTCATGAATACTTATTGGTTTACGCACTCAATCCGGGTGTATTCCAGGAAAAAAGAAATCGAGTTCCTCTCGATGAAAAACAGGCTTCTGTCTATAAAAATACAAATAAGGATCCAAACGGCCGATGGCGTGGAATTCCCATGACAGCACAAGGATTCAGACCCAATCAAATGTATGAAATTGAATTGCCTTCAGGGAAGAAAGTCACTCCTCCTGAAGGACGATGCTGGTCAACTATTGAAAGTGAGTTCTTGAAGCTAAAAAAAGCAGGACGAATTTACTTCGGCAAAGACGGAACCGCTCAGCCAAGCGTCATTCGATACCTTTCAGAAGTTGAAGGCTTTGTCCCTTGGACATGGTGGCCGCATGAAGAGGTTGGTCACACAGATGAATCAAAAAAGGAAATACAAGATATTTTTGGAACGCAAACAGCATTCGATACGCCAAAACCTACAAGATTTTTACAACGCATCCTTCAAATCGCCAGCGATAAAGACTCGCTCATCATGGACAGCTTCGCTGGCTCCGGCACCACCGCCCACGCCGTCCTAAAACAAAACGCCGAAGACGGCGGCAACCGCCGCTTCATTCTCGTAGAAATGGACGAAGGCATCGCCCGCAACGTCACCGCCGAGCGCGTGCGCCGCGTTGCGCAGGGCTATACCAACGCGAAAGATCAGGCGGTCGAAGGCCTGGGCGGCAGCTTCCAGTTCTGCAAACTGGGCCAGCAGTTGTTCGATGCGCGCGGGCATATCGACCCGAATGTGCGCTTCGGCGATCTTGCGCGATTTGTATGGTTTCAGGAAACCGGGCAACCGCTGTCGGCACCCGGGCGCAGAGGCTGGTCGCCGCTGCTGGGCGTGCATCAGGGCCGCGCGGTGTATCTGCTTTACAACGGCATCCTGAAAGACCGCGCTATCGACGGCGGCAATGTGCTGACCAGCCCGCTGCTGGCGGAACTGCCGACGCACGACGGCCCACGCGTGGTGTACGGCGCGCGCTGCGTGATCGGCAGCGACCGCCTGCGCAAGCTCGACATCACCTTCAAACAACTGCCCTACGACCTGCGGGTATCGCGATGAGCCTGAAAGACTATCAGCGGCTGGCGCTGGACCGCTTCGAGGCCTTCCTGCGCGCCTACCGCACCCACGGCGAACAGGCGCCAGCAGGCAGCCGCGACGCCAGCCGTGTCGCCTACGAGACCTGTACGCTGGACACGTTTGGCGTGCGTCTGCCCTACCGCGCGCCGGCAGCGCTGGCCGAAGACGATGTGCCCTGCGTCTGCCTGCGCATCCCCACCGGCGGCGGCAAAACCCTTATCGGCGGCCATGCCATCGACCGCACCAAACGCGCACTGCTGCCGGTGGCGCACTGCCTGACCATCTGGCTGGTGCCCACCGACGCCATTCGCCTGCAAACGCTGCGCGCCCTGCGCACACCCGGCGAACTGCTGCACGACCAACTGCGCGAGGTATTGGGCGATGTAACCGTGCTGGACGTGGATGAAGCGCTGTATTTACAGCCGTCGGTGCTGGACAGCAGCGATACGATTCTGGTCGCCACCATGCAATCGTTCAAACAGGAGGACACCGGCCGCTTGGCGGTCTACAAATCCAACGGCGCACTGATGCCGCATTTTCGCGGCAGCGAAGACACCGGCTATTCACTGGTGGAAGCGCTGCGGCTGCGGCGGCCTTTCGTCATCGTGGACGAAGCCCACAATCAGGGCACGGCGCTGGCGTTCGATACCCTGGCGCGGTTAGCGCCGTGTGCGGTGCTTGAACTCACCGCCACGCCCGACCGCAGCCACCAGCCGTCTAATGTGTTGGTGTCGGTATCGGCCTCTACGCTGCAGAACGAGGACATGATCAAACTGCCGGTGGATATGGCCACCCACGGCGATTGGCGCATCGCGCTGCGCGAGGCCATCGCCTGCCTGGACCGGCTGCAGCACGCCGCAGAAGCCGAGCGCGTCGCCACCGGCGAATACATTCGCCCGGTGATGCTGCTGCAGGCCGAACGCCGCAGCGACGCGCAGGAAACATTGACCGCAGAACGCGTGAAACAGGCGCTGATCGACGATTTCGGTATCGACAAAAACACCATCGCCATCTCCACCGGCACCCTGGACGAATTGGGCGACACCCGCATTGCCGCTGCAGACTGCCCGCTGCGCTTCGTGATTACCGTCGACAAACTGCGCGAAGGCTGGGACTGCCCGTTCGCCTACGTGCTGATGAGCTTCCGCGCCAGCGCCACCAACACCGCACTGGAACAGATTCTGGGCCGGGTGCTGCGCATGCCGCGCGCACGGCGCAAACGCGAGGACGCGCTGAACCGGGCCTACGCCTTTGCCGTCTCCGACCGCATCGCTGAAGTCGCGCGCAGTTTGCGCGATGGCTTAGTGCAGGCCGGTTTTGAACGCCAGGACGCGCACGATCTGATTCATGTCATGGACCCGCAGCATCAGGACGACATCCTGCGCGAACGCGATATTGTCAGCCTGCCGCTGCCGGTCGAGAACGACCGCATCGTAACCCCGGATTTCAGCGGTGTTGCCGACGCCACGCGCAAGCGGATCGAACAGAAACTGGATATTTCTCCCGAGACCGGCAGCATGACTCTGCGCGGCGTGTGGAGCCGTGGCGAACAGCAGGCGCTGAAGGCCGCGTTCGGCTCTGACGCTGCCAAAGCCGCCATCGACACCGCGTTCAGCCGACTGGCACAGCCCGAACCCACACCGCAGACACCGTCTGAACGCGGTGAACACTTCGCAGTGCCGCTGCTGGCATGGCGTCAGGGCGATTGGCTGCTGGAACTCGGCGAATCGCCGATGCTCGAAGGCGGGCTAGCGCTGGACAATGCCGACGGCCAACTCTCCGAAGCGGTATTCGCCCGGGAAACCGAAACCCTGCAGCGCGCGCGGCTGGATTTGGGCAGCGCCGGAAAGCTGACGTTGGATCCGCTGGAACGACTGAACGTGCAGATGGGTCTGTTCGGCATACGCGAAAGCGCCAACCCGCACGATCTGCTGTGGTGGCTGGAGCGCCAACTGAACCGCCCCGACATCGATCCTGATGCGCTGGTGGCTTGGCTGTCCGGCGCGATCCGGCATTTGTCGGAAACCCGCGGTTTCACGATCGATGAATTGGCCTATCGTAAAGCACGGCTGCGCGATGCGCTGGCCGAGCGACTTGCGCAAGCGCGGCGCGGCGCTGGCGCTCAGCGCTTTCTTGCGCTGTTGAGCGACGAAACCAACATCTCCGCCGACGAGCGCCTGCAGTGCGTGTTCACCCACGGCCGCTACGCTTGGGATTATCAGTACAGCGGCTTTGTGACATTGCAAAAACATTTCTTTCCGCAGATCGGCAATCTCAAAGCGCAGGGCGAGGAGTTCGACTGCGCGCACTACATCGCCAACGAGTTGCCCGGCGTGCGCGACTGGATCCGCAACGTCGAACGCAAGCCTGGCGCATTCTCGCTGCCGACATCGCGCTATCGTTTTTATCCCGACTTTCTTTGCCGGATGAGCAACGGTCATATCCTAATCATCGAATACAAAGGAGCGGATCGCTATGACCAACCCGAACAGGTCGAAAAGCGGTTGATCGGCGAACTGTGGGCACGGCGCGCAGGCGAACGCTTCCATTTCTTCATGCCCAAGCAGCGCGACTTCAGTTCGATACGCGCTGCGTTGACATAGGTTGCTTTGGCGTAGGCTGGGCTGACAAGCCCAGCATAAGCAATTGAAAGCAATGGTTATGCTGGGCTTGTCAGCCCAACCTACTGACTGCAAGGCCTGCGGGTATCTCAACCCGGCGCCGGCGATATATGACCCGCTCCTGGATCGCTGAAAATGACTAAAAGCCACAGTGCCGCAGCCTGAGTAGGCTGGGCTGACAAGCCCAGCATGAGCGCTTGAAGTTAATGGTGGTGCTGGGCTTGTCAGCCCAGCCTACTAACTGCGGAGTTTCACGTCAGCCGAAGCCGGGAATCCACTGATGAAGTGCAATATGAATTCGACGACTATTTCACGCGGGTCTTCCCAGTCGAGATGCTGACCGTTCAAACACTTCGAATGCGCGACCGTTTACCGTACATTGAAACCGGGCACCCGCTGGTTGATGATGCATGGTCCACCATCACCCACTTCCTAGCCGTGCCCGTGGACCCGCTGCTGCTCGCTGTCGAAGCGCGGCTGAAAAACGACCATCCGCAGTTTCGCTAATTCCATGTAGATTTTTTTGGCTAGAATCACTAATACGCTTTGATGAGAACTATTAAATGCCAAATAAATTTGATCGAGAAATGCAGAAAATTTTCGAAGAATGCCAGAGGTGGCTTCTCTATCCGAGCACTCAAAGCAAATTCGAAGATGCTCTGAAGGAGCTGCGAACGTATCTGGCGAATCCAACTGAGCTCAGCTCGAAGGCATTTCTTCGACTTGAACGCCTCGGACTTCATTCGAGCATGGCGGCCTGCGAAGCTTATGGCCGTCAAGACCTCTCAAGTCTGGCCACGCATCTGAACGCTTGTGTCGGTTATCGCTCGCTTGTATCTCGCCTTGAGGCCACCTTTAGCGCAATGACACCAAAAGAAGCAGGCGGCCGGCCGGCTGCATTCAAGGACAGCATGAAGGCCGCTGGGCCTACCATGCTGGGACAGTGGAATAAAGCACGCATCTGCGCAAAAGGATTGATCGATATAGCCGAAAAAGACCAGTGCTTACGCATTCCGGAATCACGCCGATTGCATCACGGAACCGTCGATTCATTCTTGATAGGCCTGTTTTCCCAAGCATTCTTGATAAAGACGGAATTTCAATCACTTAAGCCGATGCATCCTGTCTATGTGACATTGTTGAAACACTGGAATTCTTCAAATAAAGAAGAATACATCGCTGCGATGCGGGCAGCATTAGAATTTCATATAAGCCGGAGCCGGGAATCAACTGACTCTGTTTCATATGAATTCGATGATTACTTCAACCGAGTCTTTCCGGTCGAATTGCTCGCAGTGCAATCACTTAGAAGGCGCGACCACCTTCCGGCGATGGAGATTAGACACCCGCTGGTCGATGATGCATGGTCCACCATCACCCAGCTCCCAGCCGTGCCCGTGGACCCGCTGCTGCTCGCTATAGAAGCGCGGTTGAAAAACGACTATTTATTGTTCCGATAAACCCATTCGGTGATTTTGACTGGCATCACCAAAAAAATTGATAAGGACTATTCAATGCCAAACAAATTTGATCGAGAAATGCAGAAGATTTTTGAAGAATGCCAGAGATGGCTAGCCTATCCCCAACATATGAGTCGTTTTGAAGAATCTCGGACGCTGTTACAGGCATATCTGGTGCATTCTAGTGAGCTCAGCTCCAAAGAGTATTACCATCTTAAATGGCTTGGACATCATTGGGAAACGGCAGCATGTGAGGCTTATGGTCGGCAGGACATTCCTGCACTCGCAGTTCATATAAATGCTTGCGTCAGCTATCGCGCACTAGTGTTGCGCCTTGAAGCCGCCTTTAGCGCAATGACGCCAGAGGAGGCGGGTGGGCGGCCAGCCTCCTTCAATGACAGCATGAAGGCTGCGGGACCAGCCATGCTGGGGCAATGGGGGGAAGCGAAGCTGTGCGCGCAATCGTTTGTCGGGATCGCCGAAAAGGATCAACGGCTACGCATCCGTGAGTCGCGTCGATTACGTCACGGCACCGTCGATGCATTTTTGATCAGCTTATTTTCCGAAGCATTCTCGATCGAGACCGTATTTCAATCGCTCAAGCCGATCCACTCTGTTTATTCGAAATTATTGCAATGCTGGAACTCTGAAAATGATCAAGAATTCGTCACTGCGATGCAGGCAGCAGCAGAATTCCATATCAGTCGAAGCAGGAACTCAACCAACTCCGCTTCCTATGAATTCGATGATTACTTCTCACGAGTCTTCCCAGTCGAATTATTGATGGTCCAGGCGCTTCGACAGCGTGACAACTTGCCTGCGATCGAAGTCGGCCACCCGCTGGTTGACGAAACGTGGGCCACTCTTATACAACTGCCGGGGGTGCCCGAGGACCCGCTGTTACTAGCTATTGAAACGCGACTTAAAACCGATTTTCCAATGTTCCTCCAATTTTCCATAAGGAATTAAGCCATGAGCGACTCGGAAAGCACATCGCGCAGCGCTGATCTGGCTGCATTGGCGAAAGCAACGGACGCCATTGGAAACGTCGATCTCACCGCATTCGAGGCGCAGCGCCTGATCAATCGCCATGCGTCAATCGACGGTGTGGACGCGAATGCAATGGTCCGCGATCTTGCCGGCTCTGCTGCGTATGCGCAGCCGG
This sequence comes from Lysobacter sp., assembly GCA_043775395.1. Lineage (GTDB taxonomy): Bacteria > Pseudomonadota > Gammaproteobacteria > Xanthomonadales > Xanthomonadaceae > Lysobacter_I. Next base: position 973 of record JAYVSK010000061.1, on the reverse strand, counting down.
AGGGGAAGGCGCAGATACAGCCGCTGTTGGATGCGATTTCGGGCCGGCTGCCGCCACAGGAGGCGCAGCGTTTCGCGGAAGCGCTGGACAGGGCGAATATCACCGACACGCTGCTGGAGCGGCCACTTGAGGTGTTCTCCGAGAATATGGAGCAGACATGGCGCTCATTCAAAGCGGGCGTGGGTCAAGTGGATGCCTCCATCAGCGATGCACTGGCCGACGGCAGGCGTTGGGCGGAACAAGTGCGCGACAACCCCGACAACAGTTATCTGGAGCGCGCTGCAGCCAAACTTGGCTCAAACCACGCTGGGCAGGCTCAAGATCTGTACGGGCAGGCCAAAGGCGCATCCACCCACGGCGTCGCCATGCTGGGCGAAGTGGTGGATCTGGCCAAGTTCGGCGCACGCTTCAGTACCGATACCGATTTCCGCAACCTTATTATCGGCGCCGGCCTTGTCTACGCATCGGAGACGATCCGCGACCCCAGCAAGCCCGTTGACGACGTTCGCAATGTCGCGGTGGGTGCCTGGAACGAGTGGCAGCAGGGGCTGAAGCAGGCACAGCAGCAGGGCAAGGAAACAGAGTACCTGGGCGAAGCCAAGGGTGCGGTCGGGATCGAGCTTTTGGCTGCGATGATTCCCGCAACCAAGTTGGTGAAGCTGGGCAAGATTGCGAATGCCGTGGATACCGTGGATGACGCCGTTCCCGATCTGGCGGGTCAGACGGGTCGCCGGGTCGCGGGAGAGGCGACTGAATTGTTCGACGCGCTGGTCGACTCGGCGCGCAGGGCGCAAAAAGGCGCGGAATGGGAGTCCGACAGCGCTGACCTGATGTTCAAGGGGCTGGCCGGGGTGAAGCGCAGCCAGGGCGAATTGCGCGAACTGGTCGACGATATGCGCGCGAAGGGGCAGATGGATGGACTGCTGGGCAGCGGTTCGCTGGCGCTGCGCGAACTGAATTATCTGGCCAGACA
>JAYVSK010000060.1:0-4827 GCA_043775395.1 Lysobacter sp. | reverse complement strand
GGTTTCGCGTTGTTCTGGGCGAGTGGCCGCGAGCAAGCGGACGCCGAAAAGGCGTCCGCTGCGGCTGGCGAGCGCCCGGCCAAGGATGGTCGGGCAGGTCTTCCCGGGGCTGCTGCAGCCGCGCCATGGATGGCAGCGAATGTCCGTACGACGAACCCTGAATCCCGCTTGAAGAACTTTGGCTCCAAGACATGAATCGCAAGGGCGACAAATCGCTGATCGTCGGTCTCGACATCGGCACCTCCAAGATCATCGCGCTGGTCGGCGAATACGCCGCCGGCAGCCCGATCGAAGTGATCGGCATCGGCACGCACGAATCGCGCGGGCTCAAACGCGGCGTAGTGGTGGATATCGAATCCACGGTGCAGTCGATCCAGCGCGCGATCGAAGAAGCCGAGCTGATGGCCGGCTGCGAGATCCGTTCGGTCTACGCGTCGATCTCCGGCAATCACGTGCAGTGCCGCAATTCGCCGGGCATCGTGCCGATCCGCGACGGCGAAGTCAGCTACGCCGATCTGGATCGCGTGCTGGAAGCAGCGAAGGCCGTGGCCATTCCCGCCGACCAGAAGATCCTGCATGCGATTCCGCGGGATTACGTGCTGGACGATTCGCAGGAAGGCATCCGCAACCCGGTCGGCATGACCGGGGTGCGCCTCGAAGTGCATGCGCACCTGGTGGTCTGCGCGCAGTCCGCAGCGGCCAACATCAGCAAGTGCGTGCAGCGCTGCGGCCTGCAGGTCGACGATCTGATTTTTTCGGCATTGGCGTCGAGCACGGCGGTGCTGACCAGCGATGAGCGCGAACTCGGGGTGGTGCTGGTCGATATCGGCGCCGGCACCACCGACATCGCGGTTTTCGTGCACGGTGCGATCTGCCACACCGCGTCGCTGCCGATTGCAGGCGATCACGTCACCAACGATATCGCGCACATGCTGCGTACGCCCACGCCGGAAGCCGAGCAGATCAAAGTCCGCTATGCGTGTGCACTGGCGCAGCTGGCGACGGCCGAAGAAAGCATCCAAGTGCCGAGCGTCGGCGATCGTCCGCCGCGCCGCTTGCCGCGACATGCATTGGCGCAGGCGGTACAAGGGCGTTACGAGGAAATCTTCGAGATGGTGCAGGCAGAACTGCGCCGCTCCGGATTCGAGGAGCTGGTACGCGCAGGGATGGTGCTGACCGGCGGCGCCTCGAAGATGGAAGGCGTGATCGAGCTTGCGGAGGAGATGCTGCAGATGCCGGTGCGCGTGGGCATTCCGCAGCATGTGGGCGGCTTGGGCGAAGTGGTGGGCAATCCAGTGCACGCGACCGGCGTCGGCCTGTTACTGATGGGCAGCCAGATCGAGTATCCGCGCCGCCCGGTGATTCCGCCCGGCCGTGCGATGGGCGCGTTCAACAAACTCAAGAACTGGTTCAAGGGCGAGTTCTAGCGGTACTGAAGTTTCAAGCGTGGCTGAGATCCAGACGGCAGACATAGAACGGTTGCGACACAACAACAGCATCAGACAACAACAGCAGCACATATTCATTAGACGAGGACACGGACATGGCATATTTCGAACTGGTAGAAAAGATGGCGCCCAACGCGGTCATCAAAGTGGTTGGCGTGGGCGGCGGCGGCGGCAACGCGGTCGCGCACATGGTCAACGGCTGCATCGAAGGCGTTGAGTTCATCACCGCCAACACCGATTCGCAGGCGATCAAGAACTGCGGCGCAAAATTGCAGCTGCAGCTTGGCAGCAACGTCACCAAAGGCCTGGGCGCGGGCGCGAATCCCGAAGTCGGCCGTCAGGCTGCATTGGAAGACCGCGAACGCATCATGGATGCGCTGCAGGGTGCCGACATGGTGTTCATCACCGCAGGCATGGGCGGCGGCACGGGTACCGGCGCAGCGCCAGTCGTTGCGCAGCTGGCGAAAGAGATGGGTATCCTCACGGTTGCTGTCGTGACCAAGCCGTTCCCGTTCGAAGGCCGTCGGCGCATGCAGGTGGCGTTGAAAGGCATCGAAGAACTGTCGCAGCACTGCGATTCGCTGATCACCATTCCGAACGAAAAACTGATCACCGTGCTTGGCCGCAACGCCACCATGATCCAGGCGTTCCGTGCCGCCAACGATGTGCTGCAGGGCGCGGTACAGGGCATCGCCGATCTGATCGTGCGTCCGGGTCTGATCAACGTCGACTTTGCCGATGTGCGCACGGTGATGAGCGAGATGGGTCTGGCGATGATGGGCACCGGCACCGCGCGCGGCGACGATCGTGCGCAGGCGGCGGCCGAAGGCGCCATCAACAATCCGCTGCTCGACGATGTGAACCTCGCCGGCGCCAACGGCATTCTGGTCAACATCACCGCAGGGCCGGATTTCACGATGGCCGAGTTCGACGAAGTCGGTCGGATCATCGAAAACTTCGCGTCGGAGGATGCAACCGTCGTCATCGGCACCGTGCTCGATCCCGACATGCAGGACGAAGTGAAGGTGACGGTGGTCGCGACTGGTCTCAACCGTGCCGTATCGCGCCAGGCTGTGCGCGGCAGCGAGCGCGAAGAGGCATTCGCGCCGGTGCGTCGTCCGCACGTGCAGCTGATCAATACCCAGGGCCGTCGCGATGGCACCACCGGCATGATGATCGACGAGACCGAGAGCTTCTCGCCGGGTGCCGGTATCGCCGCCAACCTGCGCGGCCGCGGCCATGTCGAGACTTCGGCGCCGGCCGTCGCCGATTTCGGCAGCGACAGCAGCTATCTGGATATCCCAGCCTTTCTGCGCCGCCAAGCGGACTGATTGGACAGCAATGGCCGCCCGCACGGCTGTCCGGCCGTGCGGACGATACAACCCTGAGAAATGTCCGGTGTCCGCCGTTCATGCTTGCAAGACTTTGTTCCGCCGCGCGATCTGCGCGGCGGACTTCTGCGCTATCGACGGGGCGCCGTAGCAGCGCAATGTTGCAGTGCAGGAACAGTGCGTCGCTTTCGTTCAGGTTCAGCATGCCGCGTGCTAATCTCGTCGTCCGCACTGTCCAAATCTTTTGCGATTCGTGCACTTTCCGGCTCCCCCGTAACCGCCCATGGCCAAGCAACGCACCCTGCAGAACATGATCCGCGCCACCGGCGTGGGCCTGCACAGCGGCGAAAAAGTTTATCTGACCCTGCGCCCGGCGCCGGTCGACACCGGCATCGTATTCCGCCGCGTCGATCTGGATCCTGTCGTTGAGATCCCAGCGCGCGCCGACTATGTCACCGAGACCATGCTGTGTACCGGCCTGTCGCACGACGGCGGCAAGGCGATGACGATCGAACACCTGATGTCCGCACTCGCGGGTCTAGGTGTCGACAACCTGTATGTCGAACTGTCCGCGCCCGAAGTGCCGATCATGGATGGATCATCCGGGCCGTTCGTATTCTTGCTGCAGTCCGCGGGTATCGTCGAGCAGAATGCGCCTAAACGTTTCATTCGGATTCTCAAGGCCATCGAAGTGCGCAACGGCGACAAGGTCGCACGCTTCGAGCCTTATGACGGTTTTCGCCTTGGTTTTACCGTGGAATTCGACCACCCTGCGATCCCCACATCGCGTTCGCGAGCGGTCGTTGAGTTTTCCACCGCGAACTACATCAAGGAAGTCAGCCGTGCTCGCACCTTCGGATTCATGCGCGACCTGGAATTCATGCGCGAGCGCAATCTCGGTCTCGGCGGCTCGATGGACAATGCCATCGTGCTCGATGAGTTCCGCGTATTGAACGACGATGGCCTGCGCTATGCCGATGAATTCGTCCGCCACAAGATTCTCGACGCGGTGGGCGATCTTTATCTCGTGGGGCACCCGATTCTTGGCGCCTATGAAGGTTTCAAGTCGGGCCATGCGCTCAACAACAAGCTCGTCCGCGCACTGCTCGCCGATCGGTCGGCGTGGGAAGAGGTCAGCTTCCAGCGCCACGAGCCGGCACCTGTTGTCTTTGGTATCCCTCAGCTGGCCTGATGTCCGGGGTGCTTCGCACGGCTAAGCCGGGGCCGAAACGCAGCCTCGATTTGCATCGCCACGACCCTGAACGTATTGAGCGGATTGCCCGAATCGTGAACCAGGAGCGTGCAATTTACAAAAAAATAACGAAAAAGCCTTGGCTTCTTAACCCGCCAGACGCTCTGCGTCGGTAGGATACTGACTTCGCGCCCATCTGGCCACCGAAAACGGGAACCGGCAGGAAGGGCGGACATCAGGAAGTGTCTTGCCCAGACGGGACATCGTCGCGGGAAGCGAAGGCGGTCGCAAAGGCTTCACGTGCGGCTGCGGACAAGGGAGAGGCCGAAATGATGGTTGGAGTTCTGGTGTGTTGTGCCCGCATCGCTTGCGGCCCACTCGCGATCTTCACGACAAGGTCGGTGACTTCCAGCCCGATGGAACGGGCCGCGTCGAGAACGTCGGTCGCCGCAAGCCGCAGTCGGGCATGCCACACCGGCGCATCTACCAGGTAAACGAGTCTTCCGCGATCGATGTTCGCCAGGCGCGCATGCGCTGCGAGCCCGACAGGAAGGCAGGGACGAAGTTGCAGATCCAAAGCTTCCAGCCAAAGCGCTCTGCGAATAGGGTCGCCGGCCTCGCCGCCCAGCAAAGCGTCGAGAGCGACCTGCGGCCGCGAAGGCCGTTGGGTGGGGGGCGGGTTGGATCGTGAACGAGACATTCAACCGATGACTTTACACAGCTTTATCGACATTGCGCACCGGCATATGGCGACTGCTGCGCGCGCTGTTCAGACCACCACCTTGCATGTCGCCGGCAAGCTCCGTCCGAGGTTCATGCGTTCGCTTGAGCTGGGCAGTTCGGCGATGCGCGACAA
>JAYVSK010000059.1:0-32065 GCA_043775395.1 Lysobacter sp. | reverse complement strand
GCGGCCGTCGCGCGGCAGCGGTTGAATCGATTGGGCCTGACGCCGCAGCGCGCGGAACTGCGCTGGCGTCATCTGGCTCAATAATGCTTTGGACACCATCCTCGACGCTCCTTCTTTCGTTGTGTCTTCGTTGTGTCTTCGTTGTGTCGATGCATGCCAGCGAGCGTCGGATATCGGCATATCCGGCAATGTCATCTATTTCACTTCATACGGTATCCGCAACGCCTTCCTCCACCGCTTCGCGCACGCCTTCGCACGCGGCCAGTCTGGTTTCGATTTCGCCCAGCTCGATCCGGTAGCCTCGAATTTTCACCTGCAAATCGTTTCGGCCCAGGTGTTCGAGATTGCCGTCCGGAAGCCTGCGCCCCAGATCGCCTGATTTGTAAAGACGCTCGCCGGGTACGAACGGATTGGCGATGAACCGCGACGCAGTCAGCTCGGGGCGATCCAGATAACCGCGCGCGACGCCCGCGACGCCGATATGGATTTCTCCGATCACGCCATCGGGCACCAGCCGCTGATGCGCATCGAGCAGCAGCACCCGCACACTGGGAAGCGGCATGCCGATCGGCATGCGCGCCGGCGGATCGGCGAGCATTTTGCCGACGGCATAGCAGGTGCTGTCGACCGCCGCTTCGGTCATTCCGTACGCATTGAACAGGCGCACGTGCCCGCCGCATGCCCGGCGCGCGCGCGCTGCGGCGTCCGGCGACCAGACGTCGGAACCGCACAGAATCGTATCCATGAACGCAAGATCGCCGCCCGCTGTGTGCAGGTGCATCGACAGATTGTCGAGCACCGCAGGCACGAAGTCCGCGTAATCGACGCGTGCATCGCACATCAATCGATACAGACGCTCACTGTCGATCACCGTTTCGTATGGACATAAGACCAGCGTACCGCCGAAATTCAGAGCACGAAAAAGGTCTGCGGTGAAGACATCGAAGGCGGGACTGGCCATCTGCAGATGCTTCAGCCCGGGCCGCAGCTGGTACTGCGCTTCCCACGCCGCGCAGATCGATGCGATTTGCCGGTGTTCGACCATCACGCCCTTCGGCGTGCCGGTGGAGCCGGAGGTGTAGATCACGTACGCCAGGTGGTCCGGACGCATACCGATGTCCTGCGGCAGCGGATCGTCGTGCGGCAACGCCGCCCAGGTGTCCGCATCCTGGTCGATATTCAGCACCTGCGGCCGAATTCCTTCGATCTGCGACAGCGCCGCTTCCAGCGCGCCGATGCTCGCCGCATCGGTGAGCACCACCACAGGCTTGGCGTCGTCCAGCGCGTACACAAGCCGCGCCTGCGGATAGGCGGTATCCAGCGGCACGTATGCACCACCGGCCTTCAGTACCGCTAGCACCGATTCGATCAGCGCGAACGATTTCCGCTGCCAGATCGCCACCCGCGTTTCCGGCCCCACCCCGCACTGGCGCAGCCGCGAAGCGAGCCTGTTCGCTTCGATGTTCAACGCGCCATAGGTGCGTATGGCGCCCTCCAACATCAACGCGACCGCGTCCGGCGCGCGCGCCGCATGACGCTCGAATTCGGCGTGAACCGGTGCTTCGATGGCTTGCGCAAGCGCGCGATAACCGCCATGCGCCAGGCGTTCGCGCTCTTGCGCAGACAGCGCATCGGCTTGGGACAAGCGCGTCCACGGACGCTCGATGCACTCCGCCAGCGCGCGCAAATAGCGGTCGCTGAGTGTTTCGATGGTGTCGCGTCGGAACAGGTCGACGCTGTACTCCCAGAACAGGGTGATGCCGTCGGCATGCTCACTGCTGCGCGGGATCATCACTACATCGAAATCGAACTTCGAGGTGCGGTTGCTGTAAACCTCATGGATACGCATCTCGAACCCAGGCCAGTGCAGCTGCGGCCCCGGCGAATTATGCGTGCTGAATGCCGTCTGGAAGAGCGGGTTGCGCGAGAAATCGCGCACCGGACGCACTTCCCGCACCACCCATTCGAACGGCACTTCCTGGTGTTCGTAATCCTCGGCAAGGTCGGTCATGACCCGATCAATAAGCTCGCGGTAGCTCGGATCGCCGGATAGATCGCATCGCGCCGGAATCATATTGACGAACATGCCGACCAGTCCCTCGCTCTTCTGCGAGGTGCGGTTGGCGACCGCCGATCCGATCACGAAATCCTCACTGCCGATCTGGCGCGCGATCGTCATCCGATAGACTGCCTGCATCGTCGCGAACAGCGTGACGCCTTGGGCTTGGCAGAACGCGCGCAATCTGCGCGAAAATTCAATCGGCAGCACGATCCGCACCTGGTCGCCGACGAAAACGGGCACCGGCGGTCTCGGGAAATCGGTCGGCAGCGGCAGCTGCAGCGGCGCGCCCTCCAACTTGCGTTTCCAATACCGGGCCTGGCCTTCGAAGCGCGCACGCGCCGCATCGCTGTGCTGCCAGTGCGCGTATTCGCGGAACTGCGCGATCGGTGGCGGCAGGGTTGGCGTTTGTCCGCAGCGAAGCGCGTCGTAGATCGCCAACAGCTCGCGCAGAATCAGGTTCATGCTCCAGCCGTCGTGCACATAATGCTGCTCGACCTGGATCAAGAGATAGTCTTCCGGGGCCACTTTGATCAGGCTGAAACGCATCAGCGGCAATGTCGCCAGATCGAAGCCGTTGTGCACGTGCGCTTCCACGATCGCCGCCACCATCGCTTCATCGGCGCCCGCTTCCAACTCGCGATAGCTGAACATTCCGGATGCGGCCGGATGCACGATCTGATACGGCTCGCCGTCTTCTCCGGCGTGAAATGTCGTGCGCAGAATATCGTGCCGCATCGACAGCGCTTCCAGCGCCTGATGGAGCGTGTCGGGATCGATCGTTCCACGGATCCGGATCACGTTCTGCGCGTTGTAGGCGGTGGCGGTGGCCGAGAGCCGTTCCAGCAGCCACAGGCCCTGCTGTTGATAGGACAGCGGCGATCTCAGCGGCAGGCCTTCGTCCGGCGGACGCCATTGATCGAATGAATCCTCCGGCAGCCGCGCATCCGCATCGGTCGCGGCCTGTGATGCAGCGTCGACCGCTTCGGCCATGTGCGCCAGCGTCAACGGTTTGAACAAGGTCCGGATCGGCAGTATCACGCCGAAATGCTGGCGGATCCGCGAGGCGAGTTGGATGAGCCGCAATGAGTCGCCGCCGAGCAGCAGAAACCTGTCGTCGCGGCCGATGACGGCGTTGGACAATAGCGACGACCAGAGATCGGCGAGCGCGAGCTCGGTCGCGGTGGCCGGTGCGCGATATTCGGCCGCCGGATACGCCCCGGGGCCGGGGGCGGGCAATGCCGCGCGATCGAGTTTACCGTTGACCGTCTGCGGCCAGGCTTCGATGCTGATATAGGCGGCCGGGACCATGAAATCCGGCAGCGTTTCGGCTAGGGCTGCGCGCAGCGATGCGGCGTTGGGCGCCGGGCCTTGAATACGATAGTAGGCAACGAGCTGTTTCTGCCCCTGCGCGTCTTCGCGCGCCAGCACGATCGCATCGCGCACGCCCTCAACGAAGCTCAGCGCCGCTTCGATTTCACCAAGCTCAATGCGGAATCCGCGGACTTTGACCTGAAAGTCGTTGCGTCCAAGATATTCGATGCTGCCATCGGGCAGCCACTGCCCCAGATCGCCGGTCCGGTAAAGCCGCTGCGGCATTGCGTCGGTCGCTTCCCGAAAACGATCCGCAGTCAGCTCGGGCCGCGCCAGATAACCGCGGGCAAGCCCGGCACCGCCGATATGGATTTCGCCGCATTCGCCGGACTGCACACTGGCGCCTTCTGCATCCAAAATCTCGATCCGCACATCCAACAGCGGTGCGCCGATCCGCGGCGGGTCGCCTGCACCGTTAATCGCCATCGCGGTGGCGTAAACCGTCGCTTCGGTTGGGCCGTAGGCATTGAAAAAACGCATGGTTGCGCAGGATTCAAGCCTCCGCCACATCGCGGCCGGAATCGCTTCGCCGGCCACCACCACCGTCATCGCCGACAGTGCCGGACGTTGCAGCATGCCCGCATCGAGCATGCCGACCAGCTGCGAAGGCGTGCAGTCGAAAAGATCGACGCGGTGGCGCTCCAGCAGATCGAGGAGCTCCCCCGGATCCTGTTTCGCCGACTGCGGAATCATCACCACGCAGTCGCCACTGAGCAGACGGCTCCAGCCCTGGACCGAGACATCGAACGACAATGCTGCATTCATCGCGACGCGCAGCGGTGCTGCTGCCTGTGGATAAAGCGTGATCTGCGGATCAAGCATGCGGTCCAATGCACGCCAGAGATGGACCACGGCGGCGTGTTCGACTTCGACGCCTTTGGGCCGCCCGGTCGAACCGGAGGTGTAGATGACGTACGCACGACGATGGCCAGGGTCCGTGTCCTCGCCCTGTTGGATATTGTTCGACTGCAGTTGCTCCCACTGTGGGGCATCTTCGCGAATGTCGATCAGAAGCGGGGCATTGTCGACGCCCGCCAAAGCCCGTCGCAGCGCGCGGCCACCGTGCGCATCGACCAGCACCGCAACGGGGTTGGCATCGGCGGCGATATAGCGAAGCCGCTCGTCGGGATAAGCAGCATCCATCGGCACATAGGCGCCGCCCGCTTTGAGGATGGCAAGGACCGCTTCGATCATTCCGGGACCGCGTTCCATGCAGATGCCGACGTTGCGCTCGGCCGCGACGCCGTGCACAAGCAGATGGCGCGCCAAGCGGTTGGCAGCCGCATTGCATTCAAAGTAACTGATCGCGTCTTCGCCGCAGAGCACCGCACAGGCGCCGGGATCGCGCGCTACCTGCGCCTCGAACATGCGATGGATCGACTCGGCGACGGCGGAGCCATCGGCATGCTGTTTCACGTTGGTCATAGTCGGACTCTTCATTCAGCGACAGGCGTTTACGGATGACAGCCTGTCTTCACCGTAACGTAACGGGGCGACATGCGCCGCTTGAAGTGGACATCAGACAAAACCGATTTTCGTTACGCGCATGCATCAAAGATGAGTGCATCGAAGATGCATCCCTCGAAGGTGCCTCCTCTGCAAATGCATGGAGGCCTACGCACTGTCCATCACATCCTCTTCGGCTTTTGAATAGATGACTTCAAGCATCTGCTCCACCGTCGGCCCCTCGAACAATTCACGCAGAGAAACGTCGACGCCGAACGTTTCGCGGGTGGCGGACATGAGCCGCAGGCCGAGGATGGAATAGCCGCCAAGCTCGAAAAAATTGTCGCGCAGACCGATCTTTTCGACGCCCAGCAGGTCCGACCACAGCTGTACCAGCGCGGTTTCGATCGGGGTCCGCGGCGCTACGTATTCGCGGACGACGAAGACATCGCCTTGCGGCGCGGGCAGAGCTTTACGATCGATTTTGCCGTTCGGTGTCGTCGGCCAGGCGTCCATCGCAATATAGGCAGCAGGCAACATATATTCCGCCAGCACGCGCGACAGCGCGTCGCGCAGCCGTTCGGGCGAGGGCGCCCGCTGCGGATCAACGGACAGATCGATGGCCAGATCAACCAGCCGATAGTAGGCAATTATTTGCTTCTGACCGGGCGTATCTTCGCGCGCAAGCACGACTGCATCGCGCACGCCATCGCAAGCGGTCAATGCCGCCTCGATTTCGCCCAGCTCGATGCGGTAGCCGCGGATCTTCACCTGGAAATCGTTGCGCCCCAAGTATTCGAGCGCGCCATCGTCGCGGTAGCGGACTAGATCGCCGGTGCGATACAGGCGCTCGCCGGCGATGAATGGATTATCGATAAAGCGTTCCGCAGTGAGCGCTGGGCGATTGAGATAGCCGTTCGCAACGCCGATACCGCCCACATAGAGCTCGCCCGGCACACTCGGCGGTACTGCGCGCCGGTATTCGTCGAGAACATAGAGGCGATGGTTCGGCAGGCCACGGCCGATCGGCACCGTCGTACCGCTGGCGTCGTCGGCATCGCACAGATGAATGGTGGAGACCACTGAATCCTCAGTCGGACCATATGCGTTGAACAACCTGCGGCCCGGCGCCCAGCGCTTCAACAGCGCGCGCGGCAGCGCTTCGCCGCCGGCAATCAGCACGCGTACGCTGCGCAGGCTCGCTGTCTCCGGCAGCGTGGACAATACGACCGGCGGCAGCAGGGTGTGGGTGATCCCAGACTGCGCGACGAAGTTTTCGAGCGCATCGCCGACCAGCATCACGCCCGGCTCCGGCATGTGTAACGACGCGCCGTGACCCAGTGCCAGCAGCCACTCGAAGACGCAGGCGTCGAAACTGAAAGATGCGAACTGCAGCACCCGGCTGCCCGCGGCGATGTCGAACAACTCTGTCTGCGCCTGCAGCAGATTGGCAGCGCCGCGATGCGGCACCAGCACGCCCTTCGGCTGGCCGGTAGAACCGGAAGTGTAGATCACATACGCCGGATCCACCGCGCCCAGACCGATCCGGTCCCATTCGATATCGCGATCGGGCTGGTTGGCCCACGGCGAAGCGTCGGCGTCGACATCGATCAATGTCGTCTGCGCATCGACATCCGCCAAAGGACCCAGTGCGCTGCGGCCGGCAGCATCGACCAGCGCAAGCCTGGGCGCAGCGTCGAGCAGCATGTCGCGCAGGCGTTCGGCTGGGTAAGCGGGATCGAACGGAATATAGGCGCCGCCGGCCTTGAGCACCGCGAGAATCGATGCGATCCAGGCGATCGAACGCTGCATGCAGATGCCGACCAGCGTCCCGGGCCCGACACCGCGCTCACGCAGCGCATGCGCCATGCGGTTCGCGTCTGCGTTGAGATCGCCGTAGTCGATGGCATCGTCGCCGCACGTTGCCGCCAGCGCGCGCGGCGCATCTGCTGCATGCTGTTCGAACCATGCGTGCACCGGACGGTGGAGATCGTAATCGGCAATCGTGCAGCCGCCATCGGCCATCGCCCCGCGCGCTGCTTCGCTCAACAGATTCAGCGCACTCAACGGCGCATCGGGCGCGGACAGGCACTGTTCCAGCAGCTGCAGGTAGGTATCGCGCAGACGTTCGATGGTCTCGCGCCGATACAGGTCGAGCGCATAGGTCCACAGCAGAGTGATGCTGTCGGCATGCGCGAAGCCGCGCGGGATCACCACCACGTCGAAATCGAACTTGGAGGTGTGGTTGCTGTAGGCTTCGTAGAGAGCCAGCTCAAATCCCGGTCCGCGCAGCGACGGCACGTCGGAATTATGGGCGCTGAACGCGACCTGGAAGAGCGGATTGCGGCCGATCTCGCGATCGGGCTGAAGCGCGCGCACCACGCGCTCGAACGGCACTTCCTCATGTTCGTAGCCAGCGGACAGCGTCTGCATCGTACGCGTCAGCAGTGCACGGAAGCTCGGATTGCCGGAGACGCAGGAACGCACCGCAATCGTGTTGACGAACATGCCCAGCATGCCCTCCGACGTGCGCGCACGACGGTTGGCGACCGCCGAACCGATCAAAAAATCATCGCTGCCCGTATAGGTTTTCAGGACAATCTGGAACACCGACTGCAGCGCAGCATAGATAGTGACGCCTTCGGCTTCGCAGAAGCGGCGCAGCCGCGAAGACAGCGCCGGCGACGCCTCGAACCGCAGCTGTTCGCCGCGATAGGTCGGCGATGCCGGACGCGGATGGTCTGTATGCATCGACAGGCTCAGCGGCACGCCGGAAAGCTGCTGTTTCCAGTAGGCGAGATGGACCTCATAGCACCGCTCAGCGGCATCGCTGCGCTGCCAGCGGACGTAGTCGCGATACTGGGCGGGTACTGGCGGCAGCACCGGATTGCCCTCAGCTGCGAACGCGGCATATGCGACAAGCAGTTCGCGCAGGAACAGATTCGCGCTCCAGCCATCGTGCACATAGTGCTGTTCGATATGGATCAGGACCGATTCGTCGGCGCTGCGTTCGAGCAGGGTCAGATGCAGCAGCGGCAGACGCGCCAGATCGAAACGGAACGCAACGTGGGCATCGATGATGGCCGACAGCTCAGCATCGCTGACGCCCGGCGTCAGTACTTCGTGGCGCAGCACGCCATCGGCGCGCGGGTGAACCGTTTGATAGGGCTCGCCACCGCCATCGATATGAAAACTGGTGCGGAAGATCTCGTGCCGCGCGATCACCGCATCGACCGCGCGCTGCAGCAGCGCCGCATCAAGCCGGCCGCGCACGCGGACCACGTTCTGGGCATTGTAGGCCAGCGAGGTGTAGGACAGCTGTTCCAGCAGCCACAGACCGTGCTGTTGATACGACAGCGGGCAGCGTTCCGGCATCGCATCCTGTGCGAACCACGTGTCGAACGACGCCTCGGTGGAATCGATATTTTGCGTGTGCGGATCCGCTTCACAGCCCGCCACCAGGGCAGCCATCTCGCTCAGCGTCGACGCGCGGAACAGCGCGGGCACCGCCACTTGGCATCCGAAGCGCTCACGGATGCGCGGCGCAAGCTGGATGGTCTTCAATGAATCGCCGCCAAGCGCCAGAAACGCGTCGTCGCGACCGATGCGCTCGACGCCCAGCAGTTCAGACCATATCGCAGCGAGCGTGGTTTCGACCGCACTGCGGGGCGCGATGAATGCGCGCGCGGCGAACGCTTCCGCATCGGGCGCCGGCAGCGCACTGCGGTCGAGCTTGCCATTGGGCGTGAGTGGCCATGCGGTCATCCGCACATAGGCAGACGGCACCATGAACCCCGGCAGCGTATCGCCCAGCGTTGCCCGCAGCGTATCGGCGGTGCAGGGGACAACGTCATCGCAAGGCTGGTAGTAAGCGACCAGCTGCTTGCGGCCCTGCGCATCGTCGAGGGCAACGACGACCGCTTCGCGAATGTCGTCGCGCCCGGCCAGCGCGGCTTCAATCTCGCCCAGTTCGATGCGATGGCCGCGAAGCTTGACCTGAAAATCGTTGCGGCCCACATATTCGTAGGATCCGTCCGGCCGTTCGCGCGCAAGATCGCCAGTGCGGTACAGCCGATCGCCTGGGGTGAATGGGCTGTCGAAGAAGCGTTCTGCGGTGAGCTCAGGACGATTCAGATAGCCGCGGGCGACCCCGACACCGCCAATATGGATCTCGCCGATCTCGCCGATCGCCACCAGCGCATTGCGCTCATCGAGCAGATGAATGCGATGACCGTCGATGGCGCGACCGATCGGCACGCCGGCCGTTGTCGACGCGGGCTCGCACGCATGCACGGTAGACCAGATCGTGGTTTCGGTCGGGCCATAGGCATTGAACATGCGTCGACCGGTGCCCCAGCGTTTCACCTGCGCCGTTGCCAGCGCCTCGCCGGCGCAGACCAGCACTTCTACAGACGCCAGTGCGCCGTCGGGCAAACCGGAAAGCACGATCGGCGGCAGCGTCGCATGCGTGATCGCTCGGGACGCGATCAGCGCCGCCAGGGTTTCTCCCGCCAACACCTCGCCTTCCCCGCCGAAATGCAGGGATGCACCATGGCTGAGCGCCATCGACCATTCGAACACGCAGGCGTCGAAGCTGAAGGACGAGAACTGCAGCACGCGGCTGGCCGCAGTCACTGCGAACAGATCGCCCTGGACACGCTGCAGAGTGGGCAGCGCGCGGTGCGTCACCAGCACGCCCTTGGGCTTGCCGGTGGAACCGGAGGTGTAGATGACATAAGCCAGGTGTTCTGGGCACAGACCGAATGCATCGGATATCGGCGAATCCGTCGGCTGCCGCGACCACAGCGCGGCATCAGCATCGCAATCGATCACTGTCGGTGTTGCATCCGCATCGGCAATGATGCTGTGGATCAGCGCACGGCAAGCGCTATCGGTGAGCACGATGGCAGGCCGCGCGTCTGCAAGCATGAAAGCCAGACGATCAGACGGATAGGCAGAGTCCAAGGGCACGAACGCGCCGCCTGCTTTCAACACCGCAAGGACCGTTTCGATCAGACGCGGCGAACGCGCCATGCAGATCGCCACCTGCACATCGGGGCCGACACCCAGCATCCGCAGATGATGCGCCAACCGGTTCGCGCCGGCCTCCAGTGCACCATAGGTTGTGCGCTGATCGCCTTGCACCACTGCAACGGCATCCGGATCTCCAAGCGCCTGTCGCTCGAAAGCCGAATGTGCAAATTCTCGCGAAAGCTTCATCCCGACTCTCCCTGCTTCTCTCACCGCAACAACCAACGCTCCTGCGTGACAGTGTCCGACTGCCCGCCGCACGCCACAATGAATGGACTCCATCGCGGTTTGTACGTGACGATCATCTCACAGTTCATCGAGCATTCTGCTGTGCTTCCGATCATCCCCATAAACCATACGGCTGCGCATTGTTGGCGATGCTCAGGCACGATTCGTATGGTTTCCCCTGATTGCGTCATCAGATTGCCTCATCGCAATAGATCGAATCCCAAAGTGGGTGTCGCAGACGAAGACGGGCCAGCAAAAGCCGGCCCGTGGTTCGCAGCGGTGGAAACGATTACCTGCGGCCGGGCGGGTCGGCAGCGAAGCCGTTCGAGAACGCCTGGGGCTGGCTGCGGCGGCGGCTGTCATCGCGATAGGGGCGCGGTATCACGCCCATCGCCACCAGATTGTCGATGTCGTCGTATCGCATCTGCAGCACCTGGGCTGGCGAACGCGACGCCCGGACGAAGTCGGTGCGGCTGACCGGAGCCCATTCGCGGGCACCATGGCCGGTGCCGATACTCTGCGCCAGCGCACTGTTGCCGCCGTAGGCGGAATCCGAAGCCGCGGACTCGGCGGCACGTCGCGAGGCCTGCGGGGCTGCGGCCTTGTCCTCGGCGCGGCCGGCCTGGTTACGATTGCGATCATATTCGCGATCATCGCCACGCGAGATCGGCGCCGGCTCGTAATAGGGCTGCGGCTGTGCGCGCTCGCGGAAGACCGCCACGCCGATCACGCCGACATTGTCGGGCCGGCCGGTCTGTGCGGCATAGCTGTCGGGCAGGTCGGTGAAATAGAACTGGGCAACGTCCTGCCAGGATTTGCGCCAGCCGGTGATTTCGGTGCTCTGCCACGGGCCCAGCACATAGCCGGTCTGGTTGGCGGCAGCGGTGGCGCCGCTGATCGCGTTCACGCCGTCGACCGACAGTACCACCAGCACGCGCTCGCCGGTGGTGTTGGTCATGCGCACGCTGTAGCGGTGGCCGGGAACCCCGGGGATCCAGTCGCGGCCGCGGTGACGGTATTCGGGCAGCCATTCGCCGCTGTCGCGATCGACGATATCGACATCGACCAACGGCTGCGCCGACAGTCCGCTGCAGGCGGTGGTGGCAAGCATGCCGATGAAGAGCTGTGCGGACAGCAGCAGGGCGGTGGGGCGCAACATGACGGGGCTCCGTGAGATAGGTGTCCGACTTGGACAGTGACCTTGAACGCCCCTTGTCGCAGAACGGGGTTTGGATGCGTGTTGATGCCGGGGCCGCAGGATTCAGCCGCAGGTAAACTAGCCAGCCTGTTCTTCCCCGTCTGGCCCCATGACCGTCACCCGCGTGCTTACCGGCATCACCACTTCGGGCACCCCGCATCTGGGCAACTACGTGGGCGCAATCCGCCCCACGGTAGCCGCCAGCCGTACGCCCGGCACCCAGAATTTTTATTTTCTGGCCGATATGCACGCGCTGATCAAGGTGCAGGACCCGGTCAAAGTGCAGCGTTCCACGCTGGACATCGCCGCCAGCTGGCTGGCCTGCGGGCTGGAGCCGGACCACGACCGGGTCTGGCTCTATCGGCAGAGCGAGATCATCGAAATTCCGGAGCTCACCTGGTTTCTGACCTGCGTCGCCGGCAAGGGCATCCTCAATCGCGCCCACGCCTACAAGGCTGCGGTGGACAGGAACCGCGCCAATGGCGAGGACGACGACAGCAGCATCAGCGCTGGATTATTCATGTATCCGGTGCTGATGGCCGCCGACATTCTGGTGTTCAACGCGCACAAAGTGCCGGTAGGACGCGACCAGATCCAGCACATCGAGATGGCGCGCGATTTCGCGCAGCGCTTCAATCATCTGTATGGCGATCATCTGGTGCTGCCGGAAGCGGCAGTGGAGGAACACGTCGCCACCCTCCCCGGCCTGGACGGCCGCAAGATGTCGAAAAGCTACGACAACACTATTCCGCTGTTCTGTTCGCGCGAGCAGCTGAAGAAGCTGATTTTTTCAATCGTCACCGACTCGCGCGGGCCGGGGGAAGCAAAAGACACCGAAGACTCCGCGTTATTTCAGCTCTACCAAGCCTTCGCCAGCGCCGATGAGACCAGCGCGATGGGCGCAGCGTTCGCCGACGGCATTGGCTGGGGCGATGCGAAGCAGATGCTGTTCGAGCGCATCGATGCCGAACTGTCGCCGATGCGCGAGCGCTATAACGCACTGATGCAGCAGCCGCAGCGGATCGAAGACATGCTGCGCGAGGGCGCTGCAGTTGCCCGCGAACGACATGGATTGCCGCTGATGCGGCGATTGCGGGAGGCGGTTGGATTTCGGGATCTATCCAAGACACCAAGTCTGCTAGACGCAAAAGCTTCGATGTATGCGGGGCGGGCGTTTGTCATCGAAGATGGCGTCGCGCCAAAACAGGCCAGTATCAAGCAATACCGTGAGTCGGACGGCCGATTCTATTTCAAACTTGTCGATGGCTCCGATCGCGTTCTGTTGCAAAGCCTCAGTTTTGAAAAACCCAAGGATGCAGGCGTTTGGGTGACAAGATTCAAGCATGGCGGCAGTGCTGAGCTGGCTGCTGCAAACAATGTCATCGAGCCGATGGATGAAACACTTGAACATCAGATTTTAGATGCATTGGATGAAATCAAGGAAGCGGAGATGCGGCGTCTCGACAAAAAAAATGCATCTTGATGCAGAGGCTGCGGACATCGAGCGCCGCATTTCTCTTGGAACGTAGAGCATCGCGGCTTCCGCCGCTTCCACAACCGCATGACGGAGACCGCCGCAGGTCCCTGCGGGAGCAGCGGAAGTCGCGATGCTGACCACCGCACGGAACGCCCTCGCGTCACGCGATCAACACGCGTTCGGCATCGCCCCAAGCTCCGGATGCTTCATCCGCACCACGCAGAGTCGCCGGTCCGGCAATTAATGATGAAGCCGGCAAGGCGGCTGCGATGGCTCGCGACGATATCCTGCTCAGCGGCTGCGGCGGCGTGCCGGCGGATCCTTGGCCGCTTCGACGCGCGCGTCTTCTTCCAGCTTTCGCTGCCGCGCCTGTTCTTGCTCCAATTCCTCGATCACGCGGCGATGCAGCGCCTGCACGACCAGGGTTTGATAGATCGGATGGATGCCGGCGTGGCCCAGCGCGGACCACAATTCGTCTTTTTCGGCGCTGTGGGCGAAGCTGCTGAGGCGCTCGAAATCCTTCAGCTCCGGGGTTTTGCTGTCGCCGATAACGGCGACGAACTCGCTGTATTCCATCTACCGCTCCCGTTTCGAGAAGGATCCTTGCCTGAAGAATCGGAGTATCGTCAGACCGATTCCCACCACATCAGGAACTCGTGCCACAGACGCTTGAAGAAGCCGGCTTCGACCACGCCCTGCACGGCGACCAGCGGCGCTTCGATCACCAGCTTACCGTCCAGCATCACCCGCACCGTGCCGATCTTCTGCCCAGCCTTGATCGGTGCAACCAGGGTTTCGGGCAAGTCCATCAGCGGCTTGAGTTCGGCATATCGCCCGCGCGGGGTACTGACCAATAGCGGGTGCTCCAACCCGAGTTTCACGGTGTCGGTGGTGCCTTTCCACACATCGTGCGTGGCGATCGCGATGTCGGGCTGATACAGCCGATGGGTTTCGTAGAAACGGAAGCCCCAGTTGAGCAGCGCCAGCGAATCCACCGCGCGCTCTTCTTCGCTCTTGGCACCCATCACCACGGCGATCAGCCGCTGATCGCCGCGCTTGGCAGAGGACAGCAAGCAGTACCCGGCCGTGGAATGGTGGCCGGTCTTGATGCCGTCGACCGATTCGTCGCGCCACAGCAGCAGGTTGCGATTGCGCTGGGTGATCGGACCGACGGTGAATTCGCGGATCCTGTTGTAGCTGTATTCCTGCGGAAAATCGCGGATCTGCGCGCGGCCCAGCAGCGCGAGATCGTGGGCGGTGGAATAGTGGCCCTCGGCCGTCAACCCGTGCGCATTGGCGAAGCGGCTGTTCTTCAACCCGAGACGCTTGGCATAGTCGTTCATCAGCGTGGCGAATGCCGATTCGCTTCCTGCGGTGTGTTCTGCAAGCGCGATCGCGGCGTCGTTACCCGACTGCACCACCATGCCCTTGACCATTTCGGTCAGGTCGGCGGTCTTGTTCACCTCGAAGCCGCTGTAGCTGCCCTCGGTGCCGGCGCCGCCGGTGCGCCAGGCGTTCTCGCTCATCATCACCTTGTCGCCGGGCTTGATCCGGCCGGCCTTCAGCTCGGCGGCGATCACGTACGCGGTCATCACTTTGGTAATGCTGGCCGGCTCCAGGCGCATATCGATGTTTTCGCCGGCCAGCACCTTGCCGGTGGCATCGTCCATGACCAGCCAGGCTTTGGCGGTGGCGGGCTTGGGCGCGTCGGGGATACTCAGCGGCGGCGGGGCGGCATCTGCTTTGAGGGCACCGGCTTTGAGGGCACCGGCTTTAGGCGCATCGGTGTTGACTGCATCGGCTTGCGGAGCACCGGCGGGCGCCTGCGCCAACACCATGCCGGTCATCCACACCAGACAGGCGCTGGTCAGCAGCCATCGCATCGCGCTGCGGCGCACGACGCCGGCGGTTGCGGTTGCGGCTTCGGCTCGCATCACACCGTCAATCTTCATCGAATCATCTACTCCGGTAGCGTTTGCGGCGTTGGCAGCCGGACACTGCGCACGCCGCCATGGATTGGAACAGCCGCGTAGTCTGAAGCAAGCGGCAAAGGATTCCGAGCGGCAGGCCGAATTGCGCGGCTTTTCGTCAGATGCGATCCCTCGCGTTGAATGTCTTTGGGTCAGTCGCGCACGATCTGCACGGAGCCGAAACCCAGATCGGCCGCACGGGCGGAAAGTTCCTGCACCCGCGAGGACGGAACAGGGCCGACGCGCAGGCGCCACACCGGCTGGCCGTTCACCATGGCCTCGTCGATCCGCAGTGCTTCTACACCATCTGCCTGCAGCTTGTCCCGGGCACGCTCGGCGTTGTCGCGCGCGGAGAACGACGCGAGCTGCAGCTGCACCTGTTCGCCCTCCCGTGCGCTTGCTAGCCCATGATTCTGCGCCGGCGGCATGGCATCGGCATGCTTGGCGTCGCCCGGCTTACCCGAAGCGAAACGGACGCCGCTGGTCTGCATCCAACGCTCGAATTCATCGGCAGATACCGAGGTATCCGCCACCGTGGGGGGCGGGGGTTCGGCCGGCGGCTGCGGACGGCTGCGTGCGCTGCGATTGCCACGCCCATCGGCCGAGGTCAGGGCGTGCACTTCGACCCGCGCGGTGCCCTGCTGGGTGAAGCCGAGCTTGGTCGCTGCCGCATAGCTGAGGTCGATGATGCGGCCCGCGTGGAACGGGCCGCGGTCGTTGATCCGCACGATTACCGATTTGCCGTTGGCCAGATTGATCACCCGCGCATAGCTGGGCAGCGGCAGCGTCTTGTGCGCGGCGCTGAAAGCGTACATGTCGTACACCTCCTGGTTCGAGGTCAGCCGGCCGTGGAATTTCTTGCCGTAGAACGAAGCCATGCCTTCTTCGACATAGCCTTCAGCGGAATCGCGGATCTGATAGCGCTTGCCCAGCACGGCATAGCTGCGGTTGCCGACCCGCGAACGCGGCTCGATCTTCACTTCCGGCTCGGGGATCGCATCGATATCGGGAATCTCATCCGGCGCGCTGTCCTGGATATGCGGCGCATACAGGCCGCCCGCGACGTAATCGCCGCGTTTGCCCGGATCTTCCACTGCGGGCGCATACGGCGAGCGCGTCGGCGCGTCGGAGGCCGCCTGAACCGCGTCGGTCGACGCATGCGCTTGCTTGGACTGCGGCGGCTTGGACTTCATCGGCGCGGAGCCGCAGGCGCTCAGCGCCGACAGCGCAACGGCAAACACCGCAAAACGCACTGCGGCGCTGCGGCTAAATGCGCTCATGGCTGCGCCCCGGCGCGGATCGCCTGGGCCAGCTGGTGCACGGCCAGTGCGTACATCGGCGAACGGTTGTAGCGGGTAATGACGTAGTAGTTGCGGTAACCCAGCCAATATTCGCGGCCAGCATCGCCTTCCAGACCCACCACGGTCGCACCCTCACCGACCGGTTCTCCGGCCATCGGCCGGTAACCGCGCGCAGCCAACGCCCGCAGCGCATGCACCGGCTCCAGATTCTCGGGCACGAATTCCGCCTGGCGCGCATCGAACGTCGCCCGCGCCACTACCGGACCGCCGGGCTGCCAGCCGTGGACGACAAAATAATTCGCGATCGACGCGAACACGTCGGGCTTGTGGGTCAACAGATCGCGGCGGCCATCACGATCGCCATCGCTCGCCCACAGCCGATAGCTGGACGGCATGAACTGACCCATGCCCATCGCACCGGCATAGCTGCCCTTGAGGGCAAGCGGATCGAGCTGCGGCTCCTGCGCAGTCAACGCGAACAGCTGCGCGAGTTCGCCGGCGAAGAACGGCGCGCGCTTGGGGTGATCGAAAGCAAGCGTGTACAGCGCATCGATCACGCGGTAGCTGCCGGTATTGCGGCCGTAAAAAGTTTCCACGCCGATGATCGCGACGATATATTCGGCCGGCACGCCGGTCTGCGCCGCGACCTTGCCGAGTGCTTCGCGATTCTGGGCATAGAAAGCGCGACCGGCGTCGATGCGCGCAGTGGTGAGAAAGATCGTGCGGTAATCGCGCCAGGGTTTCACCGCCTCGGCGGGACGGGTGATGGCATCGATGATGCTCTGCTTGTATTCGGCCTGCGCCAACGCATCACGGATGCGCTGCGGGTCGATGCCATAGGTTTTCGCGGTGTAATCGACGAACGCAGCGATGCGCTGTTCGCGCGGAATCGCAGGATCGGTCACCGATGGCGGTGCCACCGGACGTTCCTGCGGCTGCGGCACTTTCGGCAGCAGCGCTTCGACAGGCGCATGCGCCACAGTATCGGGCGCGGCGATGATGACAGCGGGTTTCGGCGGCGACGACGGGGTGGCGCAGGCCGCAAGGACCAGCGTCAACGCCGTCATCAAACAACAGGAAGGGCGAAAAAATGTGGGCATGGGCGTCCGGATCATCGGCCAGAGGGTAGCATGCGTCCGGACACCGCCCTACTCCGTCAGTTCGGCTTTGCCCTGAGTTGACGCTTCGTTATTCTTGGCATTCATTCATGTTCACTGGGTCGCATATGCCTCACGCCATTTCCACCACCGAACTGTTTCTGATCGCAATGGCGATCATCTTTGCAGTGCCATATCTGATCTGGCGGCTTGGGCGCACCGATTATTTCGCGCCGCTGGTGGTGGTGCAGATCGTGACCGGCATTCTGCTTGGGCCGGGAGTGCTCGGTGCGATCTTTCCCGACTACTACACTTTTGTATTCACCAAAGACGTGATCCAGTCGCTCAATGGCGTGGCGTGGTGGGCGGTCATGCTGTTCGTCTGGCTGGCCGGTATCGAACTCGACCTCGGCGAGGCCTGGAAACAGCGGCGCGAAAGCACCGTGACCGCAGGCATGGCGCTTGGCGTGCCGCTGCTGTTCGGCAGCATCGCGGCGATGACGCTGCTTAACTTCGGCGGTTGGATCGGCGAGAAAGCGCAGCCTTGGCAGTTCGTCCTCGGCATCGGCATGGGGACGGCGGTGACCGCGCTGCCGATACTTGTGCTGTTGATGGAAAAGCTGGAGATCCTGCGCCAACCGCTGGGCCAGCGGATCCTGCGCTACGCAAGCCTGGACGACATCGCAATCTGGGCCGTTCTCGCCATCGTGGTGATGGATTGGGATCGATTAGGGCGCCAAGGCATCTTCATCGCGCTTTTCGTGCCTGCCTGCTGGCTGTTCCGCAAGTTCATGCTGCGGTTGCCCGAAAGCGACCGCTGGTACGTCGCGCTGATCTGGCTTGCCGTAGTGTCCTTCGGTGCTGACTGGTCCGGATTGCACTATATGGTGGGTGCCTTCCTGGCCGGTGTTGTGATGGATCACCACTGGTTCGAGCAGAAGAAACTCGATGTGCTCCGCCACAACGTGCTGCTGGTCATGATGCCCGTGTTTTTCCTCAGCACCGGTCTGCGCACCAACTGGGAAGTCGGCGGCGTTATGGTCTTTCTGGCGGCGGGCTTTCTGCTGGTGATGCAGATCGCCGGCAAACAAGCGGGTATCCACATTGCCGGCAGGATTCTGAAATGGAAGCCTGGCGAAGCCTCGATCATCGGTTGGTTGCTGCAGACCAAAGCGTTGATCGAGATCATTTTCGCCACGGTGCTGCTGGATAAGGGCATCATTACCAGCAGCACGTTCACCGCATTGCTGCTGATGGCACTGACCAGCACTATGCTGACGGTGCCGATCGTGGCACCGAAACTCAAACGGATGCGCGAGTTGATCTCGCGCGGCGCATAAACGCATCACCCTGTATTCATCTATATATCCATCTATGGCAGGAACGCCGATGCTCATTTCATCCAGCCTCACCCCCCGCCGCATCGTCTGGCTGTTGTCCTCGCTGCTGCTCGCTGCCACGCCCGTCTTCGCAAACGCCGCCGAGCAGGTGCGCTGGCCCGTCGGCGGGAAGCCCGGCGATGTCGCGACCTACGACACCGAATCGGTCGTCCGCGACATCGAGAACGGCGCATCCAGCACCCGTCGCACCACCGACCACACCGATATCCGCATCGATGAAGCCGGCGCTGCGGGCTATGCGCAGATCTGGGTCACGCGCGGCAGCCGCATTGAAGCGGTGCAAGGCGACCGCAGCATGGTTGACGCGATCGCGCCGCTGCTGGACAAACTGGACGGCATGCAGATCACAATCGAACTGGATCGCAATGGGCACTACCGCCGGGTGCGTAATCTGCAGGCGTTGGTCGACAAGGTGCGCGCGACGATGCTGCCGATCATCGCCGCGAATTTGCCCAACATGTTCAAAGATGGCGATCGGAAAATCTCAAAGGTCGATCGGGACGCGGCACTCAAGATCGCCCGGGACAACCTCAAGGCATCCATGGACAGCATCGTCACCGTGGACAGCGTCGAAACCATGGCCAATGCGCAGCCGAAGACCATGACCGCGTTCGTCGGCAAGACCCTCGATGTGGGCAAGCGTTATCGCGATGCCGAACCGATGGACTCGCCGAACGAGGGCATATCGCTGCCCGCCAGCCGCGAATACACGCTCAGTCTGGTCGATGGCGACCCGAATCTGGCGCGAATCCGCTGGTCGCAGACGCTGGACGCTACCGGCGATCCCAAAGCGCTGTGGGCGCTTGTCGACGAACTGACCAACGGCGGTACGAAAACCGATGCCCGCAAGGCGCGCCCGGCCGGCCTGATGTTCCGTAGGGACGGCGTACTGGTGTTCCGCCGAGATACCGGCGCGGTCGACATGCTCGAAACGACAGAAATCAGCCGATACGGTGCCGCGCACGACGAACATGAACGCTACCGCATGCGCCGTAGCGGCAGCACGCGCACGTGGGCGCAGGAAGACGCTGCGCGCTGAAACGCCCGAGCGAGAAGATCGGCAATGATCGCAGTGGCGACTTCAACGGCGACTTCAACGGCGACTTCAACGGCGATAGTGCAGCAGACGCCCTCGATACGGCGCGAGATCGGTGCCTTCGAAATCGCTGCCGACGATCAGTCGGGACTGTCGTCGGGCATGCGCGCTCCGACCGTCGTTCCGCGATTGCGACGACCTTGTGAAGGGAGCGGGATGGGCGACTGAAACAGGCCGGACGCGACGCGGGAGTGTTGGCATATCCCGGCCGAACCAAGGACACGCTACGCGCGAAACCACAGTAACGGGCGGCACATTAGACTATGACCATGTCGCGACTGCCGCCTCCGCCGCCTTTACTCGCTCTGCTCCTGCCCTCGCTGATGCTGGCGTGTCTGCCGCTATCGGCGCAGGCGCGCACGGTCTATCGCTGCGTCCGCGCCGGCACCGTCAGCCTGTCCACCGCGCCCGAACCGGGATCGAAGTGCGAACAGAAGCAGATCGACGACAGCGCCGCGCAAACGTCCAACCTCTGGGGAGAGATGGGCGTCTTCAGCGGCACGCTGTACGAGCGCGAACAGGACGGCAAGCTGGTCTATGGCACCCGCAATCTCCCCGGCGCGCGGGTCTATCTGCGCTTCACGGTGGAAACGCCGCAAGGCGAACCGGCGCATGAAGGGCTTGGCAAGATCGACACGCCCAAGCTCGACCGCCATGCCAAACTCTTCAAAGCCGCTGCGAAAAAAACCGGCGTCGACGATGCCTGGCTGCGCGCGATCGCGCATGCCGAAAGCGCTTTCGACGAAAAGGCCGAATCGCCCAAAGGCGCCCAGGGCGTGATGCAGCTGATGCCGGCGACCGCGCTGGAATACGGCGTGAAAGATGCGTTCTCCGCAGCGCAGTCGATCGACGCCGGCGCGCGTTATTTCAGAATGCTGCTCAAGCGCTTCAAGAACGACCCCGCACTGGCGATCGCCGCCTACAACGCTGGCATGGGCACGGTCGCCCGCTACGACGGCGTGCCGCCCTATAAAGAAACGCAGGCGTATCTGCAGAAAGTCCAGCTGCTGTATCGCGCCTACAAAGCGGCATTGTCGCCGCCGCCGCTGAGGCCCGCCGACGCGGTGCCGATGACCGACAAATTGCGGACCACCCTGCCGTAAGCCGCACGCCATGACCGCTTCCCATCCAGGATCCGCCCCCATCATGACCCGCGACCTGCAACTCATCGGTTTCGACGGCGACAACACTCTGTGGCGCAGCGAAGACTATTACCGCGAGGCCCAGCACAGCTTCGAGCGCATCGTCGCTGGCTATATCGATCTGGACGACGCTTACGACCGGCTGTACGCCATCGAGACGCGCAACCTCGCGCTGTTCGGCTACGGCGTGAAAGG
The DNA here is from genome assembly GCA_043775395.1 of Lysobacter sp. Lineage (GTDB taxonomy): Bacteria > Pseudomonadota > Gammaproteobacteria > Xanthomonadales > Xanthomonadaceae > Lysobacter_I. Next base: position 11,051 of record JAYVSK010000059.1, on the reverse strand, counting down.
CATGACCCTGTCGATGATCGAAGCCGCTGTCGCGATCACCGATGCGCGGATCTCCGCGTACGATCTGCACCGCATTGTCGAACTGGGAAAATCGCTGCTGAAGCATCCTGTCGAACTGCTGCCGGGGATTCGCCAAGCCGTTGAGGACATTGCGCAGGACTACCCGGTTGTGCTGATCACCAAGGGCGATCTGTTCCATCAGGAAGCCAAAGTGCGCAACTCGGGCCTGTCGGATCTGTTCCAGCGAATCGAGATCGTCAGCGAGAAAGACACGGCCACCTACACCCGCTTGCTGACCGAATGCGCAGTGGCCCCGGAACACTTTGCGATGATCGGCAATTCGCTGCGTTCGGACATCGTGCCGGTGGTGGCATTGGGCGGATGCGGCGTGCACATGCCTTATCACGTGACTTGGGCACACGAAACCGAAACCGCAGCGCCGTCCGCGCTGGAGCGTATGCGCAGCGTGCGCGGACCCGCAGAATTACCAGCTGCAATCCGATCGCTATTGGCCGGCTGAGCGCAGAGTGAACCACTCCGGGTCACCCGCAAAGGTTAAATCGGTGTTCACAGGCTAAGCGGCATCGTCGCCACCGAGCCGCGCGATTGCGGCCTTCTGGAGATTCCCATGTCCTTCCTCGCACGCTGGCTCGTCCCCGCTGCCCTGGCCGGCGCTCTCGGTACAGGCGCGCTGTTTGCCGCCCCTGCGCGCGCCGACGACGATCTGACCCGCGTGATCGTCGATGTCGCCGACATCGTGTTCCGCAGCGGCCAGCCTTACTACCGTTATAGCGATGGCTACAACGACCGCCTGATCGTCGAAAGCGACTATCGCGGTCGCCCCGTGTACTACCGCCATCAGCCGCGCGGCAACGCGTACGGCTATCACCGCAATCGCGGCAACGACAGCCGCAGCGGTTTTGTCCGCGACCCGTACGGCCGCTACAGCCGCCAGCGTTGCGACAGCCGCGGACGATGCAGAGTCGAATACTACGACCCGCGCTACGACCGTCATGGCCAAAACCGCGACTACAGCTACGACGAACGCCGAGAGGATGATCGTTACTGGGACGGGCACCGCTTGCATGATCGCGATTGAGCCGCGTTGGTGTCTCTCCTGAACGAAAGCGCCGCAGCGCATGTGTTCGGATTCCGGGCCGCCGGATCATGCGACTATCCGCCCCTCGAATACTCCACAGGATTTCCCACCATGCGCAAGCTCATTGCTACATCGCTCCTCGCATTCGGTCTGGCCGCGGGCAGCGCGCAGGCGCAGGCGCAGGACTTTACGTTCGGCTGGAATCCGCGCAGCGGCGACATCTGGGTGGACACCTGGCTGGGCGACATGAATCGCTACGGCGGCCGTTACCGCGACCCGTTCGTCGACGAACTCGTGCGCTACCACGGCGCGCCTCGCGACCTGGTGCTGGACTTGCTGAACCGTCAGCGCTGGGCGCCGGGCGATGTGTACCTCGCGTGTGCACTGGCAAAACTGGCCGGCCGGCCGTGCCGCTACGTTGTCGACATGTGGCAACGCGACCACGGCCAAGGCTGGGGCGCGATGGCCAAGCGGCTCGGCATTAAACCCGGTTCGGCAGAGTTCCACCGCCTCAAACGCGGCATGGTGCCGACCTACGACCGTTGGAGTCGGCCGATCGATATCGACCGCGACTTGGAACGCGACTTCCCCGGCCGCGGCAAGGGCGCGAAGCATAGCGGCGACGATCATCGCGACCATGGCCCGGGGCACAGCGGCAAGGGCCCAGGCGATTCCGGCGACAACGGCGGAAAAGATAAGGACAAAGGCAAAGGCAAAGACAAGCACTGAAGCCTTGTCCATGACCGATACGATCCATCGCGGCGGCTGCCATTGCCGCCGCATTCGTTTTGAAGTCCACGCGCCCGCAACGATCGACGCGCTCGACTGCAACTGCTCGATCTGCACGATGACCGGCTTTCTGCATCTGATCGTACCGGCTGCGCGTTTCCGGCTGCTCTTCGGCGACAAGGCGCTCGCCGTATATCGCTTCAACACCGGCGCCGCGCGTCATCTGTTCTGCCGCCACTGCGGCGTGAAAGCGTTCTACGTGCCGCGCAGCCATCCCGATGGCTACAGCGTCAATGTCCGCTGCATTGATGCCGGAACAGTCGAGCGCGTAAACGTCACCGCATTCGACGACAACAATCGCGACGCCGCAACCGCAGCCATCGCGCATCTGTCCGACGACCCGCAAAGCAGGCTGGGCTAAGAAGCAGGCTGGGCTGAAAAGCCCAGCATCACCACTACCGAGAACCCATGCTGGGCTTATCAGCCCAGCCTGCGATCAGCCCAGCCTACGATCAGCATCGGGCTACCAAATGCGTATCGTCATCGACTGGCATTGCCCTACTGCGCGCTTTTCCGACAATCGGAAATAGTCACGCTATAGCGGATATACAGCAGCAGTTCCGCCGCTGAAGCGCGTTCCCATTCCACACGGCGGTTGAGGCCGTCGATCTCCACCTTGCAGTCCAGCGCCATCGCGTCCATCAACCGCTTCGAATCCTTGGCAATCGCATCGATGATTTCATAGCGGAAACGCTCCGGCTTGTTCATCACCAGCGCGGTGTCGCCCTTGATATCGATCTCGGTGCGGCCAACCTTGTTGGCGCTGCGGATGAAACGACGCATCTCCGCGATGATCGCCTCGGCTTTCGCCGGGTCGCCGCCGATACCGACCCGGATCTGCAGCGAGACTACGTTCGAATCCGGGCGTTTGTCGTCTTCCTCCAAATCGATCCGGTAATTGTCGCGATTCAGCGCCACCCGGTACTCGTCGACATGAAACACCACATAACGATTACCGGTGGAAGCAACCAACTGCGCGATAGTTTCGTGCACCTCGCGCTTGCGCAGCTCCGCATCGCGGCTGTCGTTGCTGAGCACAATGGTCTGCAGTAGATAATCACCCGGCTTGGTCAACGACACCGCCGGAGTATCGAGCAGATCGCTGTAGCCGATCCGCGATCCGGTCACCACGACCGTATCGAGCTCATCGGACGAATCCTGAGCACGTGCAGTCACGGGCAACGCGAGCGACAGCAGACACAACGACAGCAATGCGATACGAAACATGCCCATCTCCCTGGTGGTCATACCCCGATCTTCACCTGATTCACATTCAGACCGCAAGCGGCGGCTTCGCTAAAGCCTACTTTACATGGGCGTGACGCGATGCGTGGCTGGCATCGAACTGTCGCTGTCGCGTCTGCTGTGGAAAGACTAGGCAGTGATGGTGAAAGTCGCCGATTACCGCGCCGATGATTTTGCGCGGGATACGCGGAAGGTGTGGGTGCAGGTGGAATATAGGGAAAAATGGGTGCGCTGATAGTTGGTGGCGGTGCTTGCGTGATTGTTGCGTAGGGCGTAACCGCCAGAGGCGATTACGCCGTTCGGCAATCCGATTGGCAACAACGGCGGAATCCGCGAAGCGGGTTTCGCCCTACGAGTTACGCCTTACGGCCTTACGACAGTGGGGCCCCACTGTGAACAATATGGAGTGCTCGAACGACAAACGTCTTGAGTTCAGTGGCAACAACCGTTTCCATGTCCGCGCCGGGGTTCGTGTCATGATGAAACTGACCAGCATACTCATTTATTTCGTTCAACTCGGAAACCAAGTTTCGGGCATGGCTTAGTGGGCTTGCGGCGTCCGCGTCACGAATGATTACAACAACTTGGCCAAACATCAACGACTTCGGCAAGAGGCTTGGAAACCTGCGATGCAGGTAGCCTTCCAACATCGGTCGAATTGCTTTCGCTACAGTCTTGATGTCCTCGCTCCTTCCCACGTTAAAATTGTTCAAGAGTCGATGATGTTGAAAGTAGGCTGACTCGCACTCCTTGTCGATATCTAGCGCGGCGAATCCAGTGTAGTCACCGGGTGCGAACGCAAGTTGAAACTCCGCGATTGGTGTTTCCTTGTCGTCTTTTCGTAATGCGTCCCGTAAATCTCGCAAGAAGTATGGATCGTGCGCAAGCACAACAAGCTGCTCGGCTTTCGAATGCAGTCCTTTCAATACTGATCGTGTGTGCTGCTTACGGTTCAGATCCAAGCTGCACATTGGGTCATCAATGACGATGACGCGTGAATTCAGTTTCTTGTCCGCGAGCGTGCTCGCGATAAAGAACGCGAAGGCAAGAGTTCGTTTGTCGCCCTCGCTCAGCGTCGTTGAAAACGAAGGTGGCCCGCCTTCTAAGGCCACGTCTTTACCACGCAGCAAGAGGCCATACTCGCTGCGAGGCGCCAAACCCCTAAAGTTCGCTCCCATGCCCTTGATCCTAAAGGTGGCGCCAAATTTTTTCAGCAACTCGTTAATCGATTTCTCGTACTGAGATAGGGTTGCCGTCATCAGTGCATCGAGCTTGTCGCGCTCCGACCTCTTCGTAGCCTCAGCCGTTGCGGAATCTGTACGAGCAATTTTTAGCTTGCTGAAGAGGTCGGCAACTGCAAGATCGTGTCTGCGCTTTCCCGCTTCCAACTGTGCAATTTGCGGTGCAAGAAATTGCACATCGTCGGCGGCAAGCTTGCCTTTGTAGGTGGCAATGATCTCCCCGGCTGATGTTATGGCGGCATTTGCGATCTCCATCGTCGCGACGACTTTGTGCCACAGCGACTTGGCTTTCTCCAGATCGGTCGGACTACCAATCGATTCAGCCGGGGTGGCTTCTTTGCGATCGACAAATCCAAGAAGGAAGTTCTGAAGCTCAGTCAAAGCATCCTTCGCGGCCTCCTCGTCGAAGCTGATTGGCTGCGTTGGCGCAAGCTCCGACCAAGCTGACGCTTGCGCCTGGGCGGTCGAAACGCTTCGAGAAAACGCTTCTACCAAGGCCAGTCTTGTACTGCCCAAAGCAGCATTCCGAAGGCCGGCAACTTTGCTTTTCAACACGGCATACGCAGCATTAAAGTGAGTTTGATACGCTCGGATCAGATCCACCTCGATAGTGTCTTGCCCGCAGTAGGGGCAAGACTCGCCTTTGGAAAAGTGTTGGCCCTGATTCAACCAACCTTCCGCCGCGCCGCCCCCTAGCTTCAGAACGTGTGCCTTGACCACGCGCTCCGCGTCGGCGTGGACATCCTGCAAAGAAGTGTCTAAGGAAGCAAACAGGCTGGTGATGTCAGAAACAGGCTCTGAGATTATCTGCGGAACTGGCTTGGCGAGAATCGTTGCCGCACTGTTCGCAGCCGTCACACGCTTCTGTAGCGCAGCCATTTGCGCATCAGCATCGACCACCTTCGGCAGGGCTTCAAACTGTGCCAAGGTCAAGCCTGTGTGATGACCAGATAGTCGCCCATTGAGGCTCTGTACCTTGTCAGCCGCCGCCTTCGCTGCGCTCGTTGCAAGATTGACCGCCGTCCGCGCTGCAACTGCGGCTTCCCCAAGCGCGAATTCGAGGAGACTCTTCCGGTGCCCTGTGTTGACGGCGCCACCGGAGTGAACATTGCGTTCGACAAAGTCAGCATCGAACACCAAGACTTCCGGTCGCACTTCAGACCATGCATTCGCCGAGAAAGTCACTTTGTGACCACTCGCGAACTGCAACGCGATTTTGGGCGGCAGCGTTCCGTCGAGTGTTTTGCGATGGGCTATTAGCGTTGCATCGCCAGAGGCAACCGAGCGCAAAACACTGGCCAGCGTTGACTTGCCCCGACCATTGTCCGCGTAAATAAGAGTCGTTTTCTTGCAGGTGTGCTGCTTCCCGTTTGCGTCATGCAATAGACCAACACCCTGAATCGATTCAATGCGCTCAAGCATCTTGCCCTCCTGGACCTATTTTTTTCTTAAATCGAACCCATGTAGCGTCCCCCATTAATGGCGATTCCACTTCGTTGGGCTATGACGGAATCGCCTACGTCGGTTGCACTCACAAAATATCTGCAATCAACAGAAATGCTTGCTAGGTTCAATCGTCGGAAAAGAGATAATACGCACTACAAACGATTGCGCCTATTTCGTAGGTGCATTACCGCGACCGCCGCCGGATGGATTGCCTGTACGGCTTGGCAAATTAGGTGTGTTTCCACTGCCTTTAGCGCCACCCCCACCGCTTGGACCCTTCGCACCACCACCTGCAGATCCGCCTTTGCCACCACCACCAGACCTACCCTTGCTCATGATTCTTCTCCTGTGATTGCCGACGATAGGAAGGGCAATCTCAACACTCGTTGGCGAGTGATGTTGAGCGCCTGACAACCCACGGCCCAATCTGGCATTGCTCGAACACTGTCACTGTTTCGCCGAGAGCATTACCTGCTAGAAATGACAGGGTCGCCTTAGACGCCGAGGTAAAGACACGATTAGCAGAGGTCAGGTCGGCAGACCACCCCACCGAACACCAACCAAAAGCAAACGGTCCGCCCAAGGCCGTAAGGCGTGTTGAGAGCCGTAAGGCCGTAAGGCCGTAAGGCAGTAAGGCCGTAAGGCGTATACGAGTAGGGCGCATAAGCGAAGCGTCATGCGCCTTCTTTAAAGCATTTGCCATCGCTGGAGTTCAAGGCGCATGACGCCTTCGGCTTATGCGCCCTACTAAAGTCTGCTTCTGGTCAAACGCCGCCAACATGTTGCCGTTGTGATCCGAGCGCGGTGAAAGCGCCCCTCATCCGGCGCTTCGCACCACCTTCTCCCCGTGGTGCGGGGAGAAGGGCCGTAAGGTGGGCTTTATGCCCACCGCAATGAAGCTTGAATGCTCACAGCACTAATCGTCGCCCGGAGTTTTTGCTTCGATCATTGATTCCAATGTCGGGTGTATTGCAATGGTGGGCCTAAAGCCCACCCTACGGGGCGTGCGGAGGGCAAGGTCAGAGCGCTATGCCTCGACGAAGTGCCGCGGTTCTCGTCGGCGACGTGAGCCGGGCTACGGGGCTGTTGGTGCACAATACTGCGTCTTGAATAGCGATGGATGCGTCATGGAGATAGAAGCCCTTCTGAGTGCGGCTTTGCGCGAGGCAGGTTACGGGCCGGACGCCATAGGTTCGGCGATGCCAAGAATGCTGCGCATTCTGGAGGCCGAGGATGTGCGTATCGAGATCGGTCGCAGCCTATCGCGCAAGGAGCGCGAATACGTGCGCGTTCAGCTCGAACTAGGGCTTGGCGTGTCGGAAATCGTTGCAGGCTTGAAGAAGTGAGCGACAGTAATGCGCATAACCAGGCTGCGGCTATTGCCTCTTGGGCTGTATTTTCGATGAGCAATCCACTTTTTTTCGACATGGATCTGAGCGGATTTTTCACAGCCGTTGTTGGCCACGCCGGTCAATGTCGGAATCAGATTGGCTGACCTTCCGCACAACACCAAGCAACATCAAAACGGTGCGCCAAGGCGGCACCCTATGCGATGGGGGCTGCGGCTAAACACCCCCCCCCCGCAAAGACGAACTGCAGCAGCAGTTGCGATTTGTGCGCCGTGAAGGGCTGCCCTCATCCGGCCTTCGGCCACCTTCTCCCCGCACAGCGGGGAGAAGGGAGGTATCGCACCCGGCTTTCGGCAACGGCGAGAACCGGGCGGCGGCGCCCCTGTTGTTCCGGACGTGCCCGCGATCTTCATGAAGGTGAACGCTGCGGCTGCAGGCGGAATGTACCGGGAGTACACTTCGGCGATGCGCTTTCGCCCTCTTCTACTGCACGCCCTGCTCAGCCTCGCCCTGGTGGCGAACGGCGTGGGCGGTGCGATGGCGTCGGTGCACGCGGCTTGTGCGCACGACACCAGCGCTGCGGCAGCGCCGGTTGCTGCCGCGCCTGCGGCTGAACCACCCTGTCATGAAGACATGCGCGCGGACGCCTCGAACCCGCACAGCGGCATGCCTGATGATGGTATGCCTGATCACGGCATGCATGAGCACAGCTTGTCGCAGCACGCATCCGTTTCGGATGACGCAAACTGCGGCGACTGCGCCGATCAATGCCGGTGCGCATGCATCGCGAATAGCCTCGCGGCGCTGATGCCGCCCACTCTACTGATCCCTGCATCCACAGGCATCCGCTACGCGCCTGCAACGTCGTATGCGCACAGGGCGCCCGCGCTGCCGCATCCGGTTCGACCTCCCATCGGCTAAGCGACCCGCCGTGCCCCACGGGCACCGTCGTCGTGCGCATGTCAGACATGCGTTGTCCTTGATCCGACCTCATCGCGCAGCCTGCGCATGAGCATCGTGGAGTGTTGCAATGTCCTATTCTTTTTCCGGCGGCGTGTCCCGCCGTCGTTTTGTACAGGGGCTCGCCGTCGGCGGTGTGGCCGCTGCATTCGGTTGGCCTCAATCCGGTTTGGCTGCGCCTGCAACACCCGTGTTGACCGGCACCGATTTCGATCTGGTCATTGATGAACTGCCGGTCAATTTCACCGGCAGCACCCGCATCGGTGTTGCGGTGAACGGTTCGGTGCCGGCACCGACGCTGCGCTGCCGCGAAGGCACCACGGTTGAGCTGCGCGTAAGCAATCGACTGTCGCCAAAGTCGATCCACGGCGGCCAGACTTCGATCCACTGGCACGGCATTCTGCTGCCCGCAAATATGGACGGCGTGCCGGGCATGAGTTTCGACGGTATCGGCGCGGGCGAAACCTATCGCTACCGTTTCGATCTGCGCCAATCCGGTACGTACTGGTATCACAGCCATTCCGGTTTCCAGGAACAGGCCGGGCTGTACGGCGCGTTGATCGTGGATACCGCCGAGCCCGAGCCTTTCGACTATCAGCGCGATCACGTGGTGCTGCTGAGCGACTGGACCGATCTGGCGCCGGCCGATCTGTACGCGCGGCTGAAGAAAATGCCGGGCCACGACAACTACGGCAAGCGCACGGTCGGCGATTTTCTGCGCGATGCGAAGCGCGACGGATTGGCCGCTACTGTCGAGGACAGAAAGATGTGGGGCGAGATGCGGATGACGCCGACCGATCTGTCCGATGTCAACGCGCATACTTACACCTATTTGATCAACGGCACCACGTCGCTGGGCAACTGGACCGGGCTGTTCGCACGCGGCGACAAGGTGCGGCTGCGTTTCATCAACGGCTCGGCGATGACCCATTTCGACGTGCGCATTCCAGGCCTGACGATGACCGTGGTCGCGGTGGACGGGCAGTATGTGCATCCGGTGACGATCGAAGAATTCCGCATCGCCGCAGCGGAAACCTTCGACGTGATCGTCACGCCGAACGACGACGATGCAGTCACGATTTTCGCGCAGGACATGGGCCGCACGGGCTACGTCAGCGGCACGCTCGCGGTGCGCGAAGGATTGCGCGCGCCGGTGCCGCCTGTGGACCCGCGACCGATCCTGAGCATGGCCGACATGGGGCACGGCGGAATGGGTGGGATGGATCATTCCGGCATGGACCATTCCCGAATGAATCACGGCAGCAGCGGCGATAACAGCATGGACCACAGCGGTCACGACATGTCGTCGATGAAAAGCAGGTCAGCGACAGCCATGCAGGGCAGCATGCAGACCCACCCCGCAAGCGAAGCCGGCAATCCACTGGTGGACATGCAGACCATGATGCCCACGCCGAAGCTCGACGATCCCGGCATCGGCCTGCGCGACAACGGCCGCAGAACGCTGAGCTATTCGATGCTGCGCAGTCTGTTCGAAGACCCCGACGGTCGCGACCCGGGCCGCGATATCGAACTGCACCTGACCGGGCACATGGAGCGCTTTGCATGGTCGTTCGACGGGCAGCCGTTCGCCGGCGCTGAACCCTTGCGCATGAACTACGGCGAGCGTCTGCGGATCGTGCTGGTCAACGACACGATGATGACCCACCCGATCCATCTGCACGGGATGTGGAGCGATCTGGAAAACGACAAAGGCGAGTTCATGGTCCGCAAACACACCGTCGACATGCCGCCGGGCACGAAGCGTTCTTATCGCGTGCGCGCCGATGCATTGGGCCATTGGGCGTATCACTGCCACCTGCTCTATCACATGGAAGCGGGAATGATGCGCGAAGTGCGGGTGGAGGAATGAACGCCATGGCCCTACATGTCCGCATCGCCACGATCTGCGCATCGATCGCGTTTGCGTTCGCCTCCGGCGCGACGCGCGCCCAGGCGCACGAACACGACAAGGCGCACGACAGCCGCACTGCCGAACCGATGCCGGCCGAACAGAAGAGCGAAGATCACGCGACGATGGATCACGGCAAGATGGATCACGGCAAGATAAAACCTGCCGAGATGGATCATAGTGCGATGGATCACGGTGCGATGGACCACAGCACGATGACTCCTGCCCAGATGGATCATTCGGGCATGGATCATTCCGGCATGGATCATTCGCAGCGTGGTTTGGCAGCGCCGCAGGCACCGCGCACGCCGATTCCGCCGATCACCGATGCCGATCGCGAGGCCGCGAAGCCGCCCGCGCATGGACACGACCACGGAGGCGGCGTGTTCTCGTATCTACTGTTGGATCGACTTGAAGTGTGGGACGCGGATCCGGGCACGGGCCAAGCCTGGGAAGCGCAGGGCTGGGTCGGTACCGACCGCCACAAACTGTGGCTGCGCAGCGAAGGCGAGCGAGTCGATAGCCACACAGAAAATGCGGATGTCGAAGTGCTTTACGGCCGACCGATCGCACGCTGGTGGGATGTGTTGGCAGGCGTGCGTCACGACATCGCGCCGGGCCGCGATCGGAACTTCGCCGCCATCGGCGTAACCGGCATGGCGCCCTACAAGTTCGAAGTCGAAGCTACCGCTTACCTTGGCGCAGCCGGTCAGACCGCCGCGCGCTTCTCTGCCGAATACGCGCTGCTGCTGACCAATCGCCTGATCCTGCAGCCCAAGATCGAAGCCGATTGGCATGGGAAGGCCGATGTTTCGCGCGGCATCGGCTCCGGGCTGGGCAAAGTCGAAACCGGTCTGCGCCTGCGCTATGAATTCACCCGCAGATTCGCGCCGTACGTCGGCATTGCGCATGAACGCAGCTTCGGCGACACCGCAGCCCTTATGCGCGACGAAGGCGAATCGACGCGCGATACGCGCGTGGTCGCTGGAATCAGAATCTGGTTTTGATCGATG
>JAYVSK010000058.1:0-2283 GCA_043775395.1 Lysobacter sp. | reverse complement strand
GCGTGATGACGGCAGTTCATTGGACATTGACGAAAAGAATTCCTGCTGCCAGTCGTCGGCATTCGCGCCGAACGAACAGGCGAGCAGAGTGGAGCAGACGAGTTGTTTGAGCATGATGTCTCCTGATGTCGATGAACGGACCGAGAGTGGAACGTGTTTTGGATCGTGTGATTTTCAGGTTCAGAACAACAGAAGCGAAGAAAGCGGGTTGCGAGGATCACGCCTCATTGCGTGAGCATCGGGAATGGCTGGTCGCTGTGGATGCAGCGCTGTCTGGTGGCTATTTCAGTGCTTGTTTGGCTGCTATGCGGCGTAAAGCCAATATCTCACAGCGCCTTCTCACGACTTGCGACCGGCTGTGGAAAGTCTCAAGCAGGATGGCGGCGAGCAAAGCGAATTCCACCATCACCAATATGTAGCGAGGGCTTGCGCGGCATTGAGCGGCGGGCCTCGCTTTGCTCACCGCTACCCTGCGAGAATGCTTTTTTGGTGTGTGTCGCGCGTTATCGGTTTGGCTGCAGTTTGCTCAGCAGCAGCGCGCGCATCTCGGCTTTATCGTCATCGTCCAGACCGACTTCACGCTGTTTTGCCTGCAGCGCGTCGATGCGCTGCTGCAGGGTCTGCTTTTCGAGCTGGGCCATGGCGTCGGCGAACTCGTCTTGCCACAGTGCGGCTTCGCCGGGCATGTCCTGTGAGGCGAGTTTTTGCAGTGCGGCTGTTTCTTCGCGATCGGCGAAATGTTCGAGCACGCCGCCGGTGGTGATGTCCGGGCGTTCGTACACCAGCGTGACCAGTTCGGTGAGCAGCGCTATGCCGGGCTGGCGCAGGGCGCTGAAAGCGTAAGGCGGCTGCAGTGCCAACGCCAGCGACGGCTGCTGCAGCAGCAGCGCAATCGCGCTGCGCACAAGGCTGCGTTTTTGTGTGGGCGCGAGCTGCGCACGCGGACGCTGCGATGACGCTTGGGTCTGCGTGTTTGCGCGCGCGCCGACGCCGGTGAGTTCGGTCAAGCGTTGGCGCATCAGATCTGCGAATGCGCCGTCGGGAATTTGCGCCAGCAGCGGTTTGGCGCGTTCCGCCATGCGTGCCTTGCCATCGAGCGTGCCGAGGTTCACGTCGATGCCCTGTTCGTCGAAAAAGAATGTCGACAGCGGCGTCGCATCGCGCAGGCGCAGATCGAAGCCAGCGCTGCCTTCGCTTCGCACCAGCGTGTCCGGATCTTCGCCGTCGGGCAGGAACAGGAAAAACGCCTGTCGCCCGTCCTTCATCCGCGGCAGCACCGACTCCATCGCTCTGCTCGCGGCGCGTTTGCCGGCAGCGTCGCCATCGAAACAGAAATACACGTCGGGCGCATTTCGAAACAAAAGTTCGGCGTGATCGGGCGTGGTTGCGGTGCCCAGCGTGGCCACGGCTTGAGTGATGCCGTGCTGGAACAGAGCGATCACGTCCATATAACCTTCGACCACGATCAGCCGCTCGATCTTGCTGTTCGCCTGCCGCACTTGCCACAGCCCATACAGTTCGCGGCCCTTGTGGAACAGCGGGGTTTCCGGCGAGTTGAGATATTTCGGCGAGTCTTCCGGGTCCAGCACGCGCCCACCGAATGCGATTGTCCGGCCGCGACGATCATGGATCGGGAACATCACCCGGTCGCGGAATTTGTCGTAGACATGGCCCTTGTCGTTCTTCGAGAACAGGCCTACCCGCTCCAGCAGCGCCATCCGTCGCGGATCAGTGCCCAAGGCATCGCGCAGCGCCGAAAAGCCGTCCGGCGCATATCCCAGACCGAACTGGCTGCGGATCGCATCGTCCGCCCCGCGACGGTCGAAATACGCGCGGCTTTTTTCGCTGGTCGCGAGCTGCTTCTGGAAAAACTTGGCCGCAGCTTCCAGCGCTGCGTACTGATCGACGCTGTCGGGCGTCGCGTTGCGCTGTTGGGTGTCGCGCGGTACTTCCATACCCACGCGCTTGGCGAGTTCGTCCACCGCATCGAGGAATTCCAGGCGGTCGTAATTCATTAGAAAGCTGATCGCGGTGCCGTGCGCGCCGCAGCCGAAACAGTGATAGAACTGCTTGGTCGGCGAGACCGTGAACGATGCCGAGCGCTCGTCGTGGAACGGACAACGCGACGAATATTCTTTGCCCTGGCGCTTCAGCGGCACGCGCGAGGCGACCAGCTCGACGATATCGGTGCGGGCGAGGAGGTCGTCGATGAAAGCGTCGGGGATGCGGGCCATATCAGCTGCGGATCAGTCGTTCGAGCAACAGTGTCTGCAGATCGCGGCG
>JAYVSK010000057.1:0-12749 GCA_043775395.1 Lysobacter sp. | reverse complement strand
CCCGCATCCGCAGGCAGCGACCATTCGGTTTGCAAACGGTCGATCAACGCTTGCTGTGCGTGTGCGTCCAGCGACTTGATGCTGTCGAGCAGCCGGCTGGACAGTTCACGGCGTGCGTGCAGGTCATCCGGCAAAGCCCAGTCGATACCCAGCCCGGGCACCTGAAGCCGTTCGGCGCGGGTGGTGCACAGCATATGCACCAGCCAGTCGAACGCATACGGCCGGCCCGAATCGATATGCCCGGTGGAGACGAAAAACATCGCCGACAGACCGGAGTCGCGCAGAATCGGCCACGCGCAGCGGTAGTTGTCGTCATAGCCGTCGTCGAAGGTGATCAGCACTGCGCGTCGCGGCACCGGCCGCCCGCGATCGAGACAATCGATCAACTCTTCGAAACGGATTGGCGTGAAGCGACGCTTGACGATGGCCATCTGCTGGCGGAAAGCGCGGCTGGATGCGCTGATCAGCTCAGGGTCGAAACGGAAGCCCTCTGGATCCGCCGCCTCCAGCACGCGGTGATAGGCGAGAATGCGCACATCGTTGCGCAACGCCGCCCGTACCCAGCCGATCAACGGCAGCGCGCCCATTCGACGGCAGGCACGCGCCAGCTTCGGCCGACGACCGGCCGACGGTGTTTCGCTCGATCCGATATCCGCTACCCCCACCGTCACGCCCATCGAACCCCCCGTACTTCCACCGATAACGCAATTTCCGCCCAGCTCCGGACGACGCAGCCTACGCTTGCATTCGCGCGGCCAACGCGGTCCACTGCGCGCCTTGCAAAACTGCCGGCGATGGAGCGGGACGTGGCCGAAGACACCGATTTCGGTGCGTTATATCGCGAACTCGCGATCGATTCGACCTGCTCGCTCACCGAGCTGCGCGGTGCGTGGCGTCGACGCGTGTCGAAGCTGCACCCGGACCAGGGCGGAAGCGCAGAGGATACCGGACGGCTGCAGCAATTGAACCGTCTCTACGACGCTGCGGTGGATTTCCACGCGCGCTATCAGCGGATGCCCGGCGCGATGCCCTTGGGCATGCTGTCCCCGCAAGGGCTGGACTCCGCAGTCCGCAGCCCTGCGTTGGCAGGCGATCGGCACGCAAACAAGCGCGCTGCGTCCGGATTTGGCAGAATGCCGCGTTATTTTGTAGTCGTGTCGTTGGTCGCCATGGCCATATTGGCTTGGCGGGTGGTCGACAACGAGGCCGCAAGCGGCCGGAATCGCGCCGCCAGCACGGATCGCGATGCGATGCTCGATTCGATCCCCGGCAGCAAAGAGCTTCCGCAGACCGTAGCGAAGCGTCTGCCGGTAGCGCGTGCGATCGCACCGGGGATGGGGAAAGACACGGTGCGGAACATTCTGGGGGAACCGTTCGATATGCATGCGCTGCGCTGGAGCTATGGCCCGTCCTGGGTGCAATTCCGCTGCGACAAGGTGGTGGACTGGTACAGCTCGCCGCTGCGTCCGCTGCGGGTGTCTGCTGCGCGCGATACGCGCGTCCGTGCCGTGCCGCCCGACGACCGCGCGTGCGATTGAGCGGATACGGCATGCTTGCGAAAACCATCGCCCTGCTGCGCAAGGCGCGCCGTCGTCTGTGGATGAAATACGCGCTGCGGGGCGCAGGCGGCAGCGACAACTTCGAACGTCTGGATCTGGCCTACACGGTCGAAGATCCATGGAACATGGCTTCTACTCTTGAGCGCGCACGGTTCGAGGCCACCAACGCGGTGATCGAACGGGCCTTCGGCCGGATCGGCACAGTGCTCGAACTGGGCTGCGGCGAAGGCCATCAAACCGAATATCTGGCTCGGCTGTCCGACCAGCAGTACGGCGTCGACGTGAGTACGCAAGCGGTGGAGCGCGCCCGCAAGCGGCTGCCGCAGGCGCAGTTCGAAGCCACCGACATTTTCGGCCAGCCCTGGGGCGACCAGCGTCATCGCTACGATCTGGTGACCGCCTGCGAAGTGCTTTATTACCTCAGCGCACCGGACAAGACCATCGCACGCATGCGTCATCTCAGCCGCAACGGGCTGGTGACGTTTTTCGCGCCGGCCTGCGGCCGCATCGGCCCGCATCTCGACGCGGTGCCGGGTCTGCACAAAGAATGGATTCATCACGAGGGCACCGCATGGCTGATCGGATGGTGGCGCGATGAATGAGCCTTTGCCGATGTCCGCGCTGCAAGGCTACGGTATCGTCTATTTCGGCAACGACTGGTACGCGGAAAACCGTACCAGCAGCCACCATATCGCGATCCGGCTCGCGCGCAGCCTGCCGGTGCTGTACGTCGATTCGCCCGGCATGCGTGCGCCCAATACCTCCGGTCGCGACCTGAAGCGCGCAGTGCGCAAGGTGCTGGCGGCGTTCAAGCGCCCGACGCAAGTGGCCGACGGCCTGTGGCACTGCACCGTCCCGCAGCTGCCATTCCGTCGACTGCCGGGCGTGGATGCGTTCAACCGTCTGTTCGGCCGCTGGGCAGTGCGCCGCGCGCTGCGTTTTGCGGGTATCCGCAAACGCATTTCGTGGTTCGTGGTGCCGCATCCCGGCGTGCACGCCGGCAAGCTCGGCGAAGACCTGTGCGTGTACTACTGCATCGACGACTACGCCGCACATCCCGGCGTGGACGCCGATCTGATCGCACAGCGCGATCTGGAGCTGAGCCGCCGCGCCGACCTGCTGTTCGTCGCGCCGCCAGCGCTGGTCGAAGGCAAGCGCGCGCTTAACCCGAATACGGTGTTTTCTCCGCACGGCGTCGATGTCGCACTGTTCGCCAAGGCGCAGGACCCGGCGACCGAACTGCCCACCCTCGCCCGCGATCTGCCGCATCCGGTGATCGGCTACATCGGTTCCATCCACACCTGGATCGATGTGCCGCTGATCGAATGGCTGGCGCAGCAGCGTCCGCAGTGGAGTTTTCTGCTGGTCGGTCATGCGCATGTGGCTGTGGACGGCCTGCGTACGCTGCCGAACGTGCATCTGGCCGGTTCGCAGCCGTATGCCACGCTGCCGGCGTGGTCGAAAGCTTTCGATGCCGCGATCATTCCCTACCGCATGAACCGTCAGGTCGCGAACGCCAATCCGTTGAAACTGCGCGAATATCTGGCCGCAGGCAAAGCGGTGGTCAGCGTGCGTAATCCCGAGATCGAGACATTCTCGCACTGGGTGCGGCTGGTGGACGATCGCGACGGCTTTCTGGCCGCGCTTGATCTCGCCGTACACGACAACGCGCCCGGCGCAATCGAAGCGCGGATCGCATCCGTGGCCGACCAGACCTGGGACGCTCGCGTCGCGTCGGTGCTTGCCGATGTCGCCGCCCATCTCGCCAAACATTCCTCTTCAGCAGTGCATCCATGACCGTTTCGGCTCCCCACACGCATGCTCCCCGCAACCTCCGCGTCGCCGTCGTCGGCGCCGGCTATGTCGCTACCCATCACCTTGCCGCATTGTCGCGGCTGGATTTCGTCGAGATCGTCGGCTTATGCGACAGCCATCTGTCCGCCGCCGAAGCGCTGGCGAAACGTTTCAGGATCGGTAAAGTCGCCGCGACTTTGGCCGATCTGGCCGACGCCAAACCCGATGTGGTCTACGTGCTGACGCCGCCGGCTTCGCACGCATCGCTGGCGATCGCAGCGATGGACATGGGCTGCCACGTATTGGTAGAAAAGCCCATGGCCGACACCACCGCCGACTGCGAGCGGATGCTGGCGAAATCGCGCGAAACAGGGCTGAAACTCGGGGTCAACCACTCCGACCTGTTCGACCCGGCGCTGATGCGCGCGCTGGACGCGGCGAAGAACGGCGACATCGGCGAAGTGGTGTCGGTGGATATCGTCCGCAACTCCGAATACCCGCCGTATGCCGGCGGCCCACTGCCGGGCATGGTCACGCAGGGCTCTTATCCGTTCCGCGATCTCGGCGTGCACGGGCTGTACACCCTCGAAGCATTGCTTGGCGAGCTCTCGCAGGTCGATGTGCGCTATCAGTCGCGCGGCGCCGACCCGAATCTCGGCTTCGACGAATGGCAGGCGCAGGCGCTGGGCGCAAGCGGCGTCGGCCGGCTGCTGCTGTCGTGGAACGCACGGCCGATGGAAAACAGACTCGTTGTGCGCGGCACCCGCGGCATCATCGAAGTCGATCGCTTTACCCAGGTCTGCCGCATCCATCGCGTGCTGCCGGGCCCGAAATTCATCGGCATCATTCTCAATGCGTTCTTCGGCGCAGCAAAAGATGTGTTCCGCATTCCGATCAACGTGCTGCGCTTCGCCACCGGCCGATTGAAGCCGTCGCCGGGCATCCAGCGCGGTGCGGAAGCGTTCGCACGCGCGGTGCGCGACAACGAAACCCCGCCGTTCACCGCCGCGGACGGCCTGCGCCTCGCGCGCCTGCTCGATCCGCTGTGCGCTGCGCCCGACGCTGCGCGCCTGCAGCAGCTCGAAGCGCGCTATGTCGATCTGCCGGCGGCAGATGCGCTGGTCACCGGCGCCGCTGGTTTTCTCGGCCGCGCCGTCGTAGCGAAGCTGCGCGCGCAGGGCAAGACCGTGCGCGTCCTGGTACGTCGCCCGGTGGCTGCGTTCGCCAACGACACCGGCATCCAGAGCGTGATCGGCGACCTGGGCGACCCGCGCATGGTCGATCATGCGGTCGCCGGTGCGCGCATCGTCTATCACGTCGGCGCGGCAATGCGCGGCGGGCCGCGCGATTTCGAGGCCGGCACGATCTGGGGCACCCGCAACGTGCTGGATGCCTGCCGCAAGCACGCGACCGCGCGGCTGGTGTACGTCAGTTCGATGAGCGTGTTCGATCATGCCGGCCGCCGCAGCGGTGAGGTGCTGACCGAGCAGTATCGATTCGAGCTGCATCCGCAGCTGCGCGGTGCGTACACGCAGACCAAACTCACGGCCGAACAAATGGTCGTCGATGCGATCGAAAAAGAGCGACTGCAGGCAGTGATTCTGCGCCCGGGCCAGATTTTCGGCCCCGGCGCCGAACAGGTCACGCCGAACGGCACCATCGCGCTGGCCGGCCGCTGGATCGCGATCGGTAATGGTTCGGTGCCGTTGCCGCTGGTCTATCGCGACGATATCGTCGATGCGCTGCTGCTGGCGGCGGAATCACCGCACGCTGTGGGCAAGACCTTCAATCTGGTCGACACCGATTCGGTGGACCGCAGCGAATACCTGCGCCGCTGCAAGCGCAAACTCGGCGACAAACTCAAGCTGATGTGGGTTCCGCAGTGGGTATTCCTGTGCCTGGCCATCGGCGTGGAACTGCTGGGCAAAGTGCTGAAGCGCGACGTGCCGCTGACCCGCTACCGTGTGCATTCGCTGCGGCCGTTGAGCAATTTCGATACCGCCGCTGCGCGCGACGTGCTCGGCTGGACGCCGAAGGTCGGGGTACGCAAGGGTTTGGACATTACTTTCGGCGAAGGCTGACATGCAACCGCTCTTATAGGAGGGGCTTCAGCCCCGAGCAGGTTTCTGATGGGTTCGCTGCAGGGATCGGGCCTGTAGGCTCTCCGACCAGCGCAGGTCGAATTCGAAGTGCTCTTGGCCGGGCTACCCTTACGCCGCTTCGCGTCTGCGCCAACCATCGCGAAGCCGGCGCATCGCCGGTCGCTCCACGGCGTAAGTCAGTATGGTCGCCAGCGCAAGCACCGCGACCATCACCACCGCCACTGAGGCAAGGCTTGAAACGCCAGCGGCTTCCAGACGATGCATCAGCGCGAATCCGATCGCCTGATGCAGCAAGTACAGCGAATAGGAAATGCCGCCGAGAAACACGAAGGGCGGCGCACGCAGCCAGCGCAGTCGCCCGCTGGTGAAAAGCGCGAAGATCGCGCAGCATGCCGCGCCCACCAGCAGATAGAACGGCGGCTTGGACAGACCGATCGCCGCCAGCGACAGCGCGATCAGCGCCAGGTTGGGCCACCGCCCGCCGGAACGCGCGTGAATGCGATAGAACAGAATCCCCAGCGCGAAAAACGGCACATGGCGAAGAATCAGCAGCTCGCGCAGCACGTAGGAAAAATGCACATGATGCTGTTCGGTCTGCGAGTAGAGCACCGCCATCGCCAGCCAGGCCCCGATGATCCAATGGATACGCTTGAGCTGGCCCAGCACGAACCAAAACAGCATCTGCGCATAGAAGAACAGCTCGACCTCCAGCGTCCAGTACGAACCGTCGAGGTGCTCGAACCCCAGCACTTCCTGCAGCATGGTTACATTGACCAAAAGATCGGTCATTGCGATCTGCTGTTTCGGCATGCCGATGGCGTACACCACGGCGGCGGTGATAGCGATCGCCGCCCAATAAGCGGGAAACAGCCGCGAAAAGCGCGAGACCACGAAATCCATCGCGGTCCGGGTACGCTCCAGGGTCATGAAGATTACGAAGCCGCTGATCAGGAAAAACAGATGCACGCCGTAATTGCCGGCGGGAAAGCCAAAGCCCAGCGGCGGCAGGTGCCGCTGTTCCTGCTGATAGAACGTGGTGTAGTGGAATACGACCACGCCAAGCGCGGCGAGTCCGCGCAGCGCATCGAGTTCGCCCACGCGAGCACTGGCTGCAGTTCCAGTTCTGGCGACAGTTTCAGCACGCGCGGCGCCCGATCGATCCACTGCATCGCTCCGATCGCATGCCCCCACTGCATGCACTCGTCGTATTATCAACCAATTCCGGCAGCCGCGAAGCGCAGCCTTTCCCGCAAGGGCGCGCACGATCTTGCCTTTTTTGAAATTTTGGAACGGCCGCGCATGCGCATCCTGATCGTTACCTCGCAGTTCCCGATCGCCGGCGAGCCCAACCGCGGCCGGCCGATCCATCAGACCGTACGCGAACTGTCGAAACTCGCCGAGGTGCGCGTACTCAGCCCGGTCGCGAGTTATCCGCGCTGGGCCAGGCCGCGCAGCTATCTGTTCCGCGCCTCCGACGGTTCCCATACCGTTGCTGGCTGCGATGTACGCTATATCGACTATCCCGCGCTGCCGATGATCAGCCGTCCGTTCAACGGCTGGCTGTGCGCGCGCACGCTGCATGCGCCGCTGCGCGCATTCGCGCCCGACGTAGTGCTGTCGTACTGGCTGTACCCGGACGCTTTCGGTGCGATGCATGCAGCGCGACGCGCAGGCCTGCCGCTGGTGGTGGGTGCGCGAGGCTCGGATCTGCGCGTGCGCGACGCCGTCAGCAAGCATCTCACCCGCCCTGTCCTGCACGCCGCACAGCGCATTCTGGTGGTGAGCGAAGACCTGGGCCGGGTCGCAGTGCGCGACTACGACGCCGACCCCGCGCGCATCAGCGCCATCCCCAACGGCTGCGATGCGACCATTTTCCACCCGCAGTCGCGGGCCGACGCACGCGCCGCGCTGGGTATCGATGCCAGCGCAGAACTGGCGGTCTATGTCGGTCGCCTGGTGCCTGAAAAAGGCCTGCGCGAACTGCTGGATGCGATGACCGCACTGACCCCGCAGCGGCCGAAGCTGCAGCTGGCGCTGATCGGCGATGGCCCGATGCGCGCGGAGCTTGAAAGTCGGATCGGCGCCGACCCTGCGCTTCGCGTTTCGCTGCCCGGCGCACAGGGTCCGCATGAGGTGGCACGCTGGATGGCAGCGTCCGATCTGGTCACGCTGCCCAGTTATTCCGAAGGCCATCCCAATGTATTGGTCGAAGCTTTGGCCTGCGGGCGTCCAGTAGTGGCAACCCCGGTCGGCGGCATACCCGAAGTGGTGGACGCCGACTGCGGTCTGTTGGTGCCGGCGCGCAGCCCTGCAGCGCTGGCTGCAGGGCTGCACGATGCGCTCGATCGGTCTTGGGACGAGACGATGCTGTCGCGCCGGTTCTCGCGCGGTTGGGACGCAGTGGCAGCGGATACGCTGCGTGCTTGCGAAGAGGCCTTGGCCCTGGCCGCGAAAGATTAGAATTTTTTTCGATTCAAATTAAAAAAATCGCGTTCGCTTGCGCAATGCGCAGGCTCCCCTCTCTCGCGTGCGGGAGAGGGTCAGGGCAAGGGTGTTTTAAGTTTGCGAAACTTGGCTGGTTTGCTGTTCTTTCTACGTTGTTTCGGCTATCGGTCTGCAAAACCGCAGCTACACAACCAGGGGGAAATACAACGTGTGCGGAATCGCCGGGTTCACCGGACCCAACGTGCGCCCCGAAACCACGCATCCGCTGCTGCGACGGATGATCCACACGCTCGCCCATCGCGGGCCGGACGGTTACGGCTATCACGCCGAAGACGGCGTTGGTCTGGCGCATGCGCGACTTTCGATCATCGATCTGGCCACCGGCGATCAGCCGATCCGCAACCCGCGCGGCACCGTGTGGACCATATTCAACGGCGAGATCTTCAACTACGTCGAACTGCGCCGCACGCTTGAAGCCGAAGGCCGCGTGTTCTACACGCAGTCCGACACCGAAGTGATCGTGCATCTGTACGACCGGGATGGCGACCGCTTCGTCGAACACCTCAACGGCCAGTTCGCGATCGCGCTGTGGGACAGCGAACGCCGCCGGCTGGTGCTTGCGCGCGATCGTGCCGGCATCCGGCCTTTGCTGTACGCACGCCAGGACGGCGGTCTGTGGTTCGCGTCGGAGGCGAAAGCACTGCTGTCGGTGCTGCCGCAGTGCGCGGCGCTGAATCCGCTTGCGCTGGCCGAAACGTTCAGCACGTGGTCGCCAATCGCGCCGCATACGGTGTATCGCGGCATCGACAGTCTGCCCCCGGGGCACACGCTCGCCATCGAACACGACGGCCGCGAAACCCTGCGCCAATACTGGGACTGGACCTTTCCGGACGCCGCCGAGACTTTGCCTTCGCGCTATCCGCTCAGCATAGAAGCCGCCATCGCCGAGCTGCGCGAACTATTGATCGATGCGGTGCGTCTGCAGCTGCGCGCCGATGTGCCTGTCGGCGCTTATCTCAGCGGTGGGCTGGATTCGTCCGGCATCGCCGCGATGATCCGCAGCTTCACCGATACGCCGGTGCGCACGTTCTCGGTCGCATTCGAGGACGGCGAGTTCGACGAAAGCGAATACCAGCAGGCGATGGTGCGGCATCTGCGCACCGACCACACCACCCTGCGCTGCACGCGCCGCAATATCGGCGAAGCGTTTCCGCAGCTGATCCGGCATGCTGAAACGCCGGTGCTGCGCACTGCGCCGGTACCGCTGATGCTGCTTGCGGGCAGTGTGCGCGAACACGGCTACAAGGTCGTATTGACCGGCGAAGGCGCGGATGAAGTTTTCGGCGGCTACGACCTGTTCAAGGAAGCGAAAGTCCGCCGCTTCTGGGCGCGACAGCCGCAGTCCAAGCTGCGTCCGCGCCTGCTCGAAAAACTGTACGGCTATCTGCCGAATTCGCCGGTGCGCAATCCCGCGTTCGCGCAGAGTTTCTTCGGCCAAGGGATGGAACATCTGCAGCGGCCGATCTTCGCGCATGTGCCGCGCTGGACCACATCGCAGCGCGCGCTTGGGCTGCTGTCGGCGGAGATGCGCGCAGAGGTTGGTGATTTCAATCCACTGGATGCCTTTGAAGCGACACTACCGGACAATATCGGCCGTTGGAACCCGCTGGCACGCGATCAATATGTCGAAGCAAA
This sequence comes from Lysobacter sp., assembly GCA_043775395.1. Taxonomy (GTDB): domain Bacteria; phylum Pseudomonadota; class Gammaproteobacteria; order Xanthomonadales; family Xanthomonadaceae; genus Lysobacter_I. The sequence goes on along the minus strand of JAYVSK010000057.1, from coordinate 3,154 downwards.
ATCACTACTCGCCGGCTATCTGCTGTCGTCGCAGGGCGACCGCGTGGCGATGGCGAATTCGATCGAAGGCCGCTTCCCGTATCTCGATCATCGGGTGATCGAATTCGCCAGCCGGCTGCCGCCCAGCTTCAAGATCCGCGGCATGACCGAAAAATACCTGCTGCGTCGCGCGCTCGCCGACATGCTGCCGGACGAGATCGTCAACCGCACCAAACAGCCGTATCGCGCGCCCGACAGCGTCAGTTTTTTCTTCGACGGCCAACCGCTGGATTACGTGGCCGATCTGATGGGCGAAGACTGCATCCGCGCCGCCGGTTATTTCGATCCCGCCGCAGTCGGCCGACTGTTCGACAAATGCCGCGCAGGCCGGGCCACCGGCTTCGCCGACAACCAGGCCTTTGTCGGCGTGCTGTCGACGATGCTGATCCACCAGTCTTTACGTGGAAACCCCGCCCCCCTATCGGCAGCGGCTCTACCCGGCAGCTGAGACCTCCAGACACCCACCGGACACCTCCTTACCCATGCATTGGCGAATCAAGGGCCTGCTGCAGAAAACGCTCGGCGTGGTGCCCTGGGGCGAGCCCCTGCATTACCATCTGCAGCGCAAGGTCGGAGGCATGCGCAACCCGCGACGCGAGATTCTGCTCAAGGTCGACGACTGGGAGTTGATGGCGAAACAGCTGCATCTCGTCGGCGCCGATATCCGCAATGCACGCTTGATGGAAATCGGCAGCGGCTGGTATCCGGCGCTGCCGCTGGCCTGTTATCTGGGCGGCGCCGCGCGGGTTCATACCTTCGATCTCAATCGTCTGCTCAAGCCGGATCTGATGCGTCTGTGTATCGGGATTCTGGGCGAAGTACTGCCAAGGGTCGCGGCCTCCTGCCAGGTACCGCTTGCCGATGTGCAGTCGCGCTATCGACGCCTTCTGGCTGCCGTGGACGCGAACGATCCGGCAGAGCTCAGCGACGGCGTGATCCAGTACCACGCGCCTGCCGATGCAGCGAATCCGGAATGTAAAGACGGCTCCGTCGATATCGGTGCGGTCGATATCATTTTCTCCAACAGCGTGCTGGAACACGTGCCGCCGGACGCGATCGTGCGCCTGCATACCGCATCGATGCAGCGACTGCGCCCTGGCGGCTGGATCTATCATTCGGTGAACTGCGGCGATCACTACGCCTACACGGACCACAATATCCATCAGCTCAATTATCTGCGGTTTTCCGAACGCCAGTGGTCGTTCTGGAACAACCGCTTTCTCTATCAGAACCGGCTTCGCGCGCATCAGCTCGTCGACGCTGCGCGCGCCGCTGGCTTCGAGCTTCTGCTCGACACATCGCATACGCGACCGCAGCGACTGAAGCAGCTGCGCGCAATGCAGATAGCCTCGGAATTCGCGGATCTTCCAGAAGATAAACTGTGCATCACGACGGTCGATTTCATCGGCAGAAAACCTGTCGCATCAGACGAAACCTCGTCCGTCGTTATGAGCGATGCGCACTCGAACCGGACCGGCAGCGACGTGGATTGATCCTTGAAGCGGATTGATTTTTATCGATGCTGGGGATTCACGAAATCGGCGGGCGGTGGCCACTCTATGGCGATGCTGATGCCTGTATCCGCAGCAGTCTTCCGCTGTCCTCGTCGGTCAGCACATAAATCGCGCCGTCCGGGCCTTCGCGCACATCGCGGATGCGCTGCGCGCGATCGCCCAGCAGACGTTCTTCGTGGACGATGCGGTCGCCGTCGAGTTCCAGCCGGATCAGCGCGCTCTGCGCCAGCGCGCCGAGAAACAGATTGGCCTTCCATTCCGGAAATTGTTTGCCGCTGTAAAACAGCATGCCGCTGAGCGCCGGCGATACTGCCCATACGTGATGCGCCGGCGCCATCCCCGGTGCGGTGCTGCCGGTCGCACCGGGCACCGGCAGCCCGCTGTAATCCTTGCCGAAGGTCACCACCGGCCAGCCATAGTTGCCCCCGGGCTGCGGAATATTGATTTCGTCGCCGCCCATCGGGCCATGTTCGCTGGTCCACACGTTACGCATCGTCGGATGCAACGCCGCACCCTGCATGTTGCGATGGCCGTAAGACCAGATCTCCGGGCGCGCATCTTCGCGGCCAACGAACGGATTGTCGTCGGGGATGCGTCCATCCGGCCATATCCGGACCAGCTTGCCCTGAAGCTTATCGAGCTGTTGTGCGGTTTCGGCCACGCGATTCTCGCCTTGGGTCACGAACAGATGCCCGGCATCGTCGAACACCAGCCGCGAGCCGACGTGGGTGCCGCTGGAGAGCTTCGGTTCCTGGCGATACACAATGCGGACATCGCGAAGCGCATTGCCCTCCAACCGTCCACGCGCAACAGCGGTTCCGGTCTTGTTACCGCGCAGATTCGGCTCGGCGAACGACAGATAGACCAGACGATCCTTTGCGAACGTCGGCGACAGCGCAATGTCGAGCAAACCGGCCTGTCCGTCGACGAAGACCTTGGGCAGGCCCGCGATCGGCTCGGAAATCCCGCCCTGCAGATCGATATGCCGCAAACGGCCCGGCCGTTCGGTCACCAGCATGCTGCCATCGGGCAAAAACGCCAGCGCCCACGGATGATCGAGCCCGGTCACCAGCGTCACGACGTCGAACCGGGTTTTTTCCGAACGGGCGGACTGGGGTTTGGCATCCACCACCATCTGCGGCGGTTCGGCCGGTGGAGGCGGCGACGGCGGTGCGCCGCAAGCGGCCAGCACTGCGCAAAGCATCAGCGCCCAGTGCATGCGCGGAACGACAAACGCCTTCGGTTCGCATGGATATACGCAATCGTTCGACATGACTGGCCGCTATCGGTCCGCAGTGTGGAACGTTATTCTAGCTACGTGAAGGCTGCGACCGGGTGTTCGCGGCCTGCCCATCACCCCATCCCACCGCGACGTCGCATTCCTTGGCCGACGCCTGGAGGTTATTGCGTTCAATGCTTCGACACGGGGACATATGCATGCAGCATCGGCACAAGATCAAGCAGTACATTCTCAAAAATTTTCTGTTCTCAAAAGACGACAACGCCATCGGAGACGAAGATTCTCTGGTCCGTGGCGGCATTCTCGACTCGACCGGCATCTATGAACTCATCATGTTCATCGAGGAGGAATTCAAGTTCAC
>JAYVSK010000056.1:0-10777 GCA_043775395.1 Lysobacter sp. | reverse complement strand
GAGTCCGGCCGGATCGACGACTCGTAGCTTACCAGCGGAAATCCGGCGAGATCGGCCAGCGTCGGCCGCACGCCGGTCTTGACCAGAGGATGCGTGCGCGGCAACAGCACCACGCGCCGCCAACGGAACATCGGGATAGCGATGCCGTCGGCGGGCACATCACCCGCTGTGCTGATGAGCGCGAGATCGGCTTCGCCGCGCGCGAGCTGGGTCAACACGTCGCTGTCGGCATTCGGCTGCAGATGGATGCTGAGCTGCGGGTAGGCCTGATGCACCAGCGAGATCACCGGCGGCAGCACAAAGCGCGCCTGGGTATGGGTGGTGGCGATCAACAGCTGGCCCTGACCGTCGCGACGCTGGTTGGCGGCGAACGCACGGATGTTGGCCGCCTCTCCCAGCAGCTTGCGCGAGTGCACCAGGACTTGCGTTCCGGCAGGCGTGAGGCCTTCGAGGCTGCGGCCCTTGCGCACGAACAGCAGGAAGCCCAGTTCGTCTTCCAGCTGTTTCAACTGTTTCGACAGACCGGGCTGGGTCGCGTGCACGTGCTCGGCGGCCGCAGTGATGTTGAAGCCGGCATCGGCGATCGCGACGAAATAGCGCAGCTGGACCAGCGTCATAACGGTCGTTCCGTCATCGTTGTTTTTGAGGTCTTGAAGGATCCGGCCGGGCTGCCGGACATACGCATTCGAAACATACAGGCAGTCTGGCATCTCTTGATTCGGATCAAGCGATAGAAATAGCAGATAACACTTTGGAATATCGATGATTGCTTATGCCAGATAAGCATATACCCAAGCATCGCCGTCATTTCCTCGATGCATATCCCGAAACTAGGGTGGCTCGACCCTCACTCAACGGCGTCAAGCCATGTCCCATCCGGTTCCGACGACAGCACAGACGCTGTTCCCCGCTTTCCTCGACCTTCGCGACCGGCCGGTACTCGTGATCGGCGGCGGCGCCGTGGCCCGCCGCAAGATTGCCGCCCTGCTTCCGAGCGGGGCGCAGGTGCGGGTGGGCGCACCGGCTCTGGACCCCGAGGTTGCCGAATGGGTCGCCTCCGGTCGGATCGCGCACCTGGATGGCCGCTTCGATCCGGCCTGGCTCGACGAGGTGTGGCTGGTGATCGCTGCCACCGACGAACCCGACACCAACCGCGCTGTCGCCGAAGCCGCGCAAGCGCGCCGGATCTGGGCGAACGTGGTCGACGACGCGCCGCTGTGCAGCTTTCAGGTGCCTGCGCGGATCGAACGCGGGCCGCTGCAGATCGCGATCTCAAGCGGGGGCGGCGCACCGATGCTGGCGCGGCACCTGCGCGAGCGTCTGGAAACCGAACTCGACGAATCGCTGGGCACGCTCGGCAATCTGCTGGTCAAACATCGTCGCCGGATCCGTGCACGGGTTCCCGATACCAGCACACGCCGCCGTTTCTTCGATGCGGTGCTGCGCAGCGACATCCAGAGTCTGCTGCGTCGCGGCGATGGCGACGCCGCGGAGCGCGCACTGTCGACCATGATTGATCGCTACGCCGATGTCCGGCCCGAAGGCCGCGTCGCCCTGGTCGGCGCTGGCCCCGGCGATGCGGGTCTGCTCACCCTGCGCGGCCTGCGTCTGCTCAACGAGGCCGACGTCATCCTGCACGACCGTCTGGTCAGTGCCGAAGTGCTGGAGCTGGCGCGTCGCGATGCCGAGCGCATCGAAGTCGGCAAGGAAGCGGGCCATCACCATGTCTCACAGGACCAGATCCACGCGCTGATGCTGGAATACGCGCGCGCCGGCAAACGCGTGGTGCGCCTGAAGGGCGGCGATGGTTTCATCTTCGGTCGCGGGGGCGAAGAACTGCAGTTCCTACGCGCGCACGGCATCGGCTATGAGGTGGTCCCCGGCATCACCGCGGCGCTGGCCTGCGCCGCATATGCCGGCATTCCGCTGACCCATCGCGAACACGCGCAGTCGGTGCGATTCGTGACCGCGCATGCGAAAGCCGAAGACGATGGGCTCGACTGGGCAGGTTTCGCCCGCGAACAACAAACGCTTGCGTTCTACATGGGCGTGTCCGGGTTGGAGCGCGTGCGCGCGCGCCTGCTCGCGCACGGCCGCAGCGCATCCACGCCGTGCGCACTGGTCGAAAACGGTTCGCGCCCCGAACAGCGCGTGGTGATCGGCACGCTGGACGATCTGCCCAGCCTCGCCCGCCGGCATCACGTGGAATCGCCCGCGCTGCTGTTCGTCGGCGAAGTGGCGGCGCTCGCAGCGCAGTTGCACTGGTTCGGCGCGGCGCCGCTCGGTGCGCTCACAGCGACTGCAGCCGGGCTGCCGAGGCCCGCACTGGCGGAGGCCGCATGAAAAGGCGCAGCCTGATCTATTCGCGATGCCGCAAGCCGCAACTGTCATCGTAGTGCGATAAATTTCAGACCTCGTGATTCTCGACATCGATTCGACCCAGGAACTCTCCATGGCTCTTTACGACAATATCCTCGACACCATCGGCCGCACGCCGGTCGTGAAACTCCATCGCGTCGCTCCGAAGCACGTGACGCTGTATGTGAAGGTGGAATCGTTCAATCCCGGCGGCTCGGTCAAGGACCGTCTTGCGCTGGCGATCGTACTGGACGCTGAGCGCAGCGGCGCCCTGAAGCCCGGTCAGACCATCGTCGAAGCCACATCGGGCAACACCGGCGTCGCGCTGGCCATGGTCGCCGCCGCGCGCGGCTATCCGTTCGTCGCGGTGATGACCGAAACCTTCTCGATCGAGCGCCGTAAACTGATGCGCGCATACGGCGCAAAGGTCATCCTAACGCCCGCAGCCGAGCGCGGCAGCGGCATGGTCCGCAAAGCCAAAGAACTCTCCGAACAGCACGGCTGGTTTCTCGCCAACCAGTTCAACAACGAAGCCAACCCGGCCTATCACCGCAACACCACCGGCCCGGAAATCCTCGGCGATTTCGCCGGCAAGCGCCTCGACTACTTCGTCAGCGGCTGGGGCACCGGCGGCACCATCACCGGCGCCGGGGAAATGCTGAAACTCGCGCGCCCCGACATCAAAATCATCAGCACGGAACCCGCAGGCGCGGCGCTGCTATCGGGCCAGGAATGGAAACCGCATAAGATCCAAGGCTGGACCCCGGACTTCCTGCCCGGCGTGCTCAGCCGCACCATCGCCGACGACATCATCCTGATCGACGATGTAGTCGCCCGCGACACTGCGCGCCGACTCGCTGCTGAAGAAGGGATCTTCGTCGGAATCTCTGCGGGCGCCACCGCCGCCGCCGCGATCAAGGCCGCCGAATCCGCACCGGAAGGTTCGGTGCTGCTGGCGATGCTGCCCGACACCGGCGAACGTTATCTCACGACATTCCTGTTTGAAGGCGTCAGCGAAGGTTCGGACGACGAGTGGCTGGCGTCGTTATAAGCAGACGAAAGCCGTCGAAGTTGAAGTCCGTCTCACATCGGAATGTAAGGCTTGCTTTCTCATCGTCATGTATCAGAAGTCCCATCACCCGCCCTGTCGGGCATCCTCTCCCGCTTGCGGGAGAGGAAAAAGTAAGCGCAGCGTGCAAGGATGAGTGTGGAGTTCAGCGAGTAGGCTGGGCTGACAAGCCCAGCATGCGATCTTGGAAGCAATGGCGCTGGGCTTATCAGCCCAGCCAACTTTGATTCGCACTCACGCGCGCCACGGTCTAATCCGGATGAGGCCCTGCGGGCACTCTCTCCCGCTTGCAGTAGAGGAAAGAGCGAGCGTAGCGAGTAAGGGTGAGGGGCGATTTCAGCCCCGCCCATAAATATCCTCATACCGCACGATATCGTCTTCACCGAGATAATCGCCGGACTGGACTTCAATCAATTCCAGAATGTCGGTACCCGGATTTTCGAGCCGGTGCTTCGCACCGATCGGAATGTACGTCGACTGGTTTGCGAACAGTTCGAACACGTCGTTGTTGCGAGTCACGCGGGCGGTTCCGCGCACGACGATCCAATGTTCGGCTCGGCGCGCGTGCGACTGCAGGGACAGCGTTGCGCCGGGTTTGACTTTGATGCGTTTGACCTGAAAGCCGGCGCCCGCATCCACGGAATCGTAGCTTCCCCACGGGCGGTGCACTTCGCGATGCAGAGCCGCCTGTGAACGCTGATCGGCCTTGAGCCGCGCGACCACCTGTTTGACTTCCTGCACTTTGTCTTTCGCGGCGACCAATACCGCGTCGTCGGTTTCGACCACGATCAGATCGTCCACGCCGACCAGCGCGACCAGACGCCGCGCGTAAGCATAGGTATTGCGGCTGTCGATGGCGATGACGTCGCCGTGGTGCGCGTTGCCGTCGGCGTCCTGTTCGCTGACATCCCACAGCGCCGACCACGAGCCCACATCGTTCCAGCCGATATCGACTGGCAGCACCATTGCCGCATCGGTCTTCTCCATCACTGCGTAATCGATGGATTCCGACGGCGACGCGGCAAACGCATCGCGGTCGAGGCGCAGGAACTCGCGGTCGGGATCGAGATGTTCGCAGGCAGCCCGCGCGGCGGCGAGAATATCGGGACGGTATTTGCCGAGTTCCTGCAGATAGCGCGAGGCGCGGAACAGAAACATGCCGCTGTTCCAGTAATAGCCGCCGTCGTCGAGATAACGCTGTGCGGTGGCGGCGTCCGGTTTCTCGACGAAACGCAGTACCTTGCGCACGCCTTCGCCAAGAACGGCTTGATCCGCTTCTGCCTGTATATAACCGAAGCCGGTTTCTGGTGTTTGCGGCAAGATTCCGAAGGTGACCAGCGCGCCGGCTTCGGCGGCGGGCGTCGCCATGCGCACTGCGTTGCGGAACGCCGCATCGTCGCGCACCACATGATCGGACGGCAGCACCAGCAGCAGCGGGTCGCCGTCGGCATGCTGCGGATCGGCGCGCGCGATCAACGCGGCGGCGGCGATAGCCGGCGCTGTGTTGCGGCCGACCGGTTCCAGCACGATCCGCGGGGTGGGCGCACCGATCACGCGCAGCTGTTCGGCCACCAGGAAACGATGTTCTTCGTTCGCAACCACGATCGGCGCCACCGGCGACAGCGCCGCGACTCGACGCCACGTGGCCTGCAGCATCGTGTCGTCGCCCACCAGCGGCAGAAACTGTTTCGGGTAAGCCTCCCGCGACAGCGGCCACAGCCGGGTGCCCGATCCGCCCGACAACAACACCGGCTGCACTTCCGGCTTCACTACAGTCATGGCGTGCTCCCGAAAACGATGCCGGGCAGTTTACCCTGTCGCCTTTACCGTCCTCGCCCGCCCTGCATGATGATTGACACCGCTTCCGACCCCCGCGCCGCTGCGCGCACCGCATGGGCGCGCGCCGCGACCGGCGAGACATCGCTCGAACTCGAACGCGCATCGATGGATGCAGGCTTCCGCAGCTATTGGCGGGGCTTCACTTCACGCGCCGCGCGTGGGTCTGGAAGCGTCATCGTCATGGATTCGCCGCCGGACAAGGAAGACGTGAAGCCGTGGCTGCGCATCCGCACGCTGCTGAAAGCGGGGGGCGTACGCGTGCCGCAAGTGCTGGCAGAGGATGTCGAACGCGGCTTCCTGCTGCTGGAGGATCTGGGCCGCGACACGTACCTGCATGTGATCGATGCCGACAACGCCGACGCATTGTTCGATGCCGCGGTCACACAGCTGCTGACCCTGCAGGCGATCGCGCCGCCTGAGGATCTGCCGGCCTACAACGAAGCGATGCTGACCCGCGAACTGAAACTGTTCGACGAATGGTTTCTTGGCCGCCATCTCGGGGTGACGCTCGACTGCGGCGATCTGGAAAGCCTCGATCTGGTGTATCGCCTGCTGATCGACGCCGCGCTGGCGCAGCCGCAGGTGCTGGTACATCGCGACTTCATGCCGCGCAATCTGATGCCGGGCGTCGACGGCCCGGTGGTTCTGGATTTCCAGGATGCGGTCTGCGGACCGATCGCATACGACCCGCTAAGCCTGTTCAAGGATGCGTTCCTGAGCTGGCCGCAGGACCGGGTCGACGTCTGGCTGGACCGGTATCACGCCCGTGCAGCCGCCGCCGGTCTGCCGGTGCCGGGGCTGGCGCGCTTTCGCCGCGATGCGGACTGGATCGGCGTACAGCGTCACCTGAAAGTGATGGGGATCTTCGCGCGGCTGAACCATCGCGACGCGAAGCCCAGATATCTCGCCGATGCGCCGCGCTTCCTCGCGTATCTCGACGGTATTCTGCCGAGATATCCCGAGCTGTCGCCGCTGCGCGGCCTGCTGGACCGGCACGTGCGGCCTGCCTTGGGCCGATGCCCCTGATCTGGCGCGTGCCGGACGGCACAGTCCTTGCTTGGCTCTTCGTGGCACCGTGTGCCCGATGCCCGCGGGGAGAAGCAGCGCCATGAAAGCCTTGATCTTTGCCGCGGGACTCGGCGAGCGCATGCGGCCGCTCACCGACAGCACTCCCAAACCGCTGCTGCCGGTCGGCGGCAAACCGCTGATCGCATGGCATTTGCACAAACTCGCCGCGGCCGGTATTTACGACGTGGTGATCAATACCAGCTGGCTGGCGAAGCAGTTTCCGGAAACACTGGGCGAAGGCGGCAGCTTCGGCCTGCGCCTGGAATACACCTACGAAGGCCCAACGCCGCTGGAAACCGGCGGCGGCATGTGGCACGCGCTGCCGCTGCTGGGGCGGGAGCGCATCAGCGAAGAGCCTTTCATCGCCATCAACGGCGATATCTGGACCGACTACGACTTCGCGAAACTGCCGCGCGAACCAACCGGCGATGCGCATCTGGTGATGGTCGACAATCCCGAACACAATCCGCGCGGCGATTTCACCCTGCTTAGGGACGGTCAACTGTTGAGCGGGTCGCCGCATCCCGAAGATGTCGCGGAAACGGGCGATGCCGGCACGCGTCTGACCTTCGCCGGCATCGGCGTGTACCGCCCCAGTCTTTTCGACGACTGGCGCCGCATCATCGGCGACGCGCCCGGCGCGCGCGACAAACAGCCGCGCTTCAAACTGGCGCCCCTGCTGCGCGCCGCGATGAGCCGCGGCGCGGTGAACGGTGAGCGACATCCGTCGCACTGGACGGATGTCGGCACCCCGGAACGTCTCGAAAGCTTGAGCCAATCCATCACCTTGAACGAATAATTGATGACTGAAGCCGTCTTTCTGGTTAGCTTGATTCTGGTCACGCGCACAGGCGATCCGTGCGGTTCGTGGCCCCGTTCATCTCAGGAGTACACCCATGGGCCGTAGCGACGACAGAGAACCCAAGCCAGCCACCCAAGCGCAGATGGAGGCCTACGATCGCGCCATCGCCCAGCTCGCCACGACGAAGGTGCCGGTGCTGCACGCCGACCCGCGCGACCGGGTCTTTTACGCCCTGTTCGACGGCACTTCCAACGATGCCGACAACAAACCCGGGAAAATCACCAACATCGGCAAGCTGCGCGAACAATTCAATGCCTTGGAACTCGCCGGCGATGGCCGGATCATGGACGGCACCGTGAAACATGCGTATCTGGCCGGGCCGGGCACGCAGCAGGGCCAGCCTCTGTACAAGCTGTACGACAACGCCACCGGCGCCAGCTACGGCGACCGTCTGGAGGCGATGCACGGCAAGCTGGCCGAGCAGACGAAGCAGTGGAAAAACGAGTACGCATTCGGTGACGGCAGCCCGGAAACCGAAATGCGCGTTCGCGTGGTCTCGATCGGCTTCAGTCGCGGCGCCGAACAGGCCGCCGGTTTTTCGCGCCTGATCGACGAGCGCGGCATTCGCGACCCGGACGGCACCCAGCTGGTCGCGCCCGGCAAAACCGTACAGGCCGTTGGCCTTCACGACCCGGTCGGCACCGGCGAGCCGTACAACAACGACCGGCGCATGGCGCACAGCGTGCTATCGGGTTTCCAGATCACCGCCGAAAGCGAACTGCGCGGCAAATTTCCGGTTTCCAACATCATCGCCACCGGTCTGTCCGGCGACGGCAGCCTGCTCGGCGTGCGCGTGCCCGGTGCGCACGGCGATGTCGGCGGCGGCCCGCGCGAGAGCGGTTTATCCGATCGCGCCGGCAATCTGATGATCGATTATCTGAACGCAATGCATCGCGAGCCGCTGCTGCAGAAAATGCCGGAATCGCTGCGGCCGGAGCAGAATCTGATCCACCGTCCCGACAACGCCAAACTGTGGCGAGTCGATGAGTTCTTCAACGGCCCCGGCCCGCGCGACACCGCGAAAGGGAACCAGCTTGATGTCGCGCCGCGCGGTTTCCAGCCGCCCAGCGGCCGCGTTGGCGAGGCAGCGAGCGAAGAACAAAAACACCGCGCGTTGCTGGACGACCGCGCGGAAACCCGCCGACTGCCGCAAAGCGCCGACACGATACTGGCCGACAGCATCGACCGCTGGCAGTTCGTGAAAGTCGCGCTGCAGCCGACCCATCCCGACCATCCCGATCACAAGCGCTATCTGGAAAGCAGCAACGCGGTCGACATGGCGTTCCGCAACGTCGCCGATAAAGACCGGCCGCCTGCGCAGAAACTAGACCAGATCGCCGCCAATATCGCCCTGGTGACCAAAGCCAACCACATGGAGAAGATCGACGTTGGCGTGCTGGCGACAGACAAGAGTGCGGTGTATGCCGTGCACGGCAACAACCACGATGTCTACGATGCGACCAACTTCAATCTGCGCATCGGTCTGGGCGACCACGAATTGAAACCGACCATGCAGGCCTTCCGCCAGACCGAGCAGTTGCCGGAACCGAAACATCAGCAGGCGGTCGCTCCGCAGCAGCAGATCGCGCAGGCGGATCCGCAGACCAGCCACGCCGCGCCGGTACTCGGCCGGCACCATGGCCACGGCTGATCGGCCGGCCGGAGCCGCGTTCAAGCGCTGCAGCCTGAAATCAAGTCTGCGAGGCATGGCCTCGGCATCAGCCCAAAACGCTGCGTAAAAACGGCACGGTCAACCGCCGCTGCGCCGCGAGCGATTCGCGGTCAAGACGATCGAGCAGCGCCGTCAGGCTGACCAGGTCCCGGTCGACGCGCTTGAGCAGCCAGTCGATCGCCGCATCATCCAGCTGAAGGCCGCGACGCTGCGCACGCAGCCGCAGGACATCGGCACGGCCATTGTCGTCCAGCGGTTCCAGCGCGATCCGCGCGCACTGCGACAGCCGCGAACGCAGATCAGGCAGGACAAGATCGAGCCCATCGGGCATCGCCCTGCCGGCGTAAAGCAGGCGTCTCCCGGCATCGCGCGCGCGGTTGTGCGCGTCGAACAGCGCAACCTCGTCCGCGCGTTGTCCGGCGATCGCTTCCAGCCCGTCCAGCGCGACGAGGTCGGCGTGTTCGAAGGCTTCCAGCGCATCGCGCAGGCGGCCCGCCGCCGCCGCCAACGGCAGATAGGCGGTGCGGCGACCGGCGGCTTCGGCTTCGGCGCAGGTGGCGAGCAACAGATGGCTTTTGCCGGTCGCAGCGGTTCCGGCAATGTAAACGCTGACGGCATCGCCCTGCCCCTGCCCCAGTGCGCGCAGCTGCGCCAGCGCACCATCGGGTGCGGCGACGAAGGTATCGAAACGCTGGTCGGGCGGAAACCGTAGCGCCAGAGGCAGCTGCGCCGCAGGCGCGGACAGCGGACGTTCGTTCACGCGTGGCCCGTCGGCTCCGCCGAATCGGCATCGCGGATATGGTGGGATGCGGCGATCTCGATCTTCGGCGTCTCCGGCGCATCGCCGATATAGAAACGGCTGGTGATGTAACCCGAATGCAGATAGCGGATCACCACGTTTGCGACCGATGCCACCGGCAGCGCCAGCAGCATGCCCAGAAAGCCGAACAGCGTGCCGCCGGTCATCACCGCGAAGACCACGATCACAGGACTCAGGCCAACCCGGTCGCCCACCAGTTTCGGCGTCAATACGTAGCTTTCCAGAATTTGGCCGACGCCCCAGACCGCGAGCACGCCGACCAGATGCTGCCAATCGCCGAACTGCATCAGCGCCGCGGCGCTGCCGCCCAGCAGCACCGTAGTCGGGCCGATGTAGGGAATGAAAGTAAGCAGACCCGCCACCACACCGATCAGCACGCCCACTTCCAGGTCCACGCCCCACAGACCGACGGCGTAGAACACGCCCATCGCCAGCATCACCAGAAACTGGCCGCGCAGGAAGCTGCCCAGCACCGCATCGGACTCTTCCGCGAGTTTCGAAACCATCTCGATGCGATCGCGCGGCACCAGCCCCGCGATGCGCTGCACCAGCAGATCCCAGTCGCGCAGGAAGAAGAAGGTGATGAACGGGACCAGCACCAGATTGGCGAACCAGCCCAGCACCGCAAAGCCGGAATGGGTGACGTATGCCAGCACCTGCGTCGCGATCCCGCTGGCGCCTTTCCAGTTGCGCTTCAGCATCTCCAGCAAATAGTCGGGGTCCAGCCAGTTGGTGACGTTCAAACCGGTCTTGGCCTGCAGCCACGGCAGGCCGGTGCGCACTATCCATTCGAGATAGGTCGGGACCAGATTGGCCAGAACAGCGACCTGTTCCTGGATGATCGGCACCAGAATCACCACCAGCACGATCAGCACCAGCACCATCAGGGTGAACACAAGGCCCACCGCGCTGTTGCGCGAAAGGCCGCGCTTCTGCAGGCGCCCGACCACCGGGTCGCCCATCCAGGCCAGCAGCATCGAGGCCGCGAACGGCGTCAGCACCGGGGTCATCACCCAGATCAGCGCGCCCACGCCCAACAGCAGCAGCGCCCACTGCAGACGCCGGAAAAATGTTGCGATCGCGTCGACC
>JAYVSK010000055.1:0-2912 GCA_043775395.1 Lysobacter sp. | reverse complement strand
AGCTGATTGACGAACCACGGCAGGTTGCTGGCCACCCAGGTGCCGATGCCGATGATCAGCGTCTGCAGCACGAAGCCGTACGAACGCTGCTGTTCGGGCAGTTTGTCCGCAACCAGCGCGCGAAAGGGCTCCATGCTGATATTGATCGACGCATCCAGCACCCACAGCAGACCCACAGCCATCCACAGCGCCGACGAATGCGGCATGAAGACCAGTGCGATCGACGCGAGGATCGCGCCGACCAGGAAGTAAGGCCGGCGCCGCCCGAAGATGGGGTGCCAGGTGCGGTCGCTGAAGTAACCGATGATCGGCTGCACCAGCAGCCCGGTCAGCGGCGCCGCAATCCACAGCAGCGGCAGCGCGTCTTTATCCGCGCCCAAGGTCTGGAAGATGCGCGACATGAAGCCGCCCTGCAGCGCGAACCCGAACTGGATGCCCAGGAAGCCGAACGACATGTTCCAGATCTGCCAGAACGACAGCGGCGGTTTGTCGTGCATCGTGCTTGCGGGGGCCGTGCTTGAATTCATCGAGGTGTCCTTGATGTAGCGGAATCGGATGCAGCGGGATCAGATGCAGGGGAATCAAATAGCGAGATTGAATATAGCGAGATCGCATGCAGTAAGGGCCGCTGCCGATTCGGCGTGCTCGCCGTTCACGATGCCCGTGCGGATCGCGCACGGCACGTTGCAGTGCAGCAAATTCCGACTGTAAACGTATTCAAACCAATCGACGCGGCTGCGACGTGGCATCGTCGCATTCCCGGCCGGCAAAGCAGACGCGCCATGCAGCACTCGCGCTTACCCCGAGACTCACATCGCTTTGGCGGCGCAGTGTTTGGCAATGAAGTCCTCATGCGTCGGCATGGCCTGGGTGCATTTGTCGATCACCCCGCGGATGTTGCGCATGAACTCGGTGATCTTTTCTTCCGGATACACGTCCACCAGCGCGTGATACGACTTCGGCGCCATCCGCTGGCCGTGCATCACCTGTACCCAGCTGGGCTCGGCGAAGAGTTCGCTGCCGTCGCGGAAAATACGACCGTTGCTGTTGAACAGGTCCATCTTGCGCTGCAGCGACTCGGGGATCGGCATCGTGCGCACATAGTTCCAGAACGGCGTGTCGTCGCGCTGGGTGGCGTGATAGTGCAGGATCAGGAAATCGCGGATCTTGTCGAACTCGAAATCGGAATGCGTGTTGAACTCGTCGATGTCGGTCTCGTCGAAACCCGCGTGCGGGAAGAACGCGGTCAGCCGCGCGATGCTGGACTGGATCAGATGGATGCTGGTCGACTCCAGCGGCTCCATGAAGCCGCTGGCCAGACCAATCGCGACCACATTCTTGTTCCAGAATTTGTTGCGCTTACCGGTGGCGAAACGCAGCACCCGCGGTTCGGCCAGCGCTTCGCCTTCCAGGTTGGCCATCACCACCGCGGTGGCCTCATCCTCGCTGATGAATGTGCTGCTGAACACGTGGCCGTTGCCGACCCGGTGCTGCAGCGGAATGCGCCATTGCCAGCCAGCGTCGCGCGCGGTGGAGCGCGTATACGGCGTGAGCGGCGTGGTGCGCACGCAGGGCACCGCGACGGCGCGGTCGCAGGGCAGCCAGTGGGTCCAGTCGGTGTAGCCGGTCTTGAGCGTCTGTTCGATCAGCAGGCCGCGAAACCCGGAACAATCGACGAACAGCTGCCCTGGAATACGTTCCCCGTTGTCCAGCGTAATCGCGGTGACGAAACCGTTGTCGGCGTTCTGTTCGACGTTAGTCACTTTGCCTTCGGTGCGGACCACGCCACGCGCTTCGGCATAGCGGCGCAGAAACGCCGCATACAGGCCGGCGTCGAAGTGATAGGCGTAGCCGATATCGGCCAGCGGCGAATTGGGCCGGTCGGTGACTGCGCGCATGAACTTGTTGTGGCGCGCGGCGTAGGTGTTGATCGAATAATCGTCCAGCGGCGCGGCTTTGCCGGCCTGATGCATTTTCAGCCAGTACTGGTAGAACGGCACCAGCCCCAGGTCCTGGCCGATCTTGCCGAATCCGTGGATATAGCTGTCGCCCAGCTTGCCCCAGTTGACGAACTCGATGCCGAGTTTGAACGAGCCCATCGTCTCGCGGACGAACTGGTTTTCGTCCAGATCCAGCGCGGTGTTGAACAGCTTGATCATCGGGATGGTGGCTTCGCCGACGCCGACGGTGCCGATCTCCTCGGATTCGACCAGCCGGATCGAATAGGATCGGTTCAGTACTTTGGACAATGCGGCGGCGGTCATCCAGCCGGCGGTGCCGCCGCCAACGATCACGATTTCAGATACGCGGCCGGCGTCATGGCCAGCGTCGACAGGTACAGCGTTCATGCAGCGGAGTCTCTTCGATATGTCAGTGGATCAACACGGCCAGTATGCGACCAGCGCGGACGCGGGTCATCCTGCAGCGCAGCGGCAACGTGCCCGTGAGCGCTGCGCTGCATACGTATTCATGGTGCTGGCTGCGGTCGCGCCGCCGGCATCGATGGCGGCGGTCTCCGGCGATGCGCTGCGCACCGCCTGCGACGCCGCAGACATAGCGACAGTCCTGCATCCCTCGGCCGAACCCGCGCGCGATGCCCGCGCATATTGGCTGGACCGCCAGCTGATCCAATGGCCGGGCGTCCGCATCGAGGCCGGGCAGCGCATACGCCTGCATGTATCTGCCGATGCCCGGCTGCGCGCGGTGATCGGTGAACGCGTGCGCGGTGCCGATCAAGCCTTGAGCCTTGAAAGCGTGAACACAGAGATGCCGGCCGCGCCGCGCGAACGCTTCAAGTTTATCGGCGATGGTGTGCGTCTTAGTTTGGGCGCGAAGGCTGCAGCGACGCTGGCGACACTGCTGCGCAGTGAGGTGCTGTTGACGCTTGAAGACGCGCAGGGCCGCGTGCTGGA
>JAYVSK010000054.1:0-2650 GCA_043775395.1 Lysobacter sp. | reverse complement strand
CGCAGGGGCCGCGGCAAGACCCAGCGGGTGGCCGAGCCGATTGAGAACTACGCTGCGCTGCCGCCCGCGCAGATCGCGGCGCGGATCGCGACATTGGAGCAGACCATGTACCAGCACGCCCGCGATCTGGAGTTCGAAGACGCCGGGCGGGTGCGCGACGAGATCCGGAAACTGAAGGAAGTCAGCCTGGGCTGAATCCCGGGCTTATTGGCGCCAAAGGTATCGTTCGATATCGAACATCAGATCAATGCCCGCCATCCGATTTCCCGGTCAGTGGAATATGGTTCCGCCAAGGCTTCCCAAGTGTTACGATACTGACCGTTTCGGGTTAGCGTATTAGACTCGACGGGCGGTTAGCTCAGCGGTAGAGCACTACCTTGACATGGTAGGGGTCACAGGTTCGAACCCTGTACCGCCCACCAATCAAATCAACGGCTTAGACCGTTCTTTGATTATTTGACTGTAGCAAGTACGACACAAATACGACAAACCACCCTTTGAAACCGGGTGGTTTTTTCGTTCTAGGCCCGGCATCCCCAGAACTAGTGATATCGGCTTACTTCCATCATCGGTGTCGGGAACCTACTGTAGTGCTTCACCATGTCTTCGTTCCTCTACACAGGCCAAGTGCGCAGTGTGGGAGGCAGGCATGTAAAGGCGCTATGCGCGCAGGCGCCGGTATCCGTATCTTTTGCGTAAATTTTCAGAATCCGGGCGCACTTTCACCAGGGATTCGACCGTTCGCCAACTATGGACGTTGTCGGCAAAGTCAGCGCATTCTCAGGCGAAAACGCAAGCGTAAGCGCCTATGGCGATATCTGCCTTATGTAGACACGACTGGTTGCCATCGCAGCATGCGTGCGCTCCGTGGTGGGGGCGGGGTCAACCCATGTGTTTGCGGGTCAGGCCATGATGGCCTGCGAAGCATTTGCTGCAGGCATGCCATTGGCGGCCGGCCGGACCGATGCATAGCTGATATCAACCGTCTCCGCTACTGCTGTCGGCTTGCGCAGCGTCACCCAGAGGCAGAGTCCCAGGGCGACCAGCTGACTCAGACTCGACAGGATCAAGCGTGCATGGCCCGAGTCCAAAGGCGTGCCGCTGAACGGCAACACCGCTCCCAGCAGAAGCCAGAAGACTGCGAGCCAAGCAATGCGCGAGCCATTCATGGCCGCACCGACGGCGACAAAACTCCACAGCCAAAGCGGAGCGAATAAACCCGTGTGATCGGGAACGAACGGGCTGCGGAACGTGGCGAGCGCCAACAAGCTAAGCCAGTTCATCGCCAGCTCATGACGCGACATGCGGTGCGCGCGCGCTGCAGACAACAACGTCAGAAGCACGATGGCGATCGTCCATATCCAAACAATCTTCTGTTCGAACGCCAGGTTCATGCCGGACACGCCCAGCGATTTGAGCTTCATGACGATGCCAGGCACAGAGTCGTTGATGGCTGCAACGGGCGCAAGCTGGGGAATCTCAAGGAACGACCATGCCTCACCGCTGACGAGTCTGGGCAGATGGAAATCGAAAAGCGCTTGGAACGGATTCATGCCGAACCACAGCAACGCGATGATGCTGTAAATCGCCGAGAACCCCAGCGTCCACCCAAGCGCACGCCAGCGACGGGTCGCGATGAGATAAATGCCGAGGATGCCCGGAAAAAGCTTGAAGACCGTGAAACCCAACAGTGCGCCGCCCGCGATCGGACGGTCCCGCCAGAACAGCGCCATCGCCACCACCGACAGCGCGATGGCGGACAGCTGGAAATTGCCTAGCTGCAGCGTGAGCAGATTCGGCGTAGCGATCCACAGCGCGGGAATCAGCAATGCTGCCCCCCGTCCCCGTTGCCCACCCACCCAGATGCAGAGCCACAGCATGCTGGCCAGCACCATGCCGCCTTCCAGCGAGAACCAGATCGCGCGGGTCTGATCGAAATCCATGCCAAGCGCCATGGCCACCATCGGCAGGATCAGGAACTGCGGCAGGTACAGGAATTCGTCGAGTTTGAATTTACCGGCAAAACCCTGGTAATTCTCCGGATTGTAGAGATTGGCCGCATTTTCCTGCGCAAGTTTGGCGGCATGCCAATAGCCTGAAAAACAGCTGTGAAAGGTATAGAACCGGTCGAACCAGAATGCGGAACCTTGCCAGAGCGCCGGGTCGGCCATGAACAGAGCGACGCCAGCGGTGCGGATCAGCGTCGCCAGCGCCAAAAACAGCCAAAGCGTGCTCAATACCGGGTGTTTGCCGGGGGCGGTGTCCAGCGCTACGGGCAGTCTTCTTGCAGTCCATGGGCACAGCATTGCGCACAGCAGCGTTGCCACTATCGCCGATGGCAGAGGCGGTACGCCGAACGCAGTGCCGGCCACCGCCAACAGCATGGCGATCATCACTCCCAGAACAGCAGCCACGCCCCATCGCGCAGTTGAAATCTGCTGCGAATCGGCGAATGGAACGGCATTTCGGCTAACAGTCATTGTCGCGTGCTCCGTGTGCGGAACCCAATATTGGGCTGGAATGTGGATGGGCGCTCAGCGCCGGCCGAGACCTTCGACCTTGCCGGAGAAAACGAACTGATCCAGTTCGCGAAAATCGTCGAAAACGATATCGGCACTGTGCGCGCGCTGTCCGGCGGTGGTTGCCCGGT
>JAYVSK010000053.1:0-6040 GCA_043775395.1 Lysobacter sp. | reverse complement strand
TGAAGACTAGGACACCCACAATTCAGATGTTTCCGACATGCTGCCAAGATGTTTTCTGACGCTTGCTGCGAACACACAAGCCCCGCCGATGCGGGGCTGCGCTAAGCTTGATTGAATCTCGCGACACCCGTTGCCTGCAAAGAATCCATGCGCCGAACTGTTTGTCAAAACCTGCTCGAAGTTTCGAACGCATACCGACGCAGATTGGTACGGTGCGTTTTTAGTGATAGCGCGGTTGCTTCATTCCCGCTACGCGTGGCGACGCGTTCATCGTCGCGGCGGCGTTGGGGTCAGCGTGGCGCGGTGGTGTGGAGCTATTCGCCGTTGGCCGGCAAGGCGGGGCGGACAGCGGGAATGACGCCGCTGTACACGGTGCCGACGGCGGCGTCGCAGCGTTACATTGACGAGCGCCACATCTACTTCACCTCGTCCATGCAGGTGGTGGACGCGATGACCCAGAGCGACGGCATCGGCGGGTTCCGCACGTGGCGCTACGGTTACGGCGAAGCGATGTACAACAATCAGGGCCGCAGCTTCCAGGGCTTTCGCACCTTGATCGAAGAGGACGTGCTGTCGGGTCTGCGCACCACGACAACGTTCCACCAGAAGTTTCCGCTGACCAGCCAGCCGGAGCGGGTGGTGGTGAACCCCATCGCGCGCAGCGGCGAAGACGGCGCGATCAGCAAAGAGCAGTACACGTGGCGCTGCGACCGCAGCAGCCGGGCGAACGCAGCGGCGTGCGTGCCGATGCTCGGCGTGCCGACGAAGTATTTCCCGTTCCTCGACACCAAGGAATCGTGGACCTACGACGCTACGACGGCCGCAAGCGGCGGCACGCCGGCAACGCTGGGCTACACGCAGGAGATCGCGGCCAGCGACACCAGCTGCGCGGGCACGCCAGCGGCAGCGTCCGGGTACGATGCCAACGGCAATCTGCTGTCGCGCGTGGTCTACAGCCGCGATGCGGGCATCGGCAGCGCCAGCGGTACCGGCAACCGGCTGGACCGGCAGTGCGTGAGCGAGACCAACACTCTCGTCGTCGACACCGCGAACTGGTGGCTGGACAAGCTCACCGCAAAGACGGTAAGCACGTTGGTGGCGTGGGATTCCGCGCAGCACACATTACCCGCAGGCACCGCCAACCCGGTGCGCACCGTCAGCAGCAGCTACGTATGGAATGCGGATCGCACGCTGTCCAACGAAACGGTGCAGGCGGGCATCGCCAACCAGCAGCGGGTCACGGCATACACCTATCCGGCCAGCAACAACTACGGCCTGCCCACGGGCGTGGCGGTCAGCGCGGACGGCGACAGCAACGGTACGCGCAGCACCGGCACCAGCTACACGGCAGACGGTTATTTCCCGCTGGCGGTGGTGAATGCGCTGACCCATAGCGCAACCACTACGGTGCGTGCGCGCGATGGCCAGCCCAGCAGCGTGACCGACGCCAACGGGCTGCGCACCTTGATCGACTACGACGCGTTCGGTTTTGCGGTGAAGAAGCGCTTCCGCGGCGCGACCGATGCGGCGATGGTGGCGCCTGACCAGCTGACTTCCGTCATCCGCTGCACCTCGCCCACGTGCTGGCGTCCGGTGGAGCAGTACCAGGTAACCATGGTGCAGGACGGCAGCCCGACGCGCGTCGAGCGTCTGGATGAATTGGGCCGCACCTCGGTGGCGGCAGAGAAGATGTTGGACGGCGACTGGTCGCATATCGTCAGCGAATACAACGCGAAGGGCCAGCTGGTGTGGCGCACTGAGCCGCTGATCTCGTACCAGCCTAGCTGGGTATGGACCAGCTACTTCTATGACGATCCGCTCGGGCGGATGACCAAAAAGGTGGTGCCCAAACAGGGCGAGGACGGCCGAGGCGACATGGTCACCACCTACAGCTACGCCGGCCGGACCACCAACATCCAGGTGCAGGGCAACAATGACGCGCCGGGCGCGCCGGGCCTCAACCTGAGCCGCACCACCGACAGTCTTGGCAGATACATTGAGACCCGCGACGCGCTGAACGGGCGCACCCGGTTCTGGTACGAAGCCAACGGCAACGTAGCTGCGATCGAAGACGCGAACGGTGTGGTGACGAAGGCAACCTACAACGCCATCGGCCAGCGCACGGCGGTGAGCGATCCCAACCAGGGCAGCTGGGGGTTCGGGTACAACGCGCTGGGGGAAGTGCTGGCGCAGTCGGATGCGCGGGGCATCGCCACGACCTTGAGCTACGACAAGCTGGGCCGGCTGGTGTGGCGCACGGCAACGGTGGATGCGACCGGCGACGGAGTGGCGGACACGGTCAACGACAGCTGGACCTACGACCCTGCGAATGCGAAGGGCGCAGCGTCGGCGAGTCTGCGGCTGATCAACGGGGCGACGGAGCGCTGGACGGGCACAAGCTACGACGCGTTGGCGCGGCCGGTGCAGACCGACGTAGTGCAGGCGATGGCCAGCGGCACGCAGCAATACAAGCTGCGGACCAGATACGACAGTTATTACGGCAGGCCGGTGGGTCAGGAGTCCCCCAACGGCGAAGCGGTGCAGGTGCTGTACTCGGTCTACGGCCATGCGCTGGCCGAGAAAGATCCGGGGACCGGCGTCGAGTACCGGCGGACCAACAGCGTGAGTGCCCGCGGCCAGCCCACGCAGGAGAGCTTCGGCAACGGGGTGACGCTGACGCCGACCTACCAATTCCAGACCGGCCAGCTGACCGGGCTGACCTACAGCGGTACCGGCGGCAGCCTGCGTCAGCTGGGCTATGGCTACGACGTGTTTGGCAACCTGAAGCGGCAGAGCCTCAACGGCGGCGCCAGCCGCGAGGACTACAGCTACGATCAGCTGCACAGACTCGTGCAGTCCATCCGGTCGGGCGCAGCCAGCGGCACGGTGAGCTACGGCTTCGACGCGGTGGGTAATCTTACGAAGAAGAGCGACTTCAGCAGCAACACCGCCAATGCCTACAGTTACAGCGGCGGCACCTGCGGCGGCGGCGCGAACGCGGTCAAATCTGTCGCACTGCCGGCAGGCGGGACAAGAACCTACTGCTACGACGCCAACGGCAACCTCACCGGCGACAACGCGGGCCTGGTGTTGAAATACGACCACCAGAACCTGCCGACGGTGGCGCAACGCGGCGCACTGCGCGACGACTTCCGCTACGGCCCCGATGGCCAGCGCACCAGAAGCTGGGGCAGCGATGGGGCAAGGGTGTATCTGCCGGGCTACGAACATCGCACCGACACCGGCGAGACTAAGGTCTACCTCGGCGATTACGCGGTGATCAGCCGGACGGGCGCAACCCGGAAGGTCGAATATCTGCTCAAAGACCGGCTGGGCAGCGTGGACGCGGTGGCGAATGCCAGCGGCGCGGTGATCGAAACCAGAGGATATGACGCGTTTGGGAAGCCGAGGAACGGCACGTGGAACGATCTGACGCCTGCGAAGATCGCAAGTACGGCGGTGACGCCGAAGGGGTTCACCCAGCATGAGCATCTGAATCAGCTTGAGTTGATTCATATGAATGGTAGAGCGTACGACTACAACCTTGGCAGGTTTACGGGGGTGGATCCGATCATTCAAAACCCGCTGAACTCGCAATCGCTCAATGCTTATTCGTATCTGGGTAACAACCCGCTGAGTGGGACGGATCCGACGGGGTATACGTGTACGTCTAATGCATCGGTGGGCGAGTGCGCGCAGGGTGCGGACAGCAATGGCGATACGAAGGTGACTCAGCAGAATGCGGGTTCGCATATCAAGCAGACCGTGGGGTCTGTGCATAACAACGGCAACGGCACGGCGACGGTGACGGTGACGGCGAATAATGGCAAGAGTCAGACGATGTCGTTGAATGGCGCTGACTTGGGTTCAAGGATGACCAATGCTTTTAATCAAGCCAAGGGCAAGATTTCAGAGATTGGATCAGCCGTTAAATCCAGAGCAATGGATGCGTTTAATTCGATCTCCCCGCAAAATTCGCATTTACTCACCAGTCAGTAAATTATGGAACAAATGCATTCAGGCGCTGTCCAACCTGATATGAAACGAGACGGACGAGCAGTGTCGCGGGCTGCATTGGAAGAGATGCGTTTTGTTGCGTATGCGAGGCTGCAAGAGGGTGAATCTCCAGCCGAGGTTTCTGCCTCCTTCGGAATGCATCGTGGCTGGGCTTACAAGCTGCGTTCCAAGGCCAAGGGCCGCGGCAATGGCAAGCGCGTGCTGCATTCGACGCGAGGAAGTGGAAGGCCGCCCAAACTCAATGCGGCGCAGCAACGCCAAGTATTCCGTTGGATCAATGATAAGAACCCGATGCAGTATGGGTTCGAGTTTTCGCTGTGGACGCGACTGATCGTGCGCGACCTGATCGAGCGCGAGTTTTCCGTGAAGTTGAGTCTTGCCTCTGTCGGCACATTGCTTGCCAAGCTCGGCCTGACCGTACAGAAGCCGTTGAAGCGGGCCTATCAGCGCGATCCGGAAGCGGTGGAACAATGGCAGAAGGTCACATATCCAGACATTGAACGAAAGGCCAAGAAAGAAGGGGCGGAGATCTACTTCTGGGATGAATCTGGTTTCCGCGCCGATGCGGTACATGGGATGACGTGGAGTGCGAAAGGACAGACGCCGGTAGTGACGGTTCCCGGACAACGACAAAGCATCAGTGCGGCATCAGCGGTGAACTCGAAGGGCGGTTTCTGGTTTGCGACCTATGCCGGCGCACTGAATGGCGATCTGTTCGTGACACTGTTGAAGCAGATGATGCGAGGCCGGCGCAAGCCACTGCATCTTGTCGTGGATGGGCTGCCTGCGCACAAGACGAAAGCGGTTCGCCAGTATGTTGATAGATTGAAGGGCAAGTTGACCTTGCACTTTCTACCCGGCTACGCGCCAGATCTGAATCCAGATGAGCTGGTTTGGAGCTACGCAAAACGGACCGGTCACGCGCGCCGCCCATTAAGTGCAGGCGAGACACTTGCCGAACGTGTCGATGCGCAGCTTTCGGATATCGCAGCAAATCCAAAGTTAGTGCGTTCGTTCTTCATGCATCCAAGTGTCGCTTATATTTCTGACTAGTGATTAAGTAAAGCCGGGGTCAACCCGTAAGGCGGGTTAAAACCCGCCCTACGTAAGGCGGGTCTTGACCCGCTGAGGTGATGCGACGGACCACATGTTGACCACAAGTCCCGCCGATGCGGGGCTTGTGCGTTATGGCCGCTGCGTTGTCTCAGCTGCCGTGCTGTTGCGATATCGTGTCGAGGACCATGGGCGATGGCGTGTTGATTGGCGACGGGCAGTCGACCGATCAGTTGGAACTGCTGCTGCTGCTGGATCTTCGATGCGGGCCAGCGTTTTTATGCGCTGCGTTTGATGCGCGTTCCCGACCATATTCTCTGCATGGTCGGTATTGTCTGCGCAAGTGGCACGAGCCTCTTGATCGCGACGCGAGAGACGCCGCTTTCTCGGTGGGCTATCGTCTGCTGGATGCTGTCGGGTTCTTCGGCCCCTTGCTTCTGGGTAATGCGTTGCGCTTGCCTTTGCTATGAGATGCGCTGGCCAAGGGATTGCATTTGATTGGCAGAATCAGCACTCTGACCTCACATTGCCTGTTCGCAAGGGTCTGTTGCATGTCCATTAGTCTTCCAAGCTCCAACGCCACAGCGGTCGATTCCGCAGTTTCCGAAAGCGCAACTCAGCCCCGCTGGCGTAATCCGGCGATCTATTTTGCAGCCGCGTGGAGCGGCTTCTTCGTGATGGGCATCGAGTTGTTGGGTGGGCGCCTGCTGGCGCCATACTTCGGCAGTTCGATTTTTGTTTGGGGTGCATTGATCGCGGTCTTCATGACCTGCCTGGCGATCGGCTATCTGATCGGTGGGCAGTTGTCCCTGCGCTTGCCGTCACTCGCGGGGTTGGGAATGTTGTTGATCGCCGAAGCGCTGTTGGCGCTGCCGATCGTCTTTGCCGATGACCCGATGCTGGAGTTGCTTTCCTATACTGTTTCCGACCCCCGATACGGCTCGTTGCTTGGTGCGATTCTACTGTTCGG
>JAYVSK010000052.1:0-4163 GCA_043775395.1 Lysobacter sp. | reverse complement strand
TACACGCGAGGATCGGCATCGGCCGACCGCCACGCTGGCGCGTCGGCATGTTCGATCAACGAGACCTGCAGTCCCTGCTGCGCCAGCGCCAGCGCGCAGGCGGCACCGACCACGCCGCCACCGACGACGGCGGCATCGGTACGGCGGCCATTGTTGATGCGACGGTTCATGCCGCCACCTCGCGACAGAGTTGCGGGATATCGCCACGATAGCCCATCGCGCCGCCGACGATCTGCGCACGCAGCGCATCGTCGTTCTCGATGGCGAACAAACCAAGGCTGCGCAGCGACGATACCAGCGGCGATGGGTTGGCGGTGCAGCGCGCGAGGCCGTCGGAGAATGCGATGGTGCGTTCGCGATCTTCGCGGCGGCGCTGCGCGTATTCGGCGAGCACCGATTCGCTGCCGATGTCGCTGCCGCGCGCGCGGCCGGCTTCGATGCATTCGACCAGGGTCAGCGCATCGCGCAGGCCCAGGTTGAAGCCCTGCGCACCGATGGGATGCAGCGACTGCGCCGCGTTGCCGATCAGCACTGCGCGCGGCGCGATGGTCTGCTGGGCAATGCACCGAGCGATCGGATACCGGCTGCGCGGGCCGACTTCGAGAAAACGTCCAGCACGCCAGCCGAAGACTCGCTGCAATCGATCGAGATACGCTGCGTCGTCGAGCGATGCGACTGTATCTGCCTCATCGCTGGCGACGCCGTGGATGACGCCGTAATGGCCATCGCCGCGCGGCAGCACCGCCGTCGGGCCGTGATCGGTCAAGCGCTCCCATGCCGTACCATCGGGTGCGCGCTCGGCGCGGACACGCGCGATGAACAGCGTCTGCCGGTAATCGTGACGATCGACCGCGATGCCCAGCGCACCGCGCACCGCGCTGGCAGCGCCATCGGCGGCGACCACCAGGCGTGCGCCGATCAGGCGTTCGCCATGGTCATCGGCGACGCGCGCTTGACGCAGGCCATCGGGGCTGTCTTCGGAAAATTCCAGAAACCGCGCGGGGCGGTCACGTTTCAATCGGGAAAGCGTGGCGAGTTTCGATTCCAGCGCATCGCCGAAATCTCGCGCCACCACCACTTGACCGAATGCGGCACGTCCGTAATCGCCCGCCTTCAGCAGCACGCGACCAAAGTCGCCGGTGCGGCTGATATGAATGCGGTTGATGGGCCCGGAGGGCGTACGCAAGCGGGGCAGCACGTCGAGTGCGTGCAGCGCGTTCACGCTGGCCTCGGCGAGACTGAGATTGCGCTGGTCGAATACTGCGGGCAGCGCGCCGGGCGGCGCGACTTCAAGCAGGCAGACCTCCAAACCGAGGCGGTCGAGCGCGATCGCCAGACTGGCGCCGACCAGACCGCCGCCGACAATCAGGACATCGACAGAGGCTGGTACAGGCGTTTCGATGCGCCAGGGGGCGGAGGCGGGCTTGGACATTGCGTTATGCTAACCGCCCATGTCTTTTTTCGCCTGCGAACGCCGATGACCGCCCAAGCTGCTCCTTCTCCCTCCGGCCCCAAATCGAATGCACGCGCACTACTGGCGCCTGGCCCGATGACCCTGGTCGCGATGATTGCGCTGGCCGCGCTGAGCCGTCTGCTGCCGCATCCGCCGAATTTTTCGCCTGTCGAAGCGATGGCGCTGTTCGGCGGCGCATATTTCGCGAATCGCACCTGGGCCGTGCTGGTCCCGCTGATCGCGATGGTGCTGTCCGATATCGCGCTGGGCTTGATGATCGGCGGCAGCTATCTGGAATACGTTGCCAGCCTGAGTTTCTGGTCGGTGTATCTATGCATCGCACTATCGACAGTGATGGGCTTCGGCCTACGCGGCAAAGTGGCCGGCACAAGTGTGCTGGGGTACTCGCTTGCGGGCTCTGTGCTGTTTTTCGTCGTCACCAATGGCGTCACCTGGATCGGTTCGACGCTGTATCCGCAGACCGGCGCTGGCTTGATCGTCGCCTATGCGGCCGGCATTCCGTTCTTCCAATGGACGTTGCTGGGTACGCTGTTCTATTCGGCACTGCTGTTCGGCGGTTTTGCGCTGCTGCGTCGACAGGTACCGTCGTTGCGCGCTCAGATGGTCTGAATCTTCGACGTTTTTTGTCTGAATCTTCGACGTTTTTTGTGGGAGCGGCTTCAGCCGCGATGCCTCTCCGCCATTCAACTGCTTCGCGGCTGAAGCCGCTCCCATAAAACCGCTCCTATCAAGAGCGTGCGCACTCAGGAATCACCATGGGTCATAGGCTCTCCAAAATCTACACCAAGACCGGTGACGACGGTACCACCGGGCTGGGCGACGGCAGTCGGGTGGCCAAAGATTCGGCGCGGGTCACCGCGTACGGCACCGTCGACGAAGCCAACTCCGCCATCGGCGTACTGCTGGCCTGCGATGTGCCTGACGATATCCGTACGCTGCTGACGATGGTCCAGCACCAGATGTTCGATCTGGGCGGTGAGCTGTGTATTCCCGGGCATGCGGCCATTGACGATTCCGATATCGATCGTCTCGAACAGCAGCTCGATCATTACAACGATCCGCTGCCGGCGCTGAAAGATTTCATTCTGCCGGCCGGCGGTGAAGCCGCCGCGCGCTGCCATCTAGCGCGCACCATCGTCCGCCGCGCCGAGCGCGAAACGGTGACGCTGTCGCATCACGACCCGGTGAGGCCGCAGGCGATCCGCTATCTGAACCGGTTGTCCGATCTGCTGTTCGTGCTGTCGCGGGTGTTGGCGCGAAACAGCGGGCACGGCGAGGTGCTTTGGAACCACGAGCGTCGCCAACGGCAGCAATGAACCTCCCGGTCTTCACCCATAGCGCCTGTCTTGCCCACGATACCGGGCCGACCCACGCCGAATGCCCGGCCCGGCTGACCGCAGTGACCACCGGCCTGCGGGAAACCTACCCCGATCTGGACTGGCGCGACGCGCCGCGCGCGAGCCGCGGCCAACTGCTGCGCGTACACAGCGAATCGCTTCTGCATTCGGTGCTGGAAACCAGACCCACCGAGCGGATCTGGCTGGACCCCGACACCATTCTGTCGCCGGCTTCCGCTGAAGCCGGGCTGCGCGCCGCAGGCGCTGTGGTCGCTGCGGTCGAACTGGTGTTGAACGGCGAAGCCAAGCGCGCGTTCTGCGCAGTGCGTCCGCCCGGCCATCACGCAACGTGCAGCGAAGCAATGGGCTTCTGCCTGTTTAATTCGATCGCGGTTGGCGCTGCGCACGCACTGGAAAAATTCGGGCTGTCGCGGATCGCCATCGCCGATTTCGACGTGCACCACGGCAACGGTACCCAAGCAATTTTCGACCGCGAACCGCGCGTGGTCTTCGCGAGTTCCCACCAGATGCCGCTGTATCCCGACAGCGGCCACGCCAGCGAACGCGGTATCAACAATATCTTCAACGCGCCGCTTCCGCCCGGTGCGGGCGGCGCGCTGTTTCGCGAGGCATGGCAGACGCGATTGCTGCCCCAGATCGACGCCTTCCGCCCGCAGCTCGTGATGATCTCGGCCGGCTTCGATGCGCATCGGCGCGATCCGCTCGCCCAGCTGGAGCTTGAAGCCGATGATTTCGACTGGATCACCCGCGAACTGGTCGCCATCGCCAACCGCCACGCCGATGGCCGCGTGGTCTCCAGCCTCGAAGGCGGTTACGACCTGCAGGGCCTGCGCGAATCCTGTATTGCGCATGTGGCCGCGATGCGCAGCTGAACCCACCCAGCCCCCGCCGCGTTGCCGCACCGTGACGGATGCGTCAAGCTAGTGTGATATGTCCAAACCCGGCCTCAATGTGCGAAAGAAACTCCATCTGCTGCCGCTGCCCTTGTGCATCGCGCTTTCACTGTCCGCGCATGCGGCGGACGAGGCGCCAGAGGACTGGGGGCAATGCCCGATCGAAGACGCGGTACCTGCGTTCATCGGCACCATTCCCGCATCCGAAAACATCCCGCCGCAGTCGGGTGGAATAGCGAACACCGGCGCTACCGAAGTGAACGGCGACAGCATGACCGGCACGGAAGGTCAGATCGTGGACCTCAACGGCAACGTCAACCTGCGCCGTGGCGATCAGGTGCTGTTGGCGGACAAGCTCAGCTACGATCAGGACAAAGAAACTTACAGCGCTGAAGGCCGCGTCCGCTACCAGGATCGCGGGATGCGCCTGATTGCCGC
>JAYVSK010000051.1:0-6262 GCA_043775395.1 Lysobacter sp. | reverse complement strand
GCGCAGCCAATGGCCAGACCATCACCTGCACCCTGAAGGGCAATCCGAACATCGTCGGCAAGACCGTGACGCTGACCCGTAACGGTACCGGCCAGTGGGATTGCACCAACAACATCGGCAACACCAACTACGCGCCGAACGGCTGCTGATTGCGGCCCGGAAGGGTTTTGTTCCAGAAAGGAGTGCTTCGGCACTCCTTTCTTTTTAGAGACATTTAAACAGTCACATTTCGTTGTTCCACAGGGGGCTCAACGCATGGCATACCCACGATCCAAGTCATTCTGCATGAAGACCTCACCCACGGGCATCCAAGGCTTCACCTTGATCGAGCTGATGATCGTGGTCGCCATCATTGCCATCCTGGCTGCTATTGCGCTGCCGGCGTATCAGATTTACGTGGGAAGGTCGCAGGTTACTGCTGGCTTGGCCGATATGCGCGGCGGCGTGGTGACTTTCGAAGAACAGATCCAGAACGGCGACAGCGGCGGTGGCAGCCCGGCGAGCGCCAACGATATCGGCTTGCCGCTCAATACCGTGCGCTGTAGCGCCATCACGCCGGGCGGCAACTGGACCAGTACCAGCGGCCAGACCATCGCCTGCACCTTGGCCGGAAATCCCGGCGTATCGGGCAAAAGCATCACTATGACCAGGGACAGCGAGGGGCTGTGGAGCTGCAGCACGACCGTCGCAGCCATTTATCGTCCGAACGGCTGTTCTTAACCCCGTCATGCAGCTCATGACTGATCTGCTGACGCTCTGATTTATCGATCTCAAGCGTGGATGACGGTGACTCTCCCGGGGCATGAACCGAAGCGGTACTATTTCCCGAGTCCTCATGTAGTTTCGATGTTATTGTCGGGAGTAGATGATCCACATGGGCCCGCGCGGGCGAGGCGCTGCTAAAAAGTGAATGTTGCTCACACTTCGAATTTGATCGGCATCACCGGCATCGCCCGGCGCCTGGTGCTGGATGGCGCTTTGGACGAGGCCGCAGCACGCGAGGCGCTCGACGCTGCAACGCGCGAACGCAAACCGATCGCGAACTATTTGCGCGACTTGAAGTTGGTCACGCCTGCGCAGCTCGCCGCCGCCAACTCGATCGAATTCGGCATGCCGCTGTTCGACCCGGCGGTCATGGATCCGACGCAAAGCGCGATCCGACTGGTCAAGGAAGAATTGCTTCAAAAGCACCACGTGCTGCCGCTGTTCAAGCGGGGCGGCCGGCTGTTCGTGGGCGTTGCCGACCCCACCAATACCGCGGCGCTGGACGAGATCAAGTTCCACACCAATTTATTGGTGGAACCGATCCTGGTCGACGAAGACATCATCAAGCGCACGATGCAGCTGTGGATGGAGTCCAACGATGCGCTGGGAAATCTGGACGACTCCGAAGGTCTGGACAATCTTGATGTCTCCAGCGGCGACGACGAGCCCGGCAGCGATGGCGGCATCGACAGCAAGAATGACGATACCCCGGTCGTGAAGTTCATCAACAAGGTGTTGGTGGACGCGATTCGTCGCGGCGCGTCGGACATTCATTTCGAACCTTACGAAACCGATTACCGCGTGCGGCTGCGCATCGACGGCATTCTCAAACAGGTCGCCAAGGCACCGGTCAAGCTGAGCCAGCGCATCGCCGCACGCCTGAAGGTCATGTCGCAGCTGGACATCGCCGAAAAACGCGTGCCCCAGGACGGGCGTATCAAGCTCAATCTGTCCAAAACCCGACAGATCGACTTCCGCGTCAGCACACTGCCGACTCTGTTCGGCGAGAAGGTCGTGCTGCGTATCCTCGACGGCAGCGCGGCCAAACTTGGTATCGAAAAACTGGGCTACGAGCCGGACCAGCAGAAACTCTTTCTCGACGCGATCAGAAAACCCTATGGCATGGTGCTGGTCACCGGCCCGACCGGCTCCGGCAAAACAGTGTCGCTGTACACCGCGCTGGGCATTCTCAACGAAGAAGAGCGCAACATCTCCACGGTCGAAGACCCGGTGGAAATCCGGCTGCCCGGCATCAACCAGGTGCAGCAGAACCAGAAGCGCGGCATGACCTTCGCCGCCGCCCTGCGCAGTTTTCTGCGTCAGGATCCGGATGTGATCATGGTCGGCGAAATCCGCGACCTGGAAACCGCTGAAATCGGCATCAAGGCCGCACAGACTGGCCATATGGTGCTATCCACCCTGCATACCAACGACGCGCCACAAACCATCTCGCGACTGATGAATATGGGTATCGCGCCTTTCAACATCACTTCATCCGTCAGTCTGGTGATCGCGCAGCGCCTCGCGCGCCGACTGTGCAACCAATGCAAGCGCGAAGCATCGCTGCCCGAACATGCGCTGCTGTCGGAAGGCTATACCGCCGACGAAGTGCATGCCGGCATTACCCTGTACGAAGCCGTGGGCTGCAGCGAGTGCACCGGCGGTTACAAAGGGCGCACCGGCATCTATGAAGTGATGCCGATGAGCGAAAAAATCCAAGCCATCATCCTGCAGGGCGGCAATGCCATGCAGATCGCAGAAGCCGCACAGGCGTCCGGCGTGCGCAATCTGCGTCAATCCGCGCTGCTGAAGGCCAGAAACGGCCTGACCAGCCTCGCCGAAATCAACCGCGTCACCAAGGACTAAGCCATGGCCGCCTCCCGCACCGCTGCGAAAAACGCCCCCCCCACCGAACGCGCGGGGAACCAGATGCCGATGTTCGTGTGGGAGGGCAACGATAAACGCGGCATCAAAATGAAAGGCGAGCAGCAGGCCAAAAACGGCAATCTGCTTCGCGCCGAACTCCGCCGCATGGGCATCACGCCAACGGTGGTCAAGCCCAAGCCCAAACCCTTGTTCGGTGCAGCCGGCAGCAGAATTACGGCAAAGGATATCGCCATCTTCAGCCGCCAGATCGCCACGATGATGAAATCCGGCGTACCGCTGGTGCAGTCGCTGGAGATCATCGGCAATGGCCAGAAAAACCTGCGGATGAAGAATCTTGTCGAAGCGGTGCGCATCGATATCGAGGGCGGCTCTTCCATCTATGAAGCGATGAACAAGCACCCGGTGTATTTCGACGAGCTATACCGCAATCTGGTCCGCGCCGGCGAATCGGCGGGCGTGCTCGAAACCGTTCTCGACACCATCGCCACCTACAAGGAAAACACCGAAGCGCTGAAAGGCAAGATCAAGAAGGCGCTGTTCTATCCTGCGATGGTGATCGCGGTCGCCATTCTGGTGAGTTCGGTCATGCTGGTGTTCGTGGTCCCGCAGTTCGAGGATGTGTTCAAGAATTTTGGCGCCGAACTGCCCGCCTTCACCCAGCTGATCGTCAAGTTCTCGCGATTCATGGTGTCCTGGTGGTGGCTGATGTTGATCGTCACCATCGGCACCATCGTTGGCTTCGTGTTCGCCTACAAACGTTCGCCCGGCTTCCAGCATTTCCTGGACAAGGTCGTGCTCAAGATTCCGGTGATCGGCGCGATCATGCACAACTCCGCCGTGG
Source organism: Lysobacter sp. (assembly GCA_043775395.1). Lineage (GTDB taxonomy): Bacteria > Pseudomonadota > Gammaproteobacteria > Xanthomonadales > Xanthomonadaceae > Lysobacter_I. The sequence continues at coordinate 2,769 of JAYVSK010000051.1, read as the reverse complement.
CGCGCTTCTCGCGCACGCTCGCCACCACCTTCAAGGCGGGCGTCCCGCTGGTGGAAGCGCTGGAAAGCGTCGCCGGCGCCACCGGCAACTCGCTGTACGAAAAAGCGGTGTGGCGCATCCGCGACGACGTTTCCGTCGGCTATCCGGTGAACATGGCGATGAAGCAGGTCAACCTGTTCCCGCATATGGTCGTGCAGATGGCGGCGATCGGCGAAGAAGCCGGCGCGCTCGACACCATGCTGTTCAAGGTCGCCGAATTCTACGAACAGGAAGTGAACAATGCCGTGGATGCGCTGGCCAGCCTGCTCGAACCGATGATCATGGTGATCATCGGCGTAATGGTGGGCAGCATGGTCGTTGGCATGTACCTGCCGATCTTCAAGCTGGCCGCTGCGGTCGGCGGCTGATACCGGGCCCTCGCATCGATGGCATTCCTCGACCAGAACCCGGCCATCGGTTATCCGATCGCGGCCGGGCTTGGCCTGCTCGTCGGCAGTTTCCTCAACGTCGTAATCCTGCGCCTGCCGAAACGGCTGGAATGGGAGTGGAAACGCGACAGCCTGGAAACGCTGGGGCAGGCCGATCTCTACGATCCGCCTCCGCCAGGCATTGTGGTCGAGCCTTCGCACTGTCTGCACTGCGGGCACACGTTGGCGTGGTACGAAAACATCCCGTTATTCAGCTGGCTCGCGCTCCGCGGCCGCTGCCGCAGCTGCAAGGCGCCGATTTCGATCCAGTATCCTGCCGTCGAACTGCTGACGATGCTGCTGGTCACCGCCTGCGTCTGGCGGTTCGGGTTCGGCTGGCAGGGGTTCGGCGCGGCGATATTGAGCTGTTTCCTGGTCGCGATGTCCGGCATTGATGTGCGTACTCAACTACTGCCCGATCAGCTCACCCTGCCTCTGCTCTGGCTTGGGCTTATCGCCAGCGTCGATAATCTGTTCGTACCCGCAAAAGCCGCCATCGCCGGCGCGGTGCTCGGCTATTTGTCGCTGTGGACGGTGTACTGGGTCTACAAACAGCTCACCGGCAAGATCGGCATGGGCCACGGCGATTTCAAACTGCTGGCTGCGCTTGGCGCATGGGCCGGCTACAAGGCGCTGCTGCCCATCGTGATGCTGTCGTCGATCGTCGGCGCCATCGTCGGTTCGATCTGGCTGATGACCAAGGGCCGCGATCAGGGCACACCGATTCCGTTCGGCCCCTATCTCGCCGTCGCCGGCTGGATCGTGTTCCTGTGGGGCAACGACATCATCGGGGCGTACATGCGCATCTCCGGCTTGCAGTAATGTCATGGCGTCGTACTGCATCGGCCTGACCGGCGGCATCGCGTCGGGCAAGACCGCCGTCGCCTCCGCATTCGAATCGCTGGGCATCGTCGTCGCGGATGCCGATGTCGCAGCGCGTGAAGCCGTCGCCATCGGCAGCGAAGGATTGGCCGAAGTCATTGCCATATTCGGCGTGGGCGTCCTCGACACCCATGGCGCACTCGACCGCGCCGCGATGCGCAAACGCGTTTTCGGCGACAACGAAGCACGCAAACGTCTCGAAGCCATCGTCCACCCGCGCGTGCGCGAAACGCTCGCGCGCCAGTGCTGGGAAGCCAAGAGCCCATACGCGATCGCCGCGATCCCGCTGCTGTCCGAAGTCGGCGGCCGCACCGCCTATCCGTGGCTGCAGCGCATCCTGGTCGTCGATGTGCCGGTGGCCGTGCAGCGCGAACGGCTCACGCGCCGCGACGGCATCGACACATCTCTCATCGAGAAGATGATCGCTGCGCAGGCGACCCGCGAACAGCGCCTCGCCATCGCCGACGACATCCTCGTCAACACCGGCAGCATGGAAACTCTAAAGCAGCATGTCGCCGCGTTGGATGCGCGGTATCGGTCCCTTGCGGCATTCGCGTAGGGCGTAACCGCCGAAGGCGATTACGCCAACGATGCCTCCGATCGGTCCGCATTCAACGGACCCCCTATCGCTGCATTCGGCTAATACCCGTTGGCCCATTCCTCAGGATAAACCCCGCGCAAGACACATTGCCCAAAACTCGAATGCGGCCAATCCATCGCCCGCACGACCCATCCATGCTTCACCGGATTGAAATGGATGTCATCGATGTGCCGCTGAAGATCGAGATCGTCGCGGATCGCATGTTCCCAGTAGCATCGTTGCCAGATACCTCGCTCCCCTCGCGCGAGCCGTACATTCGATCGATGTTCCGTCTTGGAGATGCCGCGGCTGAAATCCGTTTTGATGCGCCGCCAGCGGGTCGCAAAGTCGGCATCGCCTTCAGGCAATCGCCATATCCAATGCATATGCTCCGGCAGTACCACCCATGCGATGACCGAAAAGGGCCGGCGCATACGTTCCAGCGCGACGCAGTCGTGCAAGCGATCGATATTCGCCATCAACAAATCGTTGCGGCAACGCTCCAGCAGATTCACCGTGAAGAACCATGCCCCACCAGGCGTCCATTCGCGTCGATGATTCGGCATGCGTAACAGCATGGCCGCGTCACGACATATGCGACATCAGAAAAAAACCCGAACACGTGTCAGAAAACTCCGGAAGCGCGACATCCGGCGTAGGGCGGAACCCGCGAAGCGGATTCCGCCATTACGGCACATTCGCAATTTCGAAATTCAATCGTGGCGGATTCGTAAAAGACGGTGGAATCCGCTGCGCGGGTTCCACCCTACCCCGCGTCATTACGCTGTCCGGCCGTGCTCATGCAGTTCGAGGCGATCGCTCAGCTGCCGCCAGAAGAAC
>JAYVSK010000050.1:0-2193 GCA_043775395.1 Lysobacter sp. | reverse complement strand
TGCCGTGGGACCAGATCGTCCGCGTCGGCGTCGCACGTCAGATGGCGCGCCCGCGCATGGACGACCTGCGTGCGAACAACAGCATCAGCATCGATCGCGATCCCGGAGAAAATCCGCTGACGGGCGGCCAAAATCTTCAAGATCCCCGTTTTCCTCGGCCCCCGAATCCTGCCAATCTTCAAGATTGGTGGAAGCGCGATGGCGGCAACTCCAAGCTCAAGCCTTGGCTTGCGAATGCGTTCGACGTGTCCTATGAGAAATACTTCGGCGACAGCAAGGGCTATGTCAGCGCCGCTTATTTCTACAAGGATCTGAAGACCTATATCTACAACGAGCGCGGCGTCTTCAACATCAACGATACGGTGGTCAGGCCTTCGGACTACCCCACCGATCCGCTTCTGGTTCCGGTCAATCAACTGGGTGGCTACACCACGCCGGTCAATGGCAAGGGCGGCGTGCTGAAGGGTTTCGAGTTCGCAGTTTCGGTTCCGTTCGAGATGCTGTGGGCGCCGCTTGAAGGGTTTGGTTTTCTCGGCAGCTATTCCGACACCACCAGCGATATCCAGCCTTTGGGCCCCACCAGCAGCCAGCCGCTGCCGGGCCTGTCGAAATACGTCTCCAGCATGACCGTGTACTACGACCGCTACGGCTTCTCGGCGCGGGTCGCCTCGCGCAGCCGTTCGAAATTCTTCGGTGAAGTGCAGGGCTTCGGCGGCGACCGCGCACGCCGCAGCTTCAACGGCGAGACCGTGACCGACGTGCAGCTGGGATATACCTTCCAGAATGGCCCGCTCAAGAACATCGGCCTGCTGCTGCAGGTCAACAATCTCGAAAACGAACCGTTCACGTCTTCGTTCACAGACTCCGGGCGTCCACGCGAGTTCTTCGAATATGGCCGTACCTATCTGTTCGGTGTGAACTACCGCTACTAAGCCATACGCAACACGTAATACAGCTCTCAACAGGCGAGTATTTGGCCCTTGTCCGGTTCCTCCCGGGCAAGGGCCTTTTCTTTTGGGAGACGACACGTCGATGGATGCGCGCAAAGGCATGCGGAAGAGATGCCCGAACGTGCGTTTGCCGCATATTGCCCAACCGCATGCGGATCGGTGTTTCTTTCATCTCGAATATCCGCACAGCGAACAGCGCCATCCTGTTGCGACATCGCCGGCCACAGGCAGATCCTTCCTCTGACGTCGCCCGCGTTCGGATGACAGATTTTCCGGACCACTGCGGTTGAGCACGCTCGAACGATCTCAAATTGCAGCGAACATGCTGCACCGCAGCAGCAACCGTATTCACCGCACCACATAAACCGACACGCTATGCTCCACCACCACTCGGGGAGAACCGCCCATGCTGCGGATGCAACAACGCCTGTCGCTGCCGTTTCTGATGTTGCTCAGTCTGCCGTCGACGGCGATGGGATTCGCGCTGGCGGTGCAGATTTCGGCGCTGAGCTGGCTGATGTCGACGAAGTACGGGCTGAAGCTGGACGAGATCGGCATCGTCTGGGCGGCGGGGCCGCTGGCGGGCATTCTCGGTCAGGTCATCATTGGCATCATCAGCGACGGCGTGTGGGTGTGGGGCGGGCGCCGGCGTCCCTTCATTCTGGTGGGCGGTGTGCTGACCGCACTGATGCTCTTGGCGCTGCCGTCGATCGGACCGATCAACAAGGCGCTGGGTCTGGACGCGATTCTCGGCGTGGCGGTGGTGGTTGCGCTGGCGCTGGACTTGTCGATCAATCTCGGCTTCAATCCGACCCGCTCGCTGATCACCGATGTCACGCCCGAGGGCGCCAAGCGCACGACCGGCTATACCTGGATGCAGACGGTGTCGGGCACATTCGGCGTGCTGGCGTATGCCATCGGTGCGATCTACGGCAACATCGCGCTGATTTATTTCGGCGCCGGTCTAGCGCTGGTGTTTTCGATCGTTCCCGCGCTGCTGGTCGAGGAACCGCGCGTGTTGGCGCATACCCAAACCGATGCGAAGACCGAGAAGCTTGGCGTCGGTGCGTTGCTGCTGCTGATGCGGCCGCTGTGGGCGTTCGCGGTGTATGCGCTGATCGCGATGGGTTTGAAGATGGCCGGTTACCACACCCACAGCCTGTGGCTGGAAGTGGTGTTCGGTGCGCTGGCGCTGGCGTTGATCGCGCACGCGCTGACCGAACGGCAGACGTTTGACGGTCAT
>JAYVSK010000049.1:0-6059 GCA_043775395.1 Lysobacter sp. | reverse complement strand
GTTGGGCCATTGATTCAGACTGCAGGCGAATGGAGCAGGTTGGGTTGCCGCCTTTTGGCACCAAGCTAAAATAAACAGTGACTAACGGAAGGGGATTGGTTGACTGCCACGTGTTTGCCTGCAGTGGTCGCGGGCCATTCCACGAGATCCGGGAGACGAAGCGCCACGTTTCGGAAGCCAATGATCCGCTAACGCCGCACGCTATGACGCGATGGCTACGTCAGTAATGCGGTGATGTCTCGGTGCGGATCACTTTTCACCGCCAACAGCAGCGCCCCCAGAATCCCGCTGCGATCATCGAGTCCAGGCGGGGCGATGAAGTCATCGATACCGTCTTCCAGTTGAGGGCGTGCGATGTAGCCGCCCAGCCAGTGCTGCGCGTGTGCGCGGATCGTCGCGAACAGGCGCGCGTGCTGCATGACGCCGCCGCCGAGGATAATGCGCTGTGGCGAGACCGCCAGCGTGAGCTGCGCACACAGCTGGCCGAGATAGTCGGCTTCGATAGTCCAGATCGGATGATCTACCGATGCATGGCCGAGTTCATGGCCCAGCCGCGCGACGATGGCGGGGCCGTTGGCGAGGCCTTCGAAACAGTCGCCGTGGTATGGACACGTGCCGGCAAAGCCGATGTCGTCTGGATGCCGACGCGGATACAGATGGCCCATCTCCGGATGCATCAACCCGTGCAGCGTACGGCCATGCACGACTGCGCCGCCGCCGATGCCGGTGCCGACGGTCACATAGACAATGGTGTCTAGCGACGTGCCATCCGCGCGGCGCCCCGCGCCCCACACCGATTCGGCCAAAGCCGCCGCATTCACGTCGGTATCCAGCGCGACCGGAATATCGAGGTGCGCGAACGGTGCGATCAGATCGGCATCGTGCCAGCCCGGCTTGGGCGTACGCAGCAGGCGGCCGTAGCGCGGCGCATGCGGGTCGAGCTCAAGCGGGCCGAAGCTGGCGATGCCCAATGCGCGCGGCACGCCATGGCGCTGCCCGGCGGCTTCGAAGAATGCACGCGCTTCGGCGAGCGTACTGTCGGGGTCGCGGGTCGCGAAGCGCACGCGTTCGATCAGCGTGCCGTCGGCGCTGCCGATCGCGCACACGAACTTGGTGCCGCCCGCTTCGATCGCGGCGTAGGTCGCGGTTCCAGTCACCGCGCCGCCAACCACTGCATGCCGTAGGCGGGAAGCGTGATGGTGTCCGCGACTGCGGCCGCTGTCAGCAGATCATGCCAATCAGCGTTTGCGATCTCAGGAATAGTGTTGATGGTGTGCGGCCGGTCGCTGAGATTGAACAGGGCGATCAAGCCGTCGCCGCGGGCAATGCCCAGCAGCGCCGGGTCTGCGAACCGCAGCGCGCGTATCGGTGCATCGCCGCGCAGGGCCGGCAGCGCGCGACGCACTGCGATCATCCGCCGCAGCGCGCGACCGATGCGTCCGCCGGTGGTGTCGATGTCGTGGCCCGCGGCGACCGAATGAGCAACCGCATTGGCGACCGGCCAGTTCATGGCTGGACGATGCAGCCAGCGGCCTTCATCCGCACGCAGCGGATCGTCGATATAGCCATCGTCGTTGCCGAGCCCAATTTCATCGCCCATGTACAGCGTCGGCAATCCTGCCATTGCGAACACGATGGCGTACATCAACAGCAGCCGCTGTTCGGCCAACGCCAGCGCATCCGCATCGTCGCGCGCTTGCGCATCGGCGATACCCGTGAGCGCGCTGGCCATGCCGTTGGTGCCGTGGACATGCTCGCCGCCGGCGCTTTGGAAACTGCGGCCGCGCGCGAATGTATCTGCAGTGTCGCCGGCGTAGAAGCGGGCGATGCGGGCAAGGTCGAATGGCATGCGGCCATCGCCGCCGGCGGCTTCTTCGCGCAGCACGTTCCAGCCGATGTCATCGTGGCAGCGCAGATAGGTCAGCCAGCCGCTGGCCTCCGGCAGTGCCGGCGTGGTCGCGATCACATCTGCGAGCAGATCGCCGCGCTGTTCCGCCAGCGCCACCCACAGCGCCGCCATCAACGTGCTGTGGTAGGCGAGATGACACTCGCGGCCTGCGTCGTCATCCCTGCCGATGCGCAGTCCAAAATAGGGCGCCAACTCGCGTGCGGGCACGATCGCTTCGGCCTTCAGCAGCACGCCCGGCGAGACGATGTCGCTCACCGCGCGCAGCGCCTGCAGAATCGCATGCGCTTCGGGCTGGTTCATGCAGTCGGTGTCGGGTCGCTTCCACAGATATGCGGTGGAATCCAGGCGGAAGGCTTCGATGCCGCGGTTCGCCATCCGCAGCATGGTCAACGCCATCTCGACGAACACATCGGGGTTCGACCAGTTGAGATCCCACTGATAGCCATAGAACGTGGTCCACATCCAGCCGAGTTCCGGCACGTGCGTGAAGTTGCCCGGTGCGGTCTGCGGGAAGACCTGATGCAGATCGCGTTCATAGCGATCGGGCAGGGTGCGGTCCGGAAAGACGTGATAGTAATCGCGATGATGGACATCGCCGCCGCGCGCAGCGTGCGCCCAGCGGTGATCATCGGCGGTGTGGTTCAGCACCAGATCGGCGCATAGACTGATCCCCGTAGCGCGCAGCTGCCCGGTCAGCGCCTCCAGATCTTCGCCGGTGCCCAGTGCCGGTTCGACCGTGTCGTAGTCGCGCACCGCGAAACCACCGTCATTGTCGCCCTCGCGGGCTTGCAGGAACGGCAGCAGATGCAGATAGCGGATGCCGAGTTCCTGCAAATACGGTACGCGCGCGGAGACCCCGCGCAGGGTGCCGGCGAAGCGATCCACATAGGCGCTGTAGCCCAACATGTCCTGACCGAGAAACCAGTCGGGATCGCGCTCGCGAGCGTTGTCCAGCGCGCAGAGCGCATCCGGCCGTGCGTCGGCGCAGGCGGCCATACCGGTGAACAGGCGCTGCAGAGCAGCATCGAAGCGCGGTGCATCGCCGTAGAGCGCGGTCAAGGCTTCGATGAGCCGGGGGCCGTGCGCATCCCAGCGCGCCAGCGTCTGCGTCTGTCCAGCAGAGGGCATCGCTTCGATGAAGCGATAACGGTGAGGGTCGCCGTCCGCGATGGAAGCGTGAGCGCTCATATTGATTCGCTCATGTCGATTGAATGCATGCTGATTCGAGGCATGTCGATTCAATGCATGTCGATTGAATGCATATTGATTCAGTCATCTCGATTCCAGTGCCTCGATTCCACTGTATCCATTCCATCGTCCAGATCGGCAAGGCGATACGGCGACGCGCGTCGGAGCGGGAGGGGCCGCCCCGACGACGCGCGCCGCCGCATCCTCAAAACTCGTAGCGGACGCTGAGCGAGGCCGTGCGGCCGGGAATGGAACGCGCGCGGATGATGTTCTGCGCGCCAGAGACGATGCTGCCTTCCTCCGCTTCGGTAATGCCGAAGGTGTTGAACAGGTTGTTGACGTTCAAACCGACTACCCAGCTGTCCGCCAAACGATAATCCGCGAACAGATTCATCTGCGTGTAGCCGGGCATCACCAGCTGGTTGTTGTCCTGCGCATAGGCATCGCCAGTGCCGATGATGTTTGCGCCGACGGTCCAGTTGGCCGCTGCATATCCGCCGGTGAGCTGATAGATCAGATCGGCCTGACGGCGCGGCGTATTGCCTTCATTGACAGGCGAAATCTCGTCCTTGCTGATTTCCGCATCGGTCCAGGTCAGGCCGCCGTTGAGGAAGAACGCGTCATAACGCAGCGATGCTTCCAGTTCGATGCCGCGCGACTTGTAGATGCGGTCGAAGAAGCGCTGGTTGTTGAGTTCGAAGTTCTGTTCCTCGGTCTTGGCGACGAACGCAGTTGCGAACAGGCTGAAGCCGTCGCGACGCCATTTCAGGCCGGCTTCGTATTGATCGACCAGATCCACCGCATCCTGTGCGCGCACCGAACCGTCTGGCTGCACTACGCCGAACAGCAGACGGTCGGCGTTTGCGCGGCCACCGCGGCTGATCCGCGCGAAGCCGGCAAGATCGTCGTTGATCAGATAGTTCGCGCCCACCGAGTACGAGGTGTAGCCCCAGTCGTAATTGATCGGCGAGGCGGCGGCATTGTTGATCCGCGACACGTTGCGCTCCGGTCCGGAAATGATGCCGTCGCCGTCCACATCAACATTGGTCGCCTGTACGCTGCCTGCATAGTTGCCGCTGGCGTCGCCGCTGTCGCGACGCACGCTGGCGTCGATATCCAATTTGCCCCGCGAGAACGCAGCAGAGAGATACGGCGCGCTGACCTCGTATTTCGCGTTGTAGCTGCGCGTGCAGCAGTTGCCCCAGAACGGCACGCCGTAGGCATACAGGCCGCTGTCGGACAGGTTGACGTTAGTCGCGCTGATCACATCGATCAGTGCGGAACGCCCGTTGCCGCGCAGCTCCTGCAGATACGAATTCCACACCCAGTCCATGTCGATGTTCTGGCGCGAGCGGTAATAGCCGGCGTTGAGATCGAGATTGCCGCCGTCGCCCATGCCGAAACTGCGGGTGAGTTTAAGATCGTTGGCGTAGTTGCCAAGATCGTTGAGCGTGGTGTTGAACAGGTGCGTGCGCACGACCGTCCCGGTGTAGGCCTGGCCTGCATTCGGGCCGTTGCTGTAGCGCAGCGTCGCACCGACGCCGCCGATGGTCGGCGCGATCGCCGCAGCGGTACCTACTTCGGCGGGGAATTGGCCGACGAAACGGCCGCTCGTGTCGGCGTAGCGGAATTTCTCGTTGATTTTCCAGCCATCGCCGAAGCGGAATTCGGCTTCGGCGCCGACCACGGTGCTGTCCGGATGCATGCCATCGGCGATGTCGGTGCTGCGGCGGTTATTGCTGCCGTCCAGGCCGATATCGGTGAGGAAATAGCGGCTCTGCAGGGTGTCGCGCGCTGGGTCGAAGCCTTGGACCGCGCCGAGATTCGGGCTGCCGTTGCTGCCGGTGGCGCGGGTGGGGACCGGCAAATAGCCGATCGCGCGGTCGTCGAGGCGCTTGAAGTAAAAGCGCACGAAGCCGTTGTCGAAGTCCTTGGTCAAATTGGCTTTGAGCTGGCCGCCTTTTTCTGCGGTGTAGCCGGCATCGCGCACGCCGTCGCCGCCGCGATAGAAGCCGGCGACGTGGAAACGCCAGCCGTCGCCGAACGGCATGCCGTAGCGGAAATCGACGCGATTACTGCCGTAGTCCAGGCCAGTGGTGATGCCCACGGCACCGCCCTGCTGTTCGCCGGTGTTGCTGATGAAGTTGATCACGCCGCCGGGCGAATTGCTGGCGAAGGTGGACGCCGAACCGCCGCGCACTGCTTCAATGCGGTCGATCGACCAGTCATTGCGCAGGAAGATATCGGCGTTGCCGAACGCGATATCGCCGAACTCCAGCACCGGCAGACCGTCTTCCTGCAGCTGCAGAAACTTGGCGCCGCCCGATGCGACCGGCAGGCCGCGCACGGCGATGTTGGCATTGCCTTCGCCACCGGTGGATTCGGAGCGGATGCCCGGGATATTGCGGAAGATTTCTGCAGTGGAGCGCGGCGCCGAGCGTTCGATGGCCTCAGCGTTGATGCTGCTGGTCGACACGCTGGTGCGCAATTTGGATTTGCCGCCAGCGGTGGCGGTGACGACGATGGTGTCCAGATCGCTGGCGGCGTCCGCGTCGCTTTTTGGCGCAGCGGCCGACTGCGCCGAAGCGAACGTGGGCGTCAGCAGCAGGCAGACGGCCCAAGACAAAGCATGTGGGCGAAAAGCAGTGGTGCGGCGTTGGGGCGGCAATTTCGACGGGCGACGCATGGCGGTATTCCCTCCGGATGGTCTGGACGGGCGGATGCCCGTTGCCGCATGTGATAAACGATAGTGCAATCGATTGCAAGCTGCGGTGCAGCGAGACATATGCTGCCGGCCGAAAAGTCATGCGCTGCTTAGGGCGTATGCAGCATCAAGAAACAGCCAGAAAACAGCGAGATAAAGCTATTTTCATGCCGTTTTTCAAATGCCTGGGCTAGGTTTTGGCGAATCGCCGACGCCTGCGGATCATGCTGCAATGCAGCATGTACAATCGATTGCATT
>JAYVSK010000048.1:0-9591 GCA_043775395.1 Lysobacter sp. | reverse complement strand
GAATCACTCAACACGACGCTACGCAACAACCGACAAGCGAGGTGAGAAAACTACACTGAACTCTTGAACTGACTGTCTCAAAGGTGTTGACGCGTTCCGTTTGTGTCACGCCAAGGGGTTGCTACGAGCCGTGGATGTTATTTCGCAAGCCTATCTCCGAGCGAACAGTCGCAGCAAACCTGAGGAAATGGGGCACTGGGGGTCTTCGGCGACTGGGTGGCGAGAAGCCGTTACCAGACGTAATCCAGTCTAGCCGGACACCAGAGGTTGAATCTGGGATAGCAAATCATCCGACTATAAAGCCTCAGCACATTCTCAGAATTCTTGTGCGAGCGATGCTGCCTCGAGGTACAGGGGTGATTCTTGATCCATTTGCTGGATCTGGATCCACAATCGCAGCGGCCGATGCTGTTGGTTATGACGCAATAGGACTAGAACTGGACGAGCACTATTTTGCTGAGTCGCTGCGTGCGGTGCCGTTGCTTGCAAGGCTCTATCCAAGCATGAAAGGCGACTCTCTTGAAAGTCCTACGGAACTAGAAAGTGATGAGCGTCGTCCCAAACGTCGAAGCGGAACGGGTGCCCAGCGAAATTTGCTGTAGCCGAAACATCACGAGTCGCCCAACACCATTGACCCCCAAAAACAGGGCAGTACTAAATAGTCCGCGCAGGCCGTAAAACCGCCAAGCCCCAGAGCAAGCCCGAAAATCAACTGCTTGAGCGAGAATTCGCGGAAATTATTCGCTCGCCGTCCTGCCGTTCAATCGAACACAAGGTGGTATCCGGTACGGCTCTTCGTATGCGGCGATATCGTTTATCCGAAAGCGCTGCCAAAGGGGCGTGTAACTACACGTCCGCTGCATCATGGCATCGCAACGTACTCAGCAATGCATTACGAACAAACATTGTAAGTACGAATGCGAAAACGCCGGCGATCCCTCGCCGGCGTTTTCCTGAAACATCGCGTTGTCTATGCGATCAATTCAACTGGCACGTCGCCGGTTTGGCCGAGGTGAACAGTGCCGAGGTCGCCCATTCCGGGTGATCGATGAAGGGGTTGCGGTTGCCCTGGAAGCTGTAGATCACTTCGTTGCGCGCGCGCTCGGCGGCATCCGGCGGGTCGGCCTGGTGCCAGCCGAGCAGCGTGGACAGCAGGCCCATGTAGGCCGGCGAGCTGGAGGTCAAGACGATCAGGCTGGCGTTGTCGGTCATTTCCAGATCCGGTTCGGTCTGGCCGGTGGTCGGGTGGGTGCCGCCTTCGTAGCGGATCGCCATGTACAGCACGCCGCGTGCCAGGTCGCCTTTGCGCTTGCCCCAGGTCTGGAAGCCGCTGCCGTTGAACCAGTTGGAGTTGCCCGGATACACGCCGCTGCCGCCGCCTGCGCCGTTGTAGGCTTCGGTGGGACGCTCGGTGCAGCCGCTGCAGTTGATGTACGGCTTGTTGCCGCGATCGGAGTTATAGCTGGCGTCCGACAGATACAGCATGTGGGTGTCGGTGTGCGGCGAGTTGGGCAGGCCCAGATTGCCGGTTTCCGCGCTGAAGCCGAGCGACTTCGGCCACGTGTGTTCGCGGTTGTACTTGATGCCCGCAGCGCCGCCGGCACGGTCGGTGATCTTGGCGTAGCTGTGGTTGCGATACACATCGAGGATGCGGCTGGAATTCAGCGGATCTTCGTCGGCGATTTCAAGAATCGACCACGTGTTGGTGGTGCCGCTGCTGTACGGATACGCGGTGTGCCCTTTGATGGTGGCGTGCAGCGAGCAGCGCAGCTGCGAAGCACTGCTGGTGTTCACCCGCGCGTAGTAACCGGTGCCGCCACCGCCGCCGGTGGCGACGTTGAAGTTCACCACCGTATTCGCGGCAGGCTTGGCGCCGCCAGCGTCGGTAATGCTGTTGGCGACAACGGTAAACGTGCAGGCTTCGCCGCCGGCCAGCGCGGTGTTGGTGGAGATCGAAAAGTTGCTGCCGCTACCCGGGTAGGTCAATGCCACCGCGCCCGAAGACGCGCACGACAGCGTGAACGCGCCGGCTGCAGCGGTCACGCTTTCGCTGAAGGTCGCGCCCAGATTGCCGGCGGCCGGGAACGTGTTGGAGCCTGCGGTTGGCGTGGTGCCGGTGACGCTGGGCGGGGTGTTCGGCGGCGTGGTGGTGAAGCTCTGCCCGGTGTTGCAGGTGCCGAAGGTGGCGGTGGCCGGGGCCTGCCAGGTGAAGTTGGCGTAGCTGGCGCCGCTGCCGGCGAGCCGCAGCGATTTGCCGGCAGCGTCGGAGCCGGTTTCGGACACCGGCACATTGGCGCTGGTCAGTCCGGCGGCCGGGCCGTTGCTGGCGGTGATCGCGCCTTCATAGCTGATGAACTGCACGACTTGGCCGCTGCCGTTGACCAGCGCGAAGCCGTCGTTCGGGCCGTTCTGAATCCCGTTGGTGGCGTAAGTCACGGTGGCGATGCGGACCTGGCCGCCGCAGGTGACCAGACTGCCTGCAGGCACTGCAGTGCTGCCGTAGGTGACAGCAGCGGTCGGGGCCGAGCCGTTGTAGAGATGGACGGTATAGCTGCTCAGCGTTTCGCCGGCAGTGGCGACAACTTCGATGCGCTCGCCGGTATCGCCAGCGGCGGTGGCATCGTCGTAATGGAATTCGTTGATGAAAACAGCGGCGTGGGCACCGCCGCTTGCAAGCAGCAGGGCGCAGGCCAAGGGGCACAGCGTAGTGAACGCACGCGACATGGGAACTTTCCTTCCAAAGTGGAGGCCGCAATCTAGCCGAGGCCTATGACAGCCGCCACCGAATTCCTGCGCGTGACAGACGCGGCCCGACAGACGGTGTGACCCGGGGCCCTGTTAGCCTTGTGCGATGACATCGCACACCGCGTTCCCCATCGCCGAACTGCTGCCGGAGATCCAGCGCACGCTGGGCACCGCAACGCGTCTGGTGCTGGAAGCGCCGCCCGGCGCGGGCAAGACCACCCAGGTGCCGCTGGCGCTGCTGGGTGCCGCGTGGTTGGCGGGCCGCAAAATCGTGATGCTGGAACCACGTCGCGTAGCCGCGCGAGCCGCGGCGCAGTTCATGGCCAGGCAGCTGGGCGAAGCGGTGGGCGAGACCGTTGGTTATCGCATCCGCTTCGAAAACAAAGTCTCGGCCAACACGCGTGTCGAAGTCGTCACCGAGGGCATCCTCACCCGGATGCTGCAGGACGATGCGATGCTGGAAGGCGTGGGTGCGATCGTGTTCGACGAATTCCACGAGCGTCATCTCGCCGGTGATCTTGGTCTGGCATTGGCGCTGGATGTGCAGGCTGGGCTGCGCGAAGACCTGCGCCTGGTGGTGATGTCGGCGACGCTGGATGGCGAAAAGCTTGCGGCGTTTCTGGATGCGCCGCGGCTGTCCAGCGCCGGCCGCAGTTATCCGGTAGTGATCGCGCACTATCCGGCGCGGCGCGACGAAGCGATTGAACACCAGACCAAACGCGCGATCGAACACGCGCTGGCTGCGCATCCGGGCGATGTGCTGGTGTTTCTGTCGGGGCAGCGCGAGATCGGCAAGGTGCAGGCGTTGATGGCGCAGACGAGCCCCTCTCCCACCGGGAGAGGGGTTGGGGAGAGGGTTGGCGAACATCGCGGTGTGACCCATCGCAATAGCGATACCGAACCCTCATCCGGCGCTTCGCGCCACCTTCTCCCGGAGGTAGAAGGGAACAACCCGGATATCGAGATACTCGCGCTGCACGGCGAGCTTCCGGTCGAACAACAGTCACGGGTGCTGCAGCCATCGCAGGACGGACGTCGCCGCGTGGTATTGGCCACCAACGTCGCCGAATCCAGCGTGACGCTGCCCGGCGTGCGCGTGGTGATCGACAGCGGTCTCGCGCGTGAGCCGCGCTACGACCCCAACAGCGGTTTCTCGCGGCTGGATGTGGTGAACATCGCGCAGTCGTCGGCCGATCAGCGCGCGGGCCGTGCAGGCCGCGTTGCCGACGGCTGGGCGTACAGACTCTGGCCGGAATCGCAGCGCCTGGAGCCGCAGCGTCGGCCGGAAATCGCGCAGATTGAACTCGCATCATTGGCGCTGGAGCTGGCGGCTTGGGGCAGCGCTGCGCTGCGCTTTGTCGATGCGCCGCCCACAGGCGCGATGGCCGCCGCGCGCGAACTATTGCAGCGGCTGGGTGCGCTGGATGCCGGCAATACCATCACTGCGCTGGGCAAGAAGATGCTCGCGGTCGGCACGCATCCGCGGCTTGCGGCGATGCTGCTGGCGGCTGGCAACGATATTGAAATCGCGCTGGCCTGCGACATCGCCGCGCTGCTGGAAGCGCGCGATCCGCTGCGTGCGACGCCCAGGCTTGGGCGCAGCGATGCGCTCGCCGCACGTTGGCAGGCATTGGCCGCGCATCGGCAGGGGCGTTCGCCGCCCGATGCCGTACGCACCTCGCTGCAGGCTTTGGATACGGCCGCCATGCAGTGGCGCCGTCGTCTGCGCTGCAGCGCGAAACCGCCGGCCAGCGTACCGGCGCATGCGCTGGGCGATCTGCTGGCGCATGCCTTCCCCGACCGCATCGGTCATCGCTCCGGTCACGGCAACAGCAGCGACCTGCGCCGCTATCCGCTGGCCAACGGGCGCATGGCGCAGCTGTTCGACGACAGCGCGATGATCGGCGAGCCGTGGATCGTCGCCTGCGATCTGCGCTTCGACGCGAAAGACGCGAAAGTGCTGCGCGCCGCGCCGGTCGATGAAGCGCGGCTGCGGCGCGATTTTCCCGCACGTTTCTCCGATCGTGACGAAGTGCGCTGGGACGACGCGCGACGTGCGTTGGTGGCCGAGCGCGTGCAGCGTTTCGACGCCATCGTGCTGGACGCGCGTCCCGCCGGACGCGTCGATCCGGCGCAGGCCGCGCAGGCGCTGACCGATGCGGTGCGCAGGTTAGGTATCGATGCGCTGCCGTGGCGCGAATCGCTGGCGCAGTGGCGCGCCCGCGTGCGCTGTCTGCGCGCATGGATGCCGGAGCTGTCGCTGCCGGATCTGTCCGACGATGCATTGATGGCGAATCTCGACGCGTGGCTGCAGCCTGCGTTCGTCGGAAAAACCCGGCTCGACGCCTTGAGCGAAGACGAACTGAGCGAAGCGCTGAAAGCCTGGGTTGGAAAGTCTGGCAGCGACTGGGCGCTGCGCCAACGCATTGATGCGCTTGCGCCGACCCGCATCGTGGTGCCCTCGGGCATGGAGCGATCCATCGAATATGCCTACGACCCTGCCATCGACGCGCCGCAGCCACCGGTGCTGGCGGTGAAGCTGCAGGAATTGTTCGGCCTCGCCGATACCCCACGCGTCGCAGAGGGTCGCATTCCGCTGACCCTGCACCTACTGTCGCCCCGGGGACGCCCGCTGCAGATCACCCAGGATCTGCGCAGCTTCTGGGAACGTACGTATCCCGAAGTGAGAAAAGAAATGAAGGGCCGGTACCCCAAACATCCGTGGCCCGAAGACCCGTGGAGCGCAACCGCCACGCATCGCGCGAAGCCTCGGGGAACGTGATTCCAAAGCGATGTCTGGTTGCGTTCGTAGGAGCAGCGGCTTTCAACAGCCGCAGGCTGGTCAAGCCGCGAAGCCCGCAGCACTTCGAGTACGACCTCGCATGCAATCCGATATGACAAACACCGAAATTCATGATCGCGAGCAGCGCATGGTCGGCAGCGCTGCGGGCTTCGCGGCTCCCGCCGCGCCTACAAAAGCGGGTTTTCGCGCTTCAATCCAGTCGACGCCATTCCCCTGGCTGCAGATCTTCCAATCGCCAATCGCCGATCGCCACGCGCACCAGCCGCAGCGTCGGTAGACCAACGGCAGCGGTCATCCGTCGCACCTGACGGTTGCGGCCTTCGCGGATGACGATTTCCAGCCACGCATCGGGCACGGTCTTGCGAAAGCGCACCGGCGGATCGCGCGGCCACCGTGCTGACGTATCGATGCATCGGGCCTGCGCCGGTAACGTCATGCCGTCGTTGAGCATCACCCCGCAACGAAGTGCTTCAAGCTGCGCCGGCTGCAGTTCCCCTTCGACCTGTACCTGATAGGTCTTCGCAAGTTTGTGGCGCGGATCGGTGATGCGGTGCGCCAATGTTCCGTCGTCGGTCAGCAGCAGCAGGCCTTCGCTGTCGTGATCGAGCCGCCCGGCCGCATAGACATCCGCAGGCAGCCCAAAGCCCGCAAGCGTGGGGCGCGCCGGTACGCTGCGATCGGTGAACTGGCAGAGCACACCGAAAGGCTTGTTGAATGCGATCAGCATGCGGCAGGGTATCGGCACCGGTCGCTGTGCGGGAAGCCTATGCTGTGCTCAGGTTTTCCCGCGAGCAACGCCATGAACCACCACGATCTGTCCGTTCTCTCTACCCGCTGGCTGGGCAAGGCGTGGGAACACGCCACGGCCGGCGAACGCGCGGTGCTCACCCGGATGCAGCGCCGTGAACACATCGCGCACGCGCCGTCGGGCACAGACAAGGAGGACCGCACGTTCGGCGAGCGCGTTGCCGACGGTGTGGCGCGATTCGGCGGCTCGTGGCGGTTCATCGGCTTGTTCATGCTGTTTCTTGGCATCTGGGTGGCGACCAATGTCTGGTTGCTGGGCGCGCGTCCGTTCGATGCCTATCCCTTCATCTTTCTCAATCTGCTGCTGTCGATGCTGGCCGCGCTGCAGGCACCAGTGATCATGATGAGCCAGAACCGGCACGCACAGCGCGACCGCGAAGCGGCCGAGCACGACTATCAGGTCAATCTGAAGGCGGAATTGGAAATCATGGCCCTGCACGACAAACTCGACCAGCTGCGGGTGGAGCAGCTGGAAAAAATTCTCGATGCGCAGTCGCGGCAGATCGCGCTGTTGCAGCAGCTGGTGGAAGCGCGTTGAGTCGGTCTCGGTAGAGCGGACTTCAGTCCGCTGTTCTTGTTGCAAAAAGCAGCGGACTGAAGTCCGCTCTACCGCAGCTGGTTTTATCGGGCGGGCTTGCGGAACCGCAGCGTCATCCGGTCGCTTTCGCCGATCGCCTGATACATCGCATCGTCTTCCGCATCGTGACGGTTGACCGGCGGCAGCGTCCACACGCCGTTGGGATGATCCGTGGTGTCCTTCGGATTGGCGTTGACCTCGCTGCGCGCATCCAGCACGAAGCCTGCCTTCGTCGCCAGATCGATCACCAGCTGTTCGGTCAGATAACCCGACGATTTCATTGTTTCGATCTCCGTGCCCGGTTTGGCGCGGTGATCGACCACGCCCAGCACGCCGCCCGGTTTGAGCGCAGCGAAGAACGCGGCGAAGTAGGCATCCGCTGTGCCGCCAGCGACCCAGTTGTGCACGTTGCGAAAGGTCAGCACCGCATCGGCGCTGCCCGGGGCAGCCAACATCGGCTGCTTCGGGTCGAACGTCGCGATCTGCGCGCGATCGAACTGCATCGGATATTTCGCCAGCCGCGCCTTCAGCGCATCGATCGTCTTCTGCTGGTTGTCGCGGCTGCGCCCTTCCGCCATCGCCATCGGATCGACCTGCGCCGCAATATACGCGCCGTCGTTGCGCAGATAGGGGGTGAGGATTTCGGTATACCAACCGCTAGCGCCGGGGGTGATTTCGACCACGGTCTGTTTCGCGTTCACGCCGAAGAAACCAAGCGTTTCCAGCGGATGACGATAGCGGTCGCGCACCGTATTCTTTGG
The DNA here is from genome assembly GCA_043775395.1 of Lysobacter sp. GTDB lineage: Bacteria > Pseudomonadota > Gammaproteobacteria > Xanthomonadales > Xanthomonadaceae > Lysobacter_I. Next base: position 1,898 of record JAYVSK010000048.1, on the reverse strand, counting down.
GTCGCGCCAGTCGCCGGCGATCGCGGCGGAAAGCGACGCATCCGCGACGGCGGTCTGTTCGGTTTCGGACGCCGCGCTTGTCTGCATCGAAGCGCATGCGCCGATCAGCGGTGTGCCCAAAGCAATCATCAGAGAATAATGCAAAACGGAAGAAGCGTATTTCGACATGGTGGCGATGGCGTGATGGAAAGAAGCCCGCAGCCTAGCGCAAATCCCGGTCCGGATCGTGTGCCGTGGACAATCGCACGGCCTGTGGATACGGCGGTACGTCGAAGTGTTCGCCCGCAGCCAGCCGGGTCTTTACATCGCGCCACCATGCCGGGTCGAAAATTTCGCCATGCACCGCACGCAGCCGTTCGCGCAGCGCCGGCACGATGCCGAGAAACTGCGGAAACAGTTCAGGAAACACGTCGTCACGCCCGGCGTACAGCCATTCGTCGAGCGGCCGGGTTTCGTCCTCCTCGCGCATTGCCGGCACCGCGCGAAATGTGCATTCCTCGACCAGACACAGTTCGTCGTAGTCGTAGAACAGCACGCGGCCGTGGCGGGTGACGCCGAAATTCTTCAGCAGCAGGTCGCCGGGAAAGATATTGCTGTGGGCGAGATCCTTGATCGCCTGACCGTAGTCGAGCACGGCCCGCTCGGCAGCCACGGCCTGAGCTTCTCGAACGTACAGATTCAGAGGACGCACGCGACGTTCGATGTAGCAATGCTTGATCAGTACTTCGTCGCCTTCCAGCTGCACGCTTTGCGCGCATTCGCGCAGCAGTTCCTCCAGCGCTGCGGGGGCGAACTGCGTTTTCGGAAATCGCAGGCGCAGGAATTCCTGGGCGTCGACGAGGCGGCCAATGCGGTCGCGGCGAAACACCAGACGATATTTTTCTTCGACTTCGGCGCGCACCATGTCTTTGGGATAGGCAAAACGGTCGCGGATCAGTTTGAACACCACCGGATACCCGCGCGGCGTGAACACCGCCATCACCATCCCGCGTTCGCCGTCGGCCAGCACCAGTTCTTGATCAGGGTATTCAGCAAGGTGCCGGAACACCTGACGATAGCGCTCGGTCTTGCCCTGCTTGATCCGGCCGACAACGGTGAACAACTCGTCCAGCGGTTTGCGCGGCAGCAGCGCGTGCAGAAATGCAACGACATCGCCCACCCTGGCAATGTCTGCGTGGAAATAACTGCGCGAGAAACCGAACAAAATCGAGATCTGTTGCTCGTCGACGATCACCGCATCCGCGCGCGTCCCGTTCGCTTCGCTGGTCAGCGCCACCACGACCGGATACGACGCGCCTGAAGCGCCGTGGGCGCGGCCCACCAGATATGCCCTGCGTTCGCGATAGAAAGGCGTGCGCAGCATCGATACGCTGACCACGCCGCGCGACTGCAGCGTTTCGGCCACCGCGTGTGCACTGGCGTGGAGATCTGACCAGCCGTTGATGTAGGCGAGATCACCGAAGATTTGGCGCCACACCGGAGCCGCATCGTGATCGAACGCATGGTGGCGCAGTTCTCCGGGACAGGATGCGTCTCCGGTCGGCACGATCTCGAACGCAAGGAATTCCACGTCCGGCGCGACTCCGTCGATCTGGAAAAAACGCCGCGCAAGCGAGTTGTAGAAGGTCTTGTACAGCTCGCGGTCCGGCAGCGCGGCGATGCGGTCTGCGTAAGCGGCGCGGATAGCGCGCCACAGCGGCCTGGAACGCACGCGGTCTTCCAGCAGCGCTTCCAACCGTGCCAGCGTTTCACGCAGGCAGACATCGTAAAGATCGATGCGCGCCGTGTTGTCGCTGTGCGACAGTTTCCAGTCGCGGCGCTCGAAGCGTTTTCGTGCACGGCGGGTGGTGTCCGAAAAGCGCGCGTTGTAATCCTCGAAACCATCGACGATGCGTGCG
>JAYVSK010000047.1:0-4103 GCA_043775395.1 Lysobacter sp. | reverse complement strand
GATGCCAGCTGCATCCAGCGGCGACCCCTCGTGACCGACGCGATTGCAGGACAATACCGGCACGCCGTTGGCGACCGCATGGCCGCGATGACTGAGGATCCAGGCGCTGCGCTGGCGATCTTTTTCCGCCTGCGTATCAGAGGGATCCCAACCGATCGCGGTTGGATAAAGCAGCAGTTCGGCGCCGGCCAGCGCCATCAGCCGCGCAGCTTCCGGATACCACTGGTCCCAGCACACCAGCACGCCTAAGCGGCCGACCGAGGTATCGATCGGCGTGAAACCCAGATCGCCGGGGGTGAAATAGAATTTTTCGTAGAAGCCGGGATCGTCAGGAATATGCATCTTGCGGTACTTGCCGGCAGTGCTGCCGTCCGCGTCGAACACCACGGCGGTGTTGTGATACAGGCCGGCCGCACGGCGCTCGAACAGCGAGCTCACCAGCACCACGCCGTGCTGTTTCGCAAGCTTGCCCAAGCGCTCGGTGCTTGGACCGGGGATCGGTTCGGCCAGATCGAATTCGTCGACCGATTCGTGCTGGCAAAAATAGGCCCCGTTATGCAGCTCCTGCAGCAGCACGAGTTTTGCGCCGCTTTTTGCGGCTTCGCCAACGCGCGCTTCAATGACCGAGAGATTGGCCTCGGCATTGCCTTGGTTCTTTTCCTGGATCAAAGCGACCGGTAGCGTACTGCGCTTGCTCATACGACCAGCCCTTCAGGTAATTGCATGGTGATGCAGTGCAGGCTGCCGTTCTGCCAGATCAATGAGCGGCAGGGCACCGGCACAATCGCGCGGCCTGGAAAAGCTTCGGACATCACTTCCTGCGCGCGCGCATCGGCGACGTCACCATACGACGGGATCAATACGGCGCCGTTGACGATCAGGAAATTGGCGTAGCTTGCGGCGAGGCGGCGTCCATCGTCGAAGACAGGTTTCGGCCAAGGCAGTGCGAACAGACGGTAAGGCGCCCCGATGCGGGTGCGCAGTGCGGCCAGTTCGGCTGCCATCGCCTGCAGTTCGGGATAGTGCGTATCGGTCACGTCGTCGCAGGCCTGATAGACGATGGCATCCTCGGCGGCGAAGCGGGCGAGGGTATCGATGTGGGCGTCGGTATCGTCGCCTTCCAGATAACCATGTTCCAGCCACAGCACTCGGCTCTGGGCAAGCCAGCCGGACAGCTTTGCCGTGAGCTGTTCGCGCGACGCATCGGGATGACGTTCGTGCAGACAGCGCCAGGTCGTCAGCAGGGTGCCGGCGCCATCGGTTTCGATCCCGCCGCCTTCCAGCGCGAAATCGATTTCGTCTCGCTGCGCGTTGCGAAACAGCGGCTGCTCGACCAGCGCTTCGATAAGACGGTCGTCGCGGTTGGCTTCGAACTTTCCGCCCCATCCCGTAAATCGGAAGTCGAGCAGACGGAATGATTCGTCCAAATTCGAGCGCAGCGTGAGCGGGCCCGAATCGCGCAGCCAGGTATCGTCATATTCGATGTTGATGAAACGGACGCGATTCATGTCGACTCGCGCCGAACGCAGCCGCGCCTCGGCATAGGTCTGCAACTCATCGTCGGCGATGCAGATCACCGCTGTCTGGAATGCCGTAATCGCTGCGACAAGCGCAATATAGCTTTCCTCGACTTCGACCAGGCGCGGGCCCCAATCGGTGTCGGCATGCGGCCATGCGATCAGGACCGCTGACTGGGCTTCCCACTCCGCCGGAAAACGGAAAATATCAGACATCGCTTACTTGATCGGAGGCTTCGGGCCGACTTCGTTGGCACCGGCGCGGATGGCGACGGCATCGATGACCCGGTCTTTTTCGAAATAGACGACGAAGTTCGGGTAGGTCCAGCGATTGATCGTCGGCCATTTGCGACTTTGCCCGCCGCGCGGATCCAGACGCTGTGCGGGGGCTCCGAATGTGCGCTCGACCTGGGTCATGCGCATGCCGCGTGCAGGAAGCTTCGTGCTGGCCTCTTCATTGACGCGTTCGATCAACAGCGTCTCGGCGAAAACATACGGGGCAGCCGCAAACACTACAGCGGCGAGAATGGTGGCACAGAGCTGGCGCATGGGGAATCTCCTCAAGCGAAATGCGGGTGGCGTACAAAGGGCGGGCGTCTAAACGCCAAGCGATTGTAAGCGCATCGCGGCAATACGCGCGATCACCCAAGTCCGGATGCCCGGATACGACGAAGGCCGCGCGAAGCGGCCTTCGTAGGGGACTTGAAGCCGGATGTCGTCGACAACGAATCCCGGCTTGAATAACTGGCTCAGCGCTGACGCGCCTTGAAACGTGGATTCGACTTGCAGATCACAAAGACCTTGCCACGACGACGAACGACTTTGCAGTCGCGATGACGGGCCTTCGCCGACTTCAGGGAGGACAAGACCTTCATGGGAAACCTCAGCAATAACGCAGTTTGAGTGAAAGGAAAAATACGGACGGCAATTCAGCCGCGCATTCTGCCGGCATTTCGCAGGCGATTCAAGTGGTTGCATCCCCTTCGCTGTACTCGCAGGCCTGAGACGCCCGCTACAATGACGGTTCTCACCCCTTTCGCCGAGTTGAGCATGTCCAATCCTGCCGTCCCGACCACCCGCGCGGATGTCCTGACCATCGATGGTCCGTCCGGTTCCGGCAAGGGCACCATCAGCCGGCTGATCGCGTCGCGGCTGGGCTGGCACTACCTGGATTCCGGAGCGCTCTACCGAGGTGTGGGTGTCGCCGCGAGCTGGGCCGGCTTGGATCTGGCGGATCCGGCTGCCTTGGTCCGCTGCGCTTTTGATGCTCAGATCGGTTTTGTGGATGCCGACGACGGCGAGCTGCGGGTGATCGTGAACGGGGTGGATTCCACCGACGAACTGCGCACCGAAACTGCCGGCGCCGCGGCCTCGGCAATTGCAGCCGTGCCTGAAGTCCGGACTGCGCTCCGGGACCGCCAGCGCGCGTTTCGCCAGCTCCCGGGGCTGGTCGCAGATGGTCGCGATATGGGTACGGTGATCTTTCCGGACGCGGCATACAAGGTGTTTTTGACCGCAAGCCCCGACGAACGGGCTGAAAGAAGGTATAAGCAGTTGAAAGACAAGGGAGTTTCCGTTATCTTCGACGACATGTTACGGGAAATTCTCGCCCGCGACGCCCGCGATGCCAATCGCGCGGTAGCGCCCTTGCGGCCGGCCGAAGACGCCGTCTGCATCGACACCACCGGTCTGGGCATCGATATGGTCGTCGAGCGCGTGTTGGCACTGGTGCCGAACGCGGGGTAGTCGTTTCACGCACAGGCCGCTTCAAGCACTATTTACGCATTAAAACCGCTTCACGCAACACAACTCGGGTCCGACGCATCGGTGCGCACGCATCAGGCGGCGGTTTTTTTATTTCCTCACTCCTATGGCCACAGGCAATCCCGCCCAGGCCCCTACGGATGGACCGGCTCAGCGTCAGTCTTGGCGGATTCGTCCAACGGGCATGCACGCCGGTCTATGTCATCTACAGAGCAATCAATTCATGACCGAATCATTCGCAGAACTGTTCGAAGCGAGCCCGGCAGCCAATCTGTCCAAGCTCAAGCCCGGCTCGATAGTGGTAGGCACCGTCGTCGATGTACGTACCGACGTGGTGGTTATCAACGCTGGCCTCAAGTCGGAGGGCATTGTCCCGATCGAACAGTTCCGTAACGACGCCGGTGAAATCGACGTCGCAGTCGGCGACATCGTCAAGGTGGCGCTGGACTCCCTCGAAAACGGCTTCGGCGAAACCGTACTCTCCCGCGACAAAGCCAAGCGCGCAATGGTTTGGGATGAGCTGGAAGAAGCGCTCGAAAAGAACGAAACCATTACCGGCCGCATCAGCGGCAAGGTCAAGGGCGGGTTCACCGTCGACATCAAGGACGTCCGCGCATTCCTGCCGGGTTCGCTGGTCGATGTGCGGCCCGTGCGCGACCCGGTGTACCTGGAAGGCAAGGAGCTGGAATTCAAGCTCATTAAGCTCGACCGCAAGCGCAACAACTTGGTCGTCTCCCGCCGTGCGGTGGTCGAGAGCGAGCATTCGGAAGAGCGCGAGCAGCTGCTCGAGAAGCTGGTCGAGGGCGCCAAGCTCAAGGGCGT
>JAYVSK010000046.1:0-15382 GCA_043775395.1 Lysobacter sp. | reverse complement strand
GAACTGCGCGCATCGACCAGCGCGGGGTCCAGTTTCACGGCCTGTTCGAAAGCATCGCGCAGTTTCGGCGCGATCGTCATCTTCGACAGCATTCCGACTTCGCCGATGCGGCTGCCGTAGGCGTTGCCAAGCCAGTAGAACGCCTGCGCGTTCTTCGGGGCCAGCGCAGTCGCTTTTTCAGCGGCGACGATAGCCTTTTCGGCCTGATTCGCTTGCATGCGCGCGCGCGTGAGCAACACCCAGGCGTTCGCATCGTTCGGCGTCGCCCTGGTCAGCGCTTCGGCGGCGGCAATCGAACCCGATGCTTTGGATTCCACCATCGTCTGGACTTCTGGAAGCGTTTTGGCGAATGCAGACGCCGTTAAACCGGTAAGACAAACCGCAAGCAGGACTGGACGCAACGACAGCATGGCGCGCATGGGCAGAGGATCCTTGAGAGGTGCGGTGACGATAGCAAGGCCGACCCGAGCCGCGACACCTGCCTCAAGTCACCCGTACGCGATGCACGCGGGTTCTGTTCAGCTACCGCACGCAGCAGCGACAGGCAATGCAGCCCTACAGAAAACGATGCGCCTGCGCCGGATCCAGCAGCATGCACGTATCGTGGCGGCCGAACCAGCGATAGCGGTTACGGGCCACTGCGCGATACAGCGGATTGCGCATGAAGCGCGGCAGCAGCGCGAACAGCGCCGCGAGCCGCCACGCACCGCCAAGACCGATCAGCACGCGGCGCATGGCATCGGTGTCGGTGGAGATTCTAGGTGGTGCGCCGATGTCGTATTCGATCAATAGAAAAGAAGACGGATCGTCTGGGTCCAGGCCATGGGCCGCGAGCAGCCCGCGTCCGCTGTCGCCCTGCATCGCAGCGAAGCGATAGCGCTGTTTGTGGTCGTGTCGCAGCAGAAAACGCACCCAACCGTTGCAAAGCGCGCAGATGCCGTCGAATACGATCACCGCATGCGTCGGCGCGAGTGGAGGCTCACGGTGTCTCGTGCTCATTCTGGTTCCGGCCCGCAGCAGTGATGGACAGCGCGTAGCGTCGTTGGCGCATCGCTGTGCGCATCGCCCAGCGTCTGTTCGAACAACAACAGCGTTGCCATGGCTGCGAAAAACCCTCAGTCGAACCAGATCAGCGTGGCCATGCGCCCGGTGCGCGCATCGCGACGGTGCGAGAAGAAGCGCTGCGGGTCGGAGATGGTGCACAGACCGCCGCCAGAAACGCGCGACAGGCCGGCATCGATCAAACGCTGACGCGCCAGCGCATAAAGATCGACGCGCCAATGTCCGGGGCGCGTGGCGACGAAGGAGGTGGCCGCTGCGGGGTCGCGGTCGACGAACGCACGATAGACCTCTTCGCCGATTTCGTAGGTTTGCGGCCCGGCGGCGGGTCCGAGCCAGGCGACGATGCGGTCGGCCGGCGTGCGCATCGCGGCGACTGTCGCTTCCAGCACGCCGGCGGCAAGCCCGCGCCAGCCGGCATGGGCAGCGGCGACTTCGCGGCCGTCGTCGGCTGCGAAGACCACCGGCAGGCAATCGGCGGTGAGAATGGCCAGCACCAGACCTGAGGTAGAGGTGACCGATGCGTCGGCGACCGGTTCGATGGCGTCGGTGGCCTCCGCGCGGCGCGGGGTTTCGAAGCGCTGTACGGATACACCATGCACTTGCCGCAGCCAGTGCGCCGGCGACGGCAGTTCGGCGATCCAGCCCAGTGCGGCGCGATTGGTGTCGACGGCGTCAGGGCTGTCGCCGTCCGCATCGGTGCGATTGCCGAGATTGAAGGTATCGAACGGCGGTGCCGACACGCCTACATTCAAGCCGCGACGCAGCGTGGTGCAGGCGTGAACATTCGCCGGCGCAGGCCAGTCGGCGCGCAGCAACATCGAATCGCGAACGGTGCCATCAAGGTAACGGCCGAACACCTTGCCCGCATCGCCCTGCACGATCGCATCGCTCACAGCGCGCGCGCCTCAGCCTCGCGGGTGTCGTGGCGCAGGGTGGCGACCAGCATCTGCATGTCGGCGGGCATCGGGGTGGAACACCGGATCGGTTCGCCGCTCAGCGGATGGACGAATTCGAGGGTTTCGGCGTGCAGCGCCTGACGTTTGAAGCCGCGCAGCGACTCGACCAGTGCGGTGGTCGCGCCCTTCGGCAGTTTCAACGCGCCGCCGTAGAGCGGATCGCCGATGATCGGATGTTTGATATGCGCCATGTGCACGCGGATCTGATGGGTCCGGCCGGTTTCGAGCCGGCATTCCAGCAGCGTGTGCGCGCGGAAGCGTTCGCGCAGACGGTAATGGGTGACGGCTTCGCGACCGTCATCGCGCACGGTCTGACGCAGGCGGTCGCGCGGGTGGCGATCGATCGGCGCATTGGCGGTACCGCCCGACACCAGCGAACCGACCACTACCGCAAGATACTGGCGGTGCACTTCGCGCGCCGACAGCTGCGCGACCAGTGCGGTGTGCGCCGGCAGGGTTCGCGCCACCACCATCACCCCGGACGTGTCTTTGTCGAGTCTGTGGACGATGCCCGCACGCGGCAGGGTGGCGAGGCTCGCGTCGCGGTGCAGCAGGGCGTTGACCAGCGTGCCGGCAGGATTGCCGGCGCCCGGATGGACCACCAGTCCGGCCGGTTTGTTCAGTACGAACACATCGCTGTCTTCGTACAGGACATCAAGGGCGATGTCCTCCGGTTCTGAACGGGTCTGGATTTCGAGCACCACATCCAACGTCACCGTCTCACCACCGCGCACCGGGTCGCGCGGGCGCACTTGACGGGTGTCGAGCAGCGCGTCGCCGGATTTGATCCATTCGGCCAGGCGCGAACGCGAGAACTCGGGGAACAGTTCCGCCAGCACGGCGTCGAAGCGCCGCCCCGAGGCGTCATCGGGAACCACGGAGCTGCGCGACACGCTGCTGTGAGTGGGGGTTGCGGGTGTAACGGGCATCCGGGGCTCCTGAATCTGTTGCGCACGTGCCGTACGGTTTCGTGCGGTTAAGGGGGCTGGCCGGCCCAGGCTGGTATTATCGCCCGCTCACCCGTCCAGCAGCAGCCAGCATGCCTTTTCGCCGTCTTTCGCTTTCCGCCTTTCTGCGTCCGACCCTGCTGCTGGTCCTGATGCTCGCCTTCGGCAGTTCCGGCTGCGCCCGCTTCAAAGGCGTGTTCAAGGACAAGAAAGAGAATGAAGGCGTCCCGGTTGCCGAGCTGTACGAGAAAGGCAAACGCGCCATCCGCAACGGCAACTACGATGCGGCGGTGCTGACCTACAAGCGGCTGATCGCCCAGTACCCGTACGGCCCTTACACTGAGCAGGCGCTGATCGAAACCGCTTATGCGCAATTCAAGCAGGGCACCAACGACGACTCGATCTCGACGATCGACCGCTTCCTGCGCACCTACCCGACCCACCGCAACGCAGCGTATCTGTATTACCTGCGTGGGCTGGTCAACTCCAGCCGCGATACCGTGTTCCTGCAGCGGGTCTGGAAACTCGACGCCAGCCGTCGCGATCTGGCTACGCCGCAGCAGGCCTACAACGATTTTAAAATCGTCACCGAACGCTATCCGAACTCGCGTTACACCGTCGACGCCGTGAAGCGCATGGACGATCTGCGCGATCTGTTCGCACGCCACGAAATCGAAACCGCGCTTTATTACCTGCGGCGCACCGCGTATGTGGCTGCGATCGAACGGATCGAATATGTGCGCGAGAGTTATCCTGGCAGCGCGTTCGAAGCCGACGGTATCGCAATCATGGGCGAGGCCTACACCCATCTGGGCAATACGGCGCTCGCCGACAGCGCACGTCAGCAGCTTCAGCGCAAAGCGCCGCAGCACCCGTGGCTGAAGGGCGACGGCAAGTGGCCGGACTATCCGTCGAACTTCCGGAAGCTCAACCCGCTAGCCAGCGAAAAATCGGCGCTGGACAACGATTGAGTTGGCGGACATTTGAGTTGCCGAAGATTAGCCACCGACAAAAAAGCCGCCGAAAGGCGGCTTTTTGTTGCACAGATGTGAATGAACAAAAAATTGTCCGGCATGTTCACTGATGCCGCCCGTCAGCCCCGCGAAGGTGGGAATGACGGGCGTTATGCCGAATAGCCGCTGGTAATCGGGTACCGCCGCTCCCGGCCGAACGCACGCCGGGAGACTTTCGGCCCCGGCGCAGACTGGTGCCGCTTCCACTCGCTGATCCGCACCAGGCGCAACACGCGGTCGACGGTGGCCGCGTCGAAACCGGCGCGCACGATCTCGTCGCGAGACTGCTCCTGATCGACGTGACGCAGCAGAATCGCGTCGAGCACATCGTAGGGTGGCAATGAATCCTCGTCTTTCTGGTTCTCGCGCAGCTCGGCAGTGGGCGGGCGGCTGATGACTGCAGGCGGAATCACCGGCGCGCCACCAACGGTGTTGCGCCAGCGGCACAGCGCAAAGACTTCGGTCTTGTACAGGTCTTTGATCGGCGCATAGCCGCCGCACATGTCGCCGTAAATGGTGGCGTAGCCCACCGCATACTCGCTTTTGTTGCCCGTAGTGAGCAGCAACCCACCGAGCTTGTTCGCCAACGCCATCAGCATCGCGCCGCGGGTGCGCGACTGCAGATTTTCTTCGGTCACGTCGACGGCATGGCCGGCAAAGACGTCGGCCAGCGCATCGAGATAGCCCTGAAACGGCTTCTCGATCGGGATCGTCACCATCTTCACGCCAAGGGCCTGGCACTGCTCCTCGGCAAGATCGTTCGACAGATCGGCGGTGTAGCGCGACGGCATCCGCACCGCAGTGACGTTGTCCGCGCCCAGCGCATCGACTGCGAGCGCCAGCACCACCGACGAATCGACGCCGCCAGACAGGCCCAGCCACGTCTTTTGAAAGCCATTCTTGCCGCAATAATCGCGAATGCCGCGCACGATCGCGCGCCAAGCCAGCGCATCGCGGCTCTCGTCGCCGTCATCCACCCATTGCACCGGCGTGAAACGGCGGGTGTCCACGTCATAATCGACGACAAGCCACTGATCGGTGAACGCAGCGGCGGCCGGATGCACGGTGCCGTCGCCATCGGCGAGGACCGACGCGCCGTCGAACACCAGCGCGTCCTGACCGCCCACAAGATTGAGATAGGCGACCGCCGCGCCGCTCTCTTGCACCCGCTGCGCCAACAAAGCGTCGCGCTGCGCGTGCTTGTCGCGTTCGAACGGCGAGGCGTTCGGAACCAGCACAAGCTGCGCGCCGCTGAGCACGGTGCTGGCGATGGGTTCGGCGAACCATAGGTCTTCGCAGATGATCAGCCCGACCGGCACGCCTTTCACGTCGAACACGCAGTCTTCGCGATCCGGATCGACGTCGAAATAGCGGCGCTCATCGAATACCGCGTAGTTCGGCAATTCACGCTTGCGATAGGTCTGCAACACTTTACCGGCGCGCAGCACGCTGGCGGCGTTGTAGACCACGCTGCCCGCTGCTTCCGGCCAGCCGACCACCGCAGTAATGCCTCCGGTCGCCGCTGCGGCAACGGTCTGGATGGCGGCTGCGCAGTCGCTCAGGAAACCCGGCCGCAACAGCAGATCTTCCGGCGGGTATCCCGACAGCGCCAGTTCCGGAAACATCGCGATATCCGCGCCGTATTCGTCGCGCGCCTCGGCGATCATCATTGCGATGCGTTCGGCGTTCTTGTGGACCGCGCCGACTGGAAAATCGAACTGGGCGAGGGCGATGCGAAGGGTGTGACTCATGGCGCTGATCCTTCCCCCGGCTATGGGGGCCGCTTTTCTCCTTCCCCCGCGTGCGGGGGAAGGTCGGGATGGGGGCTGGCGGCGGCCAGATGTTCGCAAATGATGCCGCAAACCCCATCGATATTGGTCAACACATCATCGTTCCAGAAACGGACAACCACGAACTGCATACGTTTGATGCAAGCATCGCGACGATGGTCCCAAGCAGACTCGGCGTGTTGCCCGCCATCGACTTCCACAACCAATCGCCTTTCCAAGCATGCGAAATCGGCGATGTAAGGACCGATCGGGTGCTGTCGCCTGAACTTGCATCCCAGCAGCTGTCTACGCCTGAGATGTTTCCACAGTTCGTTTTCCGCATCTGTCATGTTTGTGCGCAAGACGCGCGCGAAATCCCGCTTTTGCTTTTCCCGCACGGATGGTCTCCTCAATTCAAGAGCCATCATTCGAGCATCAGGACTTGACGGAATCTGTAGGAAAACGCCGCACCCCCATCCCAGCCTTCCCCCGCACGCGGGGGAAGGAGAAAAGCGCCCACCCGCATGCGGGGGAAGGATAATTCCACGCGACGATCTGTGGGGCACAGGCATCAACAACACGAAAGGCCGCACAAGGCGGCCTTTCGCGAAAGCGTGCAGCGGAAGCTTACTTCGCCAAACGCTTGGCGATCGCCGCACCCAGATCGCCCGGCGAACGCACCGTGGTGATGCCGGCCTTCTCCATCGCTGCGAACTTGCCTTCAGCAGTACCCTTGCCGCCGGACGCGATCGCACCGGCGTGCCCCATGCGCTTGCCCACAGGCGCGGAAGCGCCGGCGATGAAGCCAACCACAGGCTTGGTGACATACTGGGCGATGTATTCGGCCGCTTCTTCTTCGGCGCTGCCTCCGATTTCGCCGACCATGATGATGCCCTGGGTCTGCGGGTCGTTCTGGAACAGTTTCAGCGCATCAATGAAGTTGGTGCCGTTGATCGGGTCGCCGCCGATGCCGATGCAGGTGCTCTGGCCGAGGCCGGCGTCAGTGGTCTGCTTCACGGCTTCATACGTCAACGTGCCGGAGCGCGAGACGATGCCGATCTTGCCCGGCATGTGGATGTGGCCCGGCATGATGCCGATCTTGCATTCGCCCGGAGTGATCACGCCGGGACAGTTCGGGCCGATCAGCACCGTGTCGGGGTAGCCCTTCAGCGTATTTTTGACCCGCAGCATGTCCAGCACCGGAATGCCTTCGGTGATGCACACGATGACCCGGATGCCGGCGTCGGCCGCTTCCAGAATGGCATCGGCCGCGAACGGCGGCGGCACGTAAATGACGGAGGCGTCGGCGCCGGTGGTCTTCAGAGCTTCGGCGACGGTGTTGAATACCGGCAGGCCGATGTGTTCGCTGCCGCCCTTGCCCGGCGTGACGCCGCCAACGACTTGGGTGCCGTATTCCAGCATCTGCTGCGCGTGGAAGGTGCCCTGCTGGCCGGTGAAACCCTGGACGATGACTTTGGTGTGTTTGTTGACGAGAACGGACATGAGATTTCCGGATGTTGTAGCCCGGGTAAGGCCTAAGGCCGCACCCGGGGGTTTTCGCGAACAGCCCCGGGTGCGCTGCGCTTACCCGGGCTACGAATAAAAAAGGTTATGCCGCTTTGGCCGAAGCGACCGCTTTCTTGGCGCCATCGTTGATGTCGTCGGCGGCAATGATCGCGAGGCCGGAATTCTTCAGCAGCTCCTTGCCCTTTTCGACGTTGGTGCCTTCCAAACGCACGATCACCGGCACTTTGACATCGACCTCCTTCACTGCGGCGATGATGCCCTCAGCGATCATGTCGCAGCGGACGATGCCGCCGAAGATGTTGACGAAGATCGCCTTTACGTCCGGATCGCGCAGGATCAGCTTGAACGCCGCGGTGACGCGCTCTTTGGTAGCGCCGCCGCCAACGTCGAGGAAGTTCGCCGGCTCGCCGCCGTTGAGCTTGATCACGTCCATCGTCGCCATCGCCAGACCGGCGCCGTTGACCATGCAGGCAATATTGCCGTCCATCGTCACGTAATTGAGATCGTGCTGGCTGGCCAGCACTTCGGTCTCGTCTTCCTGACGGATGTCGCGCATCTCGGCCAGCTCAGGGTGACGGAAGGTGGCGTTGTCGTCGGAGTTGATCTTGCCGTCGAGTACCGCAAGGTCGCCGTTGGTGAGAATCGCCAGCGGATTGAGTTCCACCAGCGCCAGATCTTTTTCATTGAACAGTTTGTACAGGCCCATCATGATCTTGGTCAGCTGGCCGACCTGCTTGGCGCTGAGGCCCAGCGCGAAGCCCATGTCGCGACACTGGTAGGGCTGCAGGCCTTGGATGTAGTTGACGTTCAACGATTTGATGGCGTCCGGGTTGTCGACCGCGGTTTTTTCGATCTCGACGCCACCGTCAGCGGAAGCGATGAACGTCACCGTCTGGGTCGAACGATCGACCAGCACCGACAGATACAGCTCCTGCGCGATGTCGGTGGCCTGGGTAATCAGCACGCTGTCGATCGGCAGGGCGACGCCGGCGGTCTGGTAGGTGGTCATGGTTTTACCCAGCATGCCCTTGGCGTACTCGCGAACATCGTCGTAGGTTTTTGCGAGTTTGACGCCGCCCGCTTTGCCGCGACCGCCGGCATGGATCTGGGCTTTGACGACCCAGAAGTCGCCGCCGATGGCCTTGGCCGCATCGACGGCCTCCTCTGGCGTGCGTGCGACGCGCCCGGCCGGAACTGCGATGCCGTAGTCGGCAAACAACTGCTTCGCCTGATATTCGTGAAAATTCATGTGGGTTCCATTCGGGGAAAGACGAACCGCACCTTGATGCGGGTACCGCGCAGCCGGATTATGCCGGGCAGCTGCGGACAGACCGCTATTGTCGCCGATGCGCAGAGCCACAGCCAACCCGGGCACCGCCGACATGGCGTCGGTCGACGCGCCGACGCGTTCGGGCCGCCTATACTCGCCGCACCCACTCCATTGGACGCCCGGTTTGAGCCTGTTCAACGCTTCCGCCATGCCGGCCCAAGATTACCAGCGGCGCGAACTCTATCTGTTCGCGCTGTATCGCGTGCTCGAAGCGGGGCTGCTGGCGCTGCTGGTATTCGGTCCTGTGGCCAGGCTCCATCCGCAGGCCGGCCATGGCGAAATGGTTGTCGGGGTGACCATCGCCTATTTCGGGATCGCCCTGATCCTGATGCTGCAGGCACGGAAAACCAGGATCCTGACCGGACCGACCCTGGTCGGGGTCGGTATCGATATCGTGGTCGCTGCCCTGATTGCGCACTCGGTACCATCGGCCGCTTCGGGCGTGGCGCTGATGCTGCTGTTCAACGTGGGCTCGGCGTCGTTGCTGCTATCGCTGCGGATGGGCCTGGGGGTCGCCGCGCTGGCGTCGGCGGGTCTGGCTGTTGCCTATCTCTGGACGCTGCTGGTCGAACAGCAACAGACGCGGCCCATGGCCGAACTGATGATGTTCACGGTCAGCTTTCTGGCCATCGCCACGTTGACCCACCAACTGCGGGTGCAGATGCGCGCCACGGAGGCCTTGGCCGAACGGCGCGGCGCCGAAGCGATACGCCTGGCCGAAATCAACGAGCTCATCATCCGCCGGATGCGCACCGGCGTGCTGCTGGTCAACTGGGAGGCCGAGATCAGGCTGGCGAACGAGGCGGCGATGCTGCTGTTGGGCGAAGGCGCGGCTGGCACCCGTCGCCTCGCCGAGGCTGCGCCCGAACTGGCGCTACGGCTCAGCGAATGGCTGCGCAGCGGCGTAGGCAACGATACGCCGCTGGGCCTGGGCAGCGACCAGTTCGAAGTGGTGCCGCGTTTCGCCCGGCTGCTGGCCGACAGCCGCGATACGCTGATTTTTCTCGACGATACGTCGCTGGTCTCGCGGCGCGCGGAGTCCTTGACGCTGGCCGCGATGGGGCGTTTTTCGGCCAGCCTGGCCCACGAAATCCGCAATCCGCTGGCGGCGATCAGCTACGCCGCGCAGCTGCTGGAAGAGTCGCGCGATCTGCCCGATGTCGACCGCCGGATGGTGCAGATCATCCATCAGCAGTGCATGCGCACCAACAGCATCGTTGAAAGCGTGCTGGGCCTTGCGCGACGCGAACGCGCGACCGCCGAGCACATCGAACTGGTGTCGTTCCTGCGCAGTTTCATCGAAGAATTCCGCCAAAGCGTGCCGGACGAAACCGACAACATCACCTTGGCCGCACCGCAGCTGCTGGTGCCGGCGCTGGTCGATCCCAAACATCTGCACCAGATCGTGACCGCGATGGTGCAGAACGCACGCCGGCACGGGCATCTGCCCGGGGAACCTGCGCGGATCACCCTGCATGCCTATCGATTGGACGATGCGCCGGTGATCGATATTATCGATCGCGGCCCGGGCATCGCCGAAGCGGTGATCCCGCAGTTGTTCCGGCCGTTCTTCACCACTTCGGAACATGGGACCGGCCTTGGCCTGTACATCGCCCGTGAGTTGTGCCGGGCCAACGGCGCCTCGCTCGACTACGTTGCGGTTCCCGCCGGCGGCTGCTGTTTCCGTATCGGCATGCCGGGCCAACACACGCTACTTCCTGCCTGAAACGTCCCGCGCGGCTGTCGCGACTGCCGCGAATGGGCTAAAGTTGACGCAGGAGGGCAATATGTCCGAGCAACGCAGTGCACTCATCGTCGACGACGAACACGACATCCGCGAGCTTCTCGTGGTGACGCTCGGCCGTATGGGGCTGCGCACCGACACCGCACCGAACCTTGCCGTAGCCAGGGAAATGCTCAGCACAGTTGCCTATGATCTGTGCTTGACCGATATGCGTCTGCCGGACGGATCGGGCCTGGAACTGGTCAGCGAGATCGCAACGCGCTTCCCGACCACCCCGGTTGCTGTGATCACCGCTTACGGCAACGTAGAAGCGGCGGTGGAGGCCCTGAAGAGCGGCGCCTTCGACTTCGTCACCAAGCCGGTGGACCTCACCGTACTGCGCGGCCTCGTGCGCCAGGCGCTGGACCTCAACACCCGCCGCCAGGCCAATCCCGAAGCCTCGACGCTGTTGCTGGGCGAGTCGCCGGCCATGGTCGGGCTACGCGATATCATCGCTAAAGTCGCGCGCAGCCAGGCTCCGGTGCATATCAGCGGCGAATCGGGTACCGGCAAGGAGCTGGTTGCCCGCACTATCCACGCCCAAGGGTCGCGCGCGGCCGGCCCGTTCATTCCGGTCAACTGCGGCGCGATTCCGTCTGAGCTGATGGAAAGCGAGTTCTTCGGCCATAAGAAAGGCAGCTTCACCGGCGCGCATACCGACAAACCCGGTCTGTTCCAGGTCGCCGATGGCGGCACGCTGTTTCTCGATGAAGTGGCCGAGCTGCCGCTGGCGATGCAGGTCAAGCTGCTGCGTGCGATCCAGGAAAAAACCGTGCGCCCGGTCGGCGCAAACGCTGAAATTCCGGTCGACGTGCGCATCCTGTCCGCCACTCACAAGGATCTCGACGTACTCGTCGCGGAGAGCAAGTTCCGCCACGATCTGTTCTATCGCATCAATGTGATCGAGCTGGACGTGCCGCCGCTGCGCGAACGCGCCGGCGACCTGCCGCTGCTGTCCGATGCGATTCTGAAGCGGCTCGCGTACGCCATGAAACGGCGTGCGCCTACCTTGGCGTCCGACGCGGTCGCCGCGCTGGATATCTACCCGTTCCCCGGCAACGTCCGCGAACTCGAAAACATTCTTGAGCGCGCGCTGGCCATGGCCGACAGCGACATCATCGCCGCCCGCGACCTGCGCCTGCCGAATGTAGCCCACGCATCGACCGCAATCGCAGCGCCACCGCCCATGCCCGCGATGCTGGGTGGCGGCCTGTCCACGCCGCCGCAGCCCAGCGCAGCCGCCGAGGATCCGCGCACCGCCAACCCGCGCGATACCAGCACCAGCGCCTTGCCCTCGTATATCGAGGAAATCGAGCGCAGCGCGATCCAGCAGGCGCTCCAGGAACACCGTTACAACAAGACTAAAACCGCAGCAGCGCTGGGCATCACTTTCCGGGCGCTGCGCTACAAGCTCAAGAAGCTGGGGATCGATTGACGTTGGCGCGGCCTGTCGCCTGTAGCCAGGCAGGAATGTAGGCACGAGCTGTCCAGTAATAGACGTTGCTCACACGCACCGTCGCGCCCTGATCGCGTTCGAGCGCAATCGCGAGCTCGCCCTTGCCTTGTCCGATTGCACCCAGCATCGCGATCACCAGCAAATGATCGCGCACCAGTACGGGCGCGGCGCCGGCCGGCACCGCGTTCAGGCCCGCTACGCCGGCAACATACATCGCAATCGGATCGCGCTTGGCCGTCGCTTCATAAGCGGCCAGCACTGCAGCAATCTCGGGATCATCCGCTCTGTCGCCAATCCATGCAGGCTGGATCCACACGCCCTGCAGATCCGCTGGCGTCAGGTAACCAATGCTGAAGTCGGCAATCACTGAAATCGCATCCAGCCATTCGGCCTTGGGCGTCTTTGCCGACATCAGCGCATCCAGCCTCGTCCGCACTGCCGGCTCCAGCCCTTGCGCAGCGCCTATTCCGAGCAGACGCTCGCGAACCTTGCGCGCATTGACGTGATCTTTGGCGCCAATACTGACCGCCACTTCATGCACAGTGGAGGCGACCGGCACGGGCGTGCGCCCGCCGGTGAACTCCAGTACCGGCATGCCCACGCCCATCAGATTCATCACGCTGCGCACGGTTTCCACCTTGTAACGGGCCTTCGGGGCACCCAGCGCCACTGTCGGATAGAAATCGGTGTGGACCGGTGCTGCATAAAGTTCAACCAGCCCAGCCAGCACATCGCGGTTGGCGAAGCGCCGGACTTCATAGTCGGAGCCGGTCTCCAAGCCCAATCGTTTAAGGTCCGCGAACAAACCCGCATCCTGCAACTTGGACGCGTCGAAATCGCGGATAGGCGCATGCGATGCCACGAAGATCACATCGGACGTATTAGTCAGATAGGCATCGACGTGCGGATATTCTTCGATCAGCGCCGCTACCATCGTGTAGAACAAAGGATCGTTCAGTTCGTAGGTCTGCATCCACTGGATCAGCACGCCGTCCTGCTCCAGATGCCGGGTCAGAAAGCGGTAAAACTGGCGCGTAAACAGGCTTGACACGCCGCTGACCCATGGGTTCGACGGCTCCGAGACGATGACGTCGTATTTTTTCTGCCCCGCAGCGAAGAACGTCCGCGCGTCGTCCACGTGCAGCTGGCTGCGCGGATCGATGTAAGCCCGCAGCACGCGGTTGCCGAAGCCCTCCGCTCCGGCATGCATCGCGGCTTCGATTTCGATCGTATCGACGACTTTCGGCACTTTACTGCCCAGCAGTGTATTGGTGCTCAGCCCCGAACCCCAGCCGATCACAGCGATGCGTTCGGGTGCCGGATGCAGCGCCAATGGCAGACTTGCGGCCATCACCATGGTGTATTCGTCGTCGGTCGGCGGCGCACTGTCTGACATTTCGATCGAAGCGTCGGGCTTGCCGTTGGTCGCAATCGTACCGACAGTGCCCTGCTGGAAGAATGCAACCGTGGCGGTCTTGCCGTCGCGCAGATACCTGATATCGGTCCCTTCAGGCAGCCGGAAAAGACCATGTCGAAAAACGCCCGACGCCAACGAACGCGGGTCCGCGCCGCCAAACAGCAGGCTCAACGACGCCACTACAAGCACCGCACCCAACGCAGCGAAATACCGCTTCGGATTGAACGTCGCGCTCAAAGCGCGAAGCAGCACAAGCCCCAACACAATATCGGCCAGCGCAGCAACCGTGACCGCCAGACGCAGGCCGATCAACGGAATCAGGACATGCATCGCCAGCACCACGCCGACGATAGCGCCCAGGGTGTTGGCAGCATAAATGCGGCCGATACTTTTTTCGCCGCAGCCACGCCTGAGCAGCGCCATCGTGAATAGCGGCAGCGTCATGCCCGCAAAGAACGCGGCCGGGAACATCACCAGCAGCGCCACTGCCGCACTGCCAACGCTGAACAAGTAATAGCCGCTCTCGGTACGTGGCACCAGCCCCATCAACCAACCTACCCATTGAAAGCTCTGGGCGAAGACCGGCAAAGAAATCAATGCCGCCAGTCCCATCAGCACTTGGGCAATACCGGCGGTCGCAACTGGATCCTGAATCATGCGGCTGCGTTTGCGGACCCAGAGACCACCAAACGCCAAACCCAAAATGAAGGCGGTCAGCATCAGCTCAAACGAGTGCACGGTGGTGCCCAGGGTCTGATTCAACAAACGGATCCAGCCCACTTCATAAACGAAGGAGCTGGCACCGGTGATCGCCGCACCGCACAGCATCAGCAGCTGAAAACGCGACAGATTTTTATCTGAGCCTGTTGTGGGAGCAAAGGTGTCTGACGTGCTCTGAACAGCAGCGTCCGGTACCGATGCCGCAACCCGCCAAGCCACCAGCCCCACCAGTAGATTGATCACACCCGCAACGACGATCGCACCCGGCATGCCTACCCAGGGCAACAGCAGGAAGGTCGCCGCGAGGGCACCTGCAGCGGCGCCGATGCTGTTGGTGAAGTACAGGCCGCCGAGGATTTCCCCGTCCTCATGCGGCGCAACTCGCAGATATCCCCCGCTCATCAGCGGGAAGGTCATGCCCAGCAGTACACTTTGCGGCGCGATCAACAGCGCTGCGGAACCCCACTGCCACAAACGAATCGCCGACTCGCTCTGCATCGCGGGCAGAACCGTGTTCTGCGACACATCCATGTACGCCACGAACAGCGGATGAAAGACCAGCGCGGTGACGCCGATAATCAGTTCGACGATCGCATAGGTCTGGATCAACCCCGACCAGCGCCCGCCGCGCGCACTGACCAACCACGCGCCAGCGGCCATGCCGCCCATGAAAATCGCCAGCACCAGCGTTTGCGCATACGCAGCGTGCCCCAGAATCAGCCCCAGATAGTGCGACCAGATTGCCTGATAGACCAGACCAGCAAATCCGGAAGCAAAGAACAACAGCAGCAGTGCACGCTCAAGGCGGGCCACAGGCATCGACATGGAAACGCATCCCCTCTTCGGATCTTCCAAAAGCATAGCCCGAATGCGCCGGTTTGCCGCAGGCGCCCGGCAGCAAGAACGGGCACTGCATCACTCACGCTGCAGTCGGCATGCGAGCCAGTCCTCTGGCTTGTTCCCATGCGCCACGATGGCCTCATGGATCGACCGGGGACACTACCCTCGATCAAGCGCGCTTTGTGGCTCACACATGCGGCACGAGATGACTGTTGAGGTCAGTCGTCCATGAATCTGACTTTTAATGTCACTTTATGCCCTACTCAAAGCGTGATGCCAGCCTCATCCCAGACTTGAGGTTCGCGACCGGAGTCCGTTCGGATCTCTTGGCACGGCTTGTGCGTACGATCTTCGTGCACGTGCTTGTTTGCACGGGCGCCCACAAACTGGATCACTCTGGCCACCGGGCACGTGAATATTTCAGCCGCACCACACATCCGTCATCACTCCCGAGGGAACTCCCATGAAGAAGCAGCAAGGTTTCACCCTGATCGAACTCATGATCGTCGTCGCCATCATCGCCATCCTGGCCGCCATCGCTCTGCCGGCGTATCAGAACTAC
>JAYVSK010000045.1:0-20376 GCA_043775395.1 Lysobacter sp. | reverse complement strand
GCGATTATTTTCGGCGGGCGCCGTGCGTCGCTGGTGCCGCTGGTGTTCGAAGCCCGCGACTGGACCCACGGAGTACTGGTCGGCGCGGCGATGGGTTCGGAAACCACCGCCGCGGCCACCGGTGCGGTTGGCGTCATGCGCCGCGACCCGATGGCGATGAAGCCCTTCTGCGGCTACAACTTCGCCGATTATTTCGCGCACTGGCTGTCGCTCGACCAGGCCGGCGCGAACCTGCCGAAAATCTTCCATGTCAACTGGTTCCGCAAGGGCGACGACGGTAAGTTTCTGTGGCCCGGCTTCGGCGACAACCTGCGCGTGATCGAATGGATGATCGGGCGTGTCAAGGGCACCGCCGCTGCCGTGGATACGCCGATCGGCGCGCTGCCGCGCGCAGAGGATCTGAATCTCGACGGCGTCGGGTTGTCCGATGAGGCTCGGGAAAAGCTGTTCGGCTTCGATCACGCGGGCTGGCAGGCCGAATTTGCCAGCATCGGCGAGTTCCTCGACGAATACGGCCCGCGCATGCCTATGGCGCTGAAGTCGGAGCAAGCGCGGATTCTCGGTGCCTTGGGCGGCTGAAGGCGATGTGTCGAGCACTGCGACGCAGTGCGCGTGTGCTTGATCGATTGCGAGGCTCTAAACTGCAGCGATGTCGAATAAACAGCAGGCGCTCTGGCAGCAGGGCCAGCGTCATACCCAACAGCAGCAGTGGCGTCAGGCCGTGGCGTCGTACGAGGCCATCGTCGAGCACGACCGCAGTTTCCTGCCCGCATGGCTGGAGTTGTCCACTGCACGGGAAAAACTCGACGCATATCGCGCGTCTTTCGACGCGGTGCTCGCGGCTGCGAAAGTCGACGATGTTCCGCCCATCGCCGGTCTTGCGGTCGCACGGCGTCTGCGCCGCTTCGAAGCACCTGCAGAGCTGCAGTCCTACATCCAACACACGGGGTTGGCCGGCAAGTTGCCGCCCGAAAAGCTGATCGATCTGGTGACGTTTATTACCGGTGCGGCGACTCCCGATCAGACATTAGGATGGATCGAGCATGCGGTGAAACTGCGTCCCGATCTGGTCGAGGCGCACAATATGCATGCGCTGACGCTGATGTTCGCCGGCCGTTCGGAACTGGCCGCCGCTGCGTTCGAGCGTGCCATCAAGATCAAGCCCGATTACTCGTCCGCATACGCCATTCTGTCGAGACTGGCCAAAATCACCCCCGATCGCAACCATGTCGACGCATTGCGCAAGTTTCTGTCCAGCCCAAGTCTGTCCGTCAGGGACGAAGGCAACTTCGGCTACGCACTGCACAATGAACTGCATGAACTCGGCGACTACGACGGTGCTTGGGATGCGCTGATGCGCGCCTGTCGCGCCCGCCGCATCGAGCAGCCCTACGACCCTGTCCAGAACATGGCGATGTTCGACAGTCTGCGTGCGACTTTTGACGCAAACTTCATGCGTGGGGCGCCTATCGATGACGCGCTGACCCCGATCTTCATCGTCGGCCTGCACCGCAGCGGCACCACGCTGCTGGAACGCATCCTGTCCGGCCATCCCGATGTCGCCGACGCAGGCGAGACCTACACCTTCTCGGCGCAGCTGCGCTACGCCGCCGACCATTTCTGCCGGGGCATCGTCGACCAGACCATCGTCGATCGCGCTTCCGGTTTCGACTATGGCGCGATCGGCCGTGGGTTCCTAAATGCTATCCGCATCCGCACTCGCGGCCGTGCTTTCGTCACCGAGAAACAGAATCCGAACTTCATTCTGCTCGGTCCCATCGCCAAAGCGCTGCCGCAGGCGCGGCTGTTGCATATGCGCCGCGACCCTGCCGACACCTGCTTTTCCAATCTGCGGACGCTGTTCACCTACGAGGCCGCGTATTCCTATGACCAGATCGAGATGGCCGATTATTGCAAGGTTTACCATGACCTGATGAACCACTGGCGCGACGCCCTGCCGGGCCGCGTCTTCGATATCGATTACGACGCGATGGTCAGCGAACCGGAGGTTCAGGCGCGGCGGATCGCGGCGCACTGCGGTTTCGATTTCCGCCCGGACATGCTGCAGGTTGAGCGCAGCTCCGGGATGGTTGCCACCGCCAGCTCGAATCAGGTGCGTCAAGGCATCGTGACCAACCGGGGCGGGCTGTGGCGCGCCTACGAGCGTCACCTGGGGCCGATGATGGACCGTCTCGCTTTCCACGGACTGGTCTGACTCGCGTTCGCTGGAGATTCCACCGCAAGCCCCGGTGGCGCTCGATTGTTTATCCGATGTGATCCTGAGCGCTGGACTCGTCGAGTGGAGTATCTTTTCCCGCAGTTCGAGAAGACAAACGCCATGACTCTCAATGTGTTTCCCGCGTTCGCCGTGCCGATGGCGGAGGCGTTTCATCCCGAGCCCGATGCACTCAACGCCGCGCTGATGCGCTTGATATTGGCGCTTGAGGCGCAAGGCGCCGGTTATCGCAATCCCGACCCGGTCGTGCATCAGCCTGATGGTCTGTTTGAAAGCGAGTTCGAATTTTTCGCGCGCGACGAGCCCTGTGTGCAGCAACTGCGGGAGTGGGTGTGGTCGTCGCTGGGAGAATGCCTGCGCAACATCAATCCGAAGCTGGCCGAAGGCACCCAAGGCTTGCAGATCGCCAGTCAAACCTGGTTCCACGTCACCCGGGACGGCGGCTATTTCGGGTATCACAACCACCCAATGGCGAGCTGGTCCGGGGTTTACTGCGTTTCAGATGGCGATCCCGATCCCGGGTATTCAAACAACGGCTGTCTGGTGTTTCCGCATCCGCAGCTGGCGACCAGCATCTTCCTGGACCCCACCAACGCCCAGCTGCGCTGGCCTTTCAGCCACGGCAACTTCGTGCTGACGCTCAAGCCCGGGCAGTTGGTGCTCTTCCCATCCTGGCTAGGGCATTACGTGACGCCGTTTCGGGGCGTGGGGCAACGCACCACGATCGCGTTCAACGCTTGGTTCGCGCGCGGCGCGTAGCCCGCTGTGGCTGGGCATGTTACCGCGGCATGCGCCATGTTTTAGGGCTTTATGCGGCATCAACTGTCATTGCGGACCCATAAAAAAACGGCCCCCTTTCGGGAGCCGTTTCGTTTGAAGCTCAACCGGAAGCGATTAGAACTTCTGGTTGTAAGACATGTAGAAGAAACCACCTTCCGGCAAGTCGTAGGCGCCGTCGAAGTTGCCGGCGAACGAGTTGATGGTGATCGGCGGCTCTTTGCCGAAGATGTTGCGGGCGCCGACTGTGATTTTGGCGTTCCAAGGCGCTTTCCAGCCCACCTGGACGTCGTGGTAAACCGTCCCGCCCATGCGGTTTTCACCTCTCAAGACATTGCCGTTCGAGTCCAGCTTGTCCTTACAGACCTCGGTCTGGGTATAGCCGTACTCGAAGTAGTTCTGACCCGTACACGGATCATCCATACCAGAGTAGTAGCGTACTGCCCAGTTGGCGTCCCAGTCGCCCTTCTGCCAAGTAGTGTTGATGTTCGAACGCAGGCGCCAGTTCGGCTGGCTGTTGTACTCACCGACAGTGCCGAACAGGGTGTTGTTGGTCGTGTAGGTGTTATCCCACTGGAACGCGAACTTGCCCCATGCGGTTTCCGGCATGGCATACGTGACCTGGAAATCGTAGCCCTCCACTTCACCCTTCGTCAGATTGAACGAGGATGTACGCAGGTCGGTGATATTGCCGGTTGTATCACGGGCGACAAGCTGTGAACAAAGCGGGCGGACGGCGGCCGAGGACGAGCCCGAGGTGACGATGCGATAGCAATCGTTGAGGATCGTCGACGCGTTGCGGGTCGTCAAGGCGTCCTTTAGCCTGATGTTGTACCAGTCGAGGGTGAAATTCAGGCCTGCGGCCCAGCTCGGGCTGTAGACCACGCCGAAGCTTTTTGTCGTGCCGAATTCAGGCGTCAGTTCTGGGTTGCCGCCGATGAGCGAGCGGATCTGTGAATTGGGTTGCACTACACCGCCAGGAGTGATGATCGCTCCCGTAACAGGGTTGCGGATATTGTCTGGCACGCCATTGGCGACACAGGCAGCTCGATCAGTGGTAGCAGAATTGAAATTAGCGAGATTGCAAGGGTCAACCGCCTGCGGGAAGCTTTCGCCGCCGCCTGAGTATAGGTTGGTCACGCTGGGTGCGCGGAACGACTCGGAGAACGTGCCGCGGAACAGGAGGTCATCGAACACCTGCCACTTCAGTCCGATTTTCCTCGAGGTATCACCGCCGATATCGGGGCTGATGTTCTTGCCGCCGAAGAAACCGCTGCTGTCGTAGCTGGATTTGCGCGCGGCCAGATTCAGTTCCAACAGCTTGACGCCCGGAATGTCGGCCAGCACCGGCACGTTCAACTCGGCGTAGAACTCATCGCTGTTCACGGCGCCGTTGGTCGGCTCGGTGAAGTTGTTCGACGAACCGCCGCCAGCGACCAGCGCATCCGGCTGATTGACGTAACTGGTGCGACGATGTTCCGCACCTACCGCGAAACCTAGCGGACCGGCCGGCAGATCGACGATCGAGCCGGAGAGGTTCGCAAAATAGTCCTTGGTGATGTTTTCCTGGAAGCCGTTCAACGTGTAGCTGACATAGCGAATGGCCGCATCGCGTTCCGCTGCGGTGATCACACCGGCGCCGACGCCCAGATCCGGGCCGCCGAACACGTTGAAAGGCACGCATCCTGCGATGACATTGGTGCCACTCAGGCATTCCAGCCTGCCGGTGACCGGGTTGCGGCGGGAGTCGCCGACCGCGTTACGCAGATTGAACAGGTTGATGAAGTTTTCGCCGCGCACGGTATTGCGATTGGCGAGGTACGAATAACCGACATCCCAGTACATATCGCGGCCGCCCAGATCGAACGAGCCGTCTAGCGAGAGAGTCACCGCAAGATTGTCGTCGTCGTAGTACGGCTTGCGCGGACCCACGGCGATCGAGCGGAAGTTGGCACTGCGCAGATTCTGGCCAAACGGGTTGAACACGCTGCCGGCGGTCGGCGCGAACGCCCACTGTGGACCGTTGGAGCCGGTGGTGCTCATGGTCAGCGGCACTTCAGCCAGCTGCTGATTGGAATCACGCTTGACGTACACAGCCATTACGTTCGCATTGATGCGGTCGGTCAGGCGCAGGCTGCCCTGCCCGTAGATGTTGAAGCGTTCGATCGGCTGCAGCAGGTAGTTGACCGGCGCGAAGTTGTAGCGGTCGGAACCGCCCGAATTGTCCGTGGTTAAGCCGCGAAACCGGCGGAAGTCAGTCGCTTGACGGCCATCTTCACCAGTGATGAGCGTGTATGGACCGCCGGCCACTGCTGCACATGTACGGAAGCCGGTCAATGGATTGGTGGTGAAAGCACCCGCGCAACGGACAAAGTTGCCGTTCGCATTGCTACCTGAACCGTAGAGGCCGCCGGAGGCGAGGTCGCCGCCGCCGTTGCCATCATAATTCGGTACCGACGAGATAGCGCGATCGCCTTGATAAACCGGCTCCTGCGTCTGGTAAGCAATGCCGACCACCGCGTTCCAACGGTCGTTGTTGGCGCCGACGGTGAAGTCGTAGGACTGCTGCAGGCCGTCGCCCTTGGTGTATGCGCCGATGTAGGCGTTAGCTTCCGCACCGTCGAAATTCTTGCGGGTGATCACGTTGATCACGCCGGCGATGGCGTCGGAGCCGTAGATTGCCGAAGCGCCGTCTTTTAGTACTTCGATGCGCTCGACGACCGAGATCGGGATGGTGTTGAGGTCGACCACGCCGCCGCCTTGGGTCACCCAGCGACGACCGTTAACCAGCAGCAGGGTGCGGGTTGCGCCCAAGCCGCGCAGCGAGATGTTTTGAGTGCCATCGCTACCGTTAGTGCTGGTGGTGACGTTGCGCAGCGCGCCGCCGTCGCTGGCGGTAATGTTGAACAAAATGTCGCCGACCGAGGTTAAACCGGTGGCTTCGATGGCTGCGCGGTCGATGGTCAGTACCGGCGAGGTGCCTTCCACTTCGGAACTGCGCGGGATGCGCGAACCGGTGACGGTCACGACATCCAGATCGTCGCTGGACGGTTTGTCTTGGGCAAATGCGGTGCCGGTGCCGACGAGGGCGGTAGTGCTGACGAGCGCGAATGAAATCGCGTCGCGGAGGGTGTTGTTTTTCAAAGTCATCTCTCTCTCCAAGCGAGTCTTGGGGTTTCCCATGGGAACCCGCCTGCTGCCGTCAAGAAGGACGCCAATGCAGGTCAGGCCAAAGCCGATAGTAGCCCCACTCGGAGAAAAATTAAAGTGTCGTTAATCCGTCGCCCAAAAGCGGGCAAATTGCTAGAGAAACCGCAGGCTTAGAGATCCTGCTCGTAGCGGACGTAGGGCACGGCGCCCTCATCTTCGCTCTGGACGGCGTTCGGGGCAAACGGATTCTTGCCCCGGGTTACCAGATTGTCCGCACCCACCGTAAGCTGGCCACTCCAAGGAGTGCGCCAGCTGAGGCCGAGCCCGAGCCGGCTCCACTGGTCGCGGCCGGGCGTGTCGATGACTTCGCCGATGACATTGACGCCGAAGGCGCCGACGCCGCCACCTACATTGAGCTGACGGGCTGTCCAGCGGTCGCTGAAGCCCGGAATTTCGGATGGCGTCTGCAAATGGGCTTTGGCGACTGTGCCGGCAATGGAAACATAGCCTTCGCGCGGAAGCGTTTTCTGGCTGAAGATAGTCAGATCATTAACATCGACGCGACCATTTCCGCCGGCGCTAGGAGCCAGCCATGCCGGCATCGTCGTACGGGTATTGCCTGCGCCAAGGCCAATCTGAGTACCATTGCGCTGGAACAGAGCGGCTGCCCCGGTGCGTCGACTGTTCGGGAATGACGCAAGCACGCAGTTATCCGCAAGATTGTTCAGTGCACTGGTCAGGCCCTGTTTGCGATCGCAAAGCAGGCCTAGCGAGTCCCCAGCGCTCAGGCCGAAAGTCGTGTCGAGATGGCGGACGCCAAAGCGCGACAATGTGCGGGATTTGGCGTTGTCAGCGGGCTCAAGAACCACCACGCCTTCAAACTGTCCGCTGGATTTGTTCCAGATCGGCAGTTCAACGCGATCCACACCTGCTTTCGATTGCGCATGCACGGATGTTACCGCGCCCAAGGCGAGCAACATCAGAAACGGCAATGTGCGGAGGCGGGTGCGCATGGTGAGCGTCAGACCGAAAAAGCGCGGTCAAGTTCCTGTTGATTCACTAAACTTTAGGCTACCAGCTTTATGGTTCTTTAACAATCGGTTGCGCCGGCTGAATTCGTGACAAAGCGCGTAACCGCAGTCATTGCAGCCGTTCGGGTGCATCGCATTCGGTCGGCCGGAACGTGAACAAGCCAGCGACTTCCTCCGCTGAGTACCGGTAGGTTTCGCCGCAGAATTCGCAGCGGATTTCTGCGATTCCGCCGTTTCCGTCGGCAGCGGCCTTCGCCTCTTCTTCGCCGAGCGATTCCAGCATCGCCCTGACCCGTTCCCGCGAGCAGGAGCAGCCGAAGCGCAACGGCTTGTCGCCGAGCAGACGCACGCCATCCTCGTGGAACAATCTCAAAAGCAGAGTTTCAGCCGGCGTTTCCAACAATTCTTTGACGGCTAGCGTCTCGAACAGGGCGCTGGCCCGCTCCCAGCAGCCGTCGAAGTCGCCAGCGTCGCCGGGCAACTTCTGCAGCATCAACCCCGACACTCTGCCATCGTCCGCGGCCAGCAGTAGCCTGGTCGGCAACTGTTCGGACTGGCGGAAGTAGCCCTCGAATGCTGTCGACAAGCTGTCCGCATCCAGCCCGACCAGGCCCTGGTACCGAGACGGCTCCTGACCTCGCGCGCCGGGATTCTCGATGGTGATCGCCAACAGAGCGTCTGGCCCCAGCGAAGTCAGGGAATGCGCTTCCGAAACATCGCCTTCGGCAAGCGTGGCGATGGCGCGAAGCGTGCCGGCGCCAGTGCACTCGGCAAAGACAGTCCGTAGTGCGCCATCGCCGCGCAGCTGCACCGAAAGCCGGCCGTCCACTTTGATGTGGCCGGTGAACAGCGCCGAGGCCGCGACCGCTTCGCCCAGCAATGCAGCCACATCCGGTGGATACTCGACCCGGCTGCGGATCTGTGCCCAAGTGTCGTCCAAACAGACATGTACACCGCGTACGCCGCCCTGTTCCAGCAGAAAACGGGTGAGTCGATCGGGGGAGGGCTCGGTGACGGCGGTCATGTCGGGTGATGCTCGATAGGATGTTGTCGCGGCGGCAGTGTCGTGAACAAAGCGCTGCATCGCGGATAATGCAGCAGCCGGTTCACCGGTCACAGTATTTGGGAGACGGCGGAAGATGGGGCACAACGGCGGAAATTCAAATCCTGATACGTCCCCGGCGGTGTCCGGCCACAGCATGCCAACGCGTCGCCGGCGCTGCTTGCGCTGGATTTGCCTTTGGCTGCCGATGTTGTTCGTGGTGGCATCGGTGCTGCAGGTCGCCGTGCTGCGCTTTGTCGACCCGCCCTTGACCGCGTTTATGATCGGCCGATACATCGAAGCCTGGGGCGAGGGCGACCGTGGTTTCGCGCTTGCTTACAGCTGGCGCAAAGCAGACCAGATCTCTAAACAGCTGCCGCTGGCGCTGGTTGCTGCGGAGGACCAGAACTTCCCGACCCACAGCGGCTTCGACTTCAAGGCCATCGAAAAAGCCCGCACCAACAATGCCAAAGGCCGCAAGGTGCGGGGTGCCAGCACCATCAGCCAGCAGCTTGCCAAAAACCTGTTCCTCTGGCGCGGACGCAGCTGGGTGCGCAAGGGTCTGGAGGTCTGGTACACGGTACTTATCGAAGCGCTGTGGCCCAAGCAGCGCATCATGGAGGTGTATGCCAACGTCATCGAATACGGCGATGGCGTCTACGGCGCCCAGGCCGCCGCACGCCGGTTTTACGGCAAAGATGCGGCCGGACTGACCGCCGCCGAAGCCGCCCGCCTCGCCGCTGTGCTGCCCAACCCGCGCAAATACAGCGTCGCCAAGCCCGGCCCTTACGTGCAGCGCCGCAGCCGCTCGATCGAGCGACAGATGCGGGCCCTCGGCGGCCCGGCCTATCTTCAGTTCGACTGACGGTTTCCCCGCTTACTCTACTTATATATGAAGACAGAACGCCTGACCGTCATCGTCGCCGCCTTCAACGAGGCCGAATCCCTGCCGGCGCTGCATCCGCGGATCGCCGCTGTGCTCGACGGGCTGGCGGGCGAGGGTATCGAGGGCCATGTCCTCTACATCGACGACGGCAGCCGCGACCGCACCTGGGTAATCCTTGATGAGATCGCCGCCGTCGATCCCCGGGTTTCGTTGCTAAGGCTCAGCCGCAATTTCGGCAAGGAGGCTGCGCTAACTGCTGGGCTAGACCAGATCCACGCAGGCGGCGCCATCATTCTCGATGCCGACGGCCAGGATCCGCCGGAGCTGATCCCGCAGTTCGTGGCGAAGTGGCGCGAAGGCTACGACGATATCCACGGCACCCGCACCGAGCGCGCTGGCGAGGGCTTTCTGAAGCGCGCTACGGCCCACGGCTTTTACCGGGTGATGCAGCGGCTGTCGAAAACCCCCATCCCTACCGACACCGGCGACTTTCGCCTGCTGTCTCCGCGCGCATTGGCTGCGCTGCGTCAGCTGCGCGAGCGCCACCGGTTCATGAAAGGGCTGTTCGGTTGGGTCGGTTTCGAGCAGGTCGCGATTCCCTACCATCGGCAGGCCCGGGTGGCCGGCCACAGCAAGTTCAATCTGTGGCGCCTGTGGAATTTCGCTCTGGAAGGTGTGACCAGCTTTTCCACCGCGCCACTGCGCGTGGCCACCTATCTTGGCGTGCTGACCGCGTTGATGGCCTTCGTCTATGCGCTGTGGATCGTGATCAAAGCGATGTTGTGGGGCGACCCGGTCGCCGGTTGGCCCACCATGATGACGGTGATTCTGCTGCTGGGCGGCGCGCAGCTGATGGCGTTGGGCGTGATCGGCGAATATCTCGGCCGCCTGTACATGGAATCCAAACAGCGCCCACTGTATCTGGTGGATCGCTGGCGGCCCGCAGCAGGCGTATCCTCGACCCCCATGGGTCCCGACGGAGAGATGCGTAATGCGCACCGTGCGACAGTTGTTGGAAGCGAAATCCCCCTCGACCTACGCCATCGCCCCTGACGCGCCGGTCCTAGACGCGCTGCGGCTGATGGCCGAACACGGCATCGGCGCGGTGCTGGTGATGGAGGGCCGGCATCTGGTGGGCATCCTCTCCGAGCGCGATTACGCCCGTAAAGTCGTGCTGTACGGGCGCAGTTCGGCCGACACGCCGGTGCGCGACATCATGAGTGTCGATGTAGTGACTGCGACACTGCTCGATACGTCCGACAGGTGCATGCAGTGGATGACCGAACTTCGCATCCGGCATTTGCCGGTGCTGGATGGGGATGATGTGGTGGGGATCGTGTCGATCGGCGATCTGGTAAAGGCGGTGATCGAGGATCAGCAGGCGGAGTTGGAATCTTTGCAGCGGTATATTTCGAGCTAAAAATCAGGGGGCGTGTGAAGAAAGAAATAGCGAAATTTTGGCAACCATTAAGCGTGAGTTTCCGGACCGATAAGCGCCTTAGTCTGTGTGATTGATCCAGCGCATAGCTTCAGATAAAGCAGAGTTTCCGCGCTTTGCGCGGGTAACTTTCTTTGGCGCACTGCGCCGCCTGCGGCGCGAACGGCGAAGCCGGCCCGAAGGGCGAGTGCCGCACTTCCGCATCAACCCGCAGACATGTGGTCAATGCCTGCTTCGCACTGCGCATACGCTGGCGCGATTCATCCGGTGGCCGGAAGCGATGTGAGTCGGTGGAAACTGGTGCTATAAAGCAGTCATCGCAACCGGTCGCCCTGCATCATGACGAAAAGCTGTCTCATCGAGAAAATCGGCTATCACATTCCGCTTAGCGAGACGGATGCGCGGCTGTTGGCGCGGATGGAGGAGCATGAGGAGCACGCTGCGGCGAAGGCGCTGATCCGTGAGATCGGCGAACCCGCCGAGCGCCTGTACGTTGTCAAGTCAGGCTGGTTTTTCTCGTATATGTTCCTGCCGAACGGAGCGCGGCAAGTGCTGCACATCCACTATCCGGGCGACATCATCGGCATTCCGGATATCGCGTTCCTGCGCACGACGGCAGCGCTTGCCGCAGCCACCGATGGTTTGTTATGCCCGTTTCCGAAGTCCGCGCTGGACGAGGTGTTTGTACGCTCGCCGCGACTTTCCGCGCTGCTCTTCAGCATCGGCATGGTCGAGCATGCGGTGCTGGCCGACCGCATCCGGATCATCAGCCGGATGGGTGCGAAAGAACGCGTCATCCATTTTCTTCTGGAAGTGATCTCGCGCCTGCGGGTGACCCGGCGCGATCTTCGCACTCACTTCAATCTACCGCTCAATCAGGACATGATCGGCGACGCCGTCGGGCTGACCAACGTTTATGTCAGCCGGTCCTTGAAGCAGATGCAGAGCGAAGGCCTGATCAGGCGCGATGGGCACGGTATCGAACTGCTGGATGAGGCGCGCATGAAGCAAAGCGTCGATTTCGATGACCGGCATTTCAAGATCGATACGTCCTGGTTTCCGCAAGCCTGAGACGGGGGCGAATGCGCGCGCCAAGCGCAACTGGCGGCATCACAGCATCCGGTTTTAATCCAGATTAAGGCTGCCACCATTGGCGCGCTGTAAATTGCGCCCCACTTGCCGCCCACATTGATGGCTCAACACGCATGAAATCTTTATTTCGCGCCATCTTCGCAGCGAAGTTTTCGCGCACAGCCGAGGTTGCGAGTACTCCGCGACGCGCATGAGCAGCCTCCATGCAATCGCATGCACCAGCGAGGTTTACTCGATCGAACGCCGCCGATTGATCGCAGTGCTTGAGGCTCTGCGTCGTTTCAATGCGCGGATCGCAGTGACGGGTGTCCTGTTCCATCATGCAGGCCGTTTTTTCCAGTATTTCGAAGGGCCGGAAGATGCGGTCCGGCGGGTTCATACGCGCATTTTGAACTCGCCTTTGGATCATTCGCCGCGGACCCTGCTGGATATGCCGCTGCCGATGCGGCATTTCGAGTCGTGGCATATGGGATTTTGCGAGCCTGCACAAAATCCATTCGAGTCTGCCGCCAACGCGCGGTGGATCAGCGCGATACCGCTCACAAGAACGTCGCTTGCCCGATCCGAATCGCTCTCGCTGGTGCTGTCGTACTGGAGTCGCTGGGTCGCCGATCAGCCTGAGAAGCCAAAGCCGGTATGCTCCCGGAGCACTGCTCCCGTCAGCCTGCCGGGCGAGCGGTGATTACCTGCGCCATCACCGCGATGTAATGGCAGACGCTGCCTGCGATCACGAACAGATGCCAGACCGCATGCGAATACCGCATCTTCGGGCGGTGATAGAAAAACGTGCCCAGGGTGTACGCAATGCCGCCACCGAGCAGCCAGCCGAAGGTCCACGGATCTAGCGCGCGCATCACCGGTTTGGCAGCGACCACGATCAACCAGCCCATGGCGATGTAAACGAGGGTGGAAATCAGCTGGAAGCGGCCGGTATAGAACAGTTTGAAGATTACTCCGAACACGGCCAGTGCCCAGATCACGATGAACAGCCACCAGCCCACGGTCGCACGCAGGCTGATCAGGGTGAACGGGGTGTAGGTGCCGGCGATCAGCAGATAGATCGCGCAGTGGTCCAGGACTTTCATCCGTCCTTTCACCGTGGGGTGTTGGATGGCGTGGTACAGCGTGGAAGCGACGTAGAGCAGCAGCAGGGTGATGCCGAAGACGATGGCGGCACTGAGCTGCCAACCGTCGCCGTACAGCGCCGCCAGCGTGATGAGCACGGCGCCTCCGGCGAGCGCGGCGGCTGCGCCCAGGCCGTGGGTGAGGGCGCTGGCAATCTCCTCGCCGATGGTCTCTTCGCGCTCGATCTTGGTCAGACGCATACGTCGATGATCTCCGATTGCTGTAGTGCAGACATTCCAGACGTATCCCGCACGCCCCGCAGGTTGCCGACCGGCTGTGAGATGATGCACGCATAGCCGCTGGTTTGCCCATGATCGTTTCCCATCTGCATCGCTATATTTTCGTGGCCATGCCCAAAACCGGCACCCACTCGGTGCGTCAGGCCCTGCGGGAGCACCTCGGCCCGGACGATATCGAGCAGGTCGGTTTGTTCATCAATCAACGTTTCCCGTTCGATGACATCGCCCAGATCAAGCATGGGCATCTCAGCGTGCGTCAGGTGCGGCCGTCTCTGGGCGATGCGATCTGCGACGACTACTTTAAATTCACGTTCGTACGCAATCCGTTCGACCGCTTCGTTTCGTACTGCGCGTTCATGACCCGGCAGCGCGGCGCGTTCGAGCGCGACCCGCAGGGCACGATGCGGAAGATTCTCTTTGAAGTCAGGCCGCTGGATCACGTGCATTTCCAGCCCCAGTACACGCTGTTGACCAACGATGCCGGTG
This sequence comes from Lysobacter sp., assembly GCA_043775395.1. Lineage (GTDB taxonomy): Bacteria > Pseudomonadota > Gammaproteobacteria > Xanthomonadales > Xanthomonadaceae > Lysobacter_I. Next base: position 6,874 of record JAYVSK010000045.1, on the reverse strand, counting down.
CGCTGGAGATGGATGTTTTCGGTCGGGTCGAGCGCATGCAGGCCGATTACGACAGCATCTGCGCCAGAATCGGTATTCCCGCGCGCGCGCTGGACAAGGTCAACCGTTCGAAGCGCGGCGACTATCGCCAGTATTACGATCAGGCGCTGATCGACGGCGTGACCGAGCTGTATCACCGCGATCTTGCGCTCTTCGACTACAGTTTCTGAAGGAAGGCCTGCGATGCGTCACGACCCTTACGCCAATCCCCGCAAGACCACTACCATCCGGCACCTTGGCGCGGTGGACATCGCCGCGCTGAAAGCTGCGGTGCTGGCGATTCCGGAGCCGGTGTGGGATGCGGAAAATGCCGACAAGCCGAATCGTTTCGAGGCCTTGGACAAGACCCGGCACATCGTGTTCCGCTTCGTCGACAGCGTGCGCGACTGGCGCGGTTCGCACGATCGGCCCGCATGGGCCGAGTGGCGCGCGCTGTTGGAGCCGGTGATGCGCGCATCAGTGGCGCCGTATGAATATGCGAACGGTCAGTTTCCGCGGGTGATGCTGGCGCGCATGGCCCCGGGCGGAGAAATCAAGCCGCATCGCGACGCCAACGCTGCGGCGAAATGGCCGCACAAGATTCATGTGCCCCTGCTGACCAATGATCGAGTCATCTTCTACATCGACGGTGTGGGCTATCACCTGCCTGAAGGCGAAGCCGCCGAGGTCAACAACATGGGTGTGCATGCGGTCAAGAACGATGGCGATGCCGACCGCATCCATCTGATCTTCGAGTATTACGATGCCGATCAGTCGGAGCCCGAGTGGCTGGCGCTGGTGACGGCCGGCGCTTGATTTTTATTCCAGCCGATTGAGCCTGCGTACGCGCCGCAGACGGCGCTGCAGGCTGCGCGGATCGTCGAACAGGTATTCCTCTACTTCGACCTGCATGCCGTCCTCGGCACTGAACACTTCATACATGGCATAGCGCCGGCCGTTGCCCTCGAATGCCAGCCAGCGGTTGCCGTCCTGTACGACTTTGATCTGCGACACCGATGGGATGATGGCCTGTAGTGCATCGCTGTCCAGCAGCTTTGTCGTGAGCAGCCGCTCGCGATGTGTGCGTAAAGCCGCTGCGCGATCCTGCGAGGTGCGCAGCGCGGATTCGCGGTCGATGCGGTGGATGGGTTGCAGCTGCGCGAGCGCCACCCGCACTATTCGCTTGCCGCTGCGTTTGCGGTGGATGTCCAGGATGACTTTCGCCATGTAGGCGTCCTTGTGATCGAGCGCAGCCAGTTCGCTGCGTTTTCCCAGCAAGTAATGCCACCATTTTCGGATCGTATGGGTCATGACAGCGAAAGTGGTGAGCCCGCGTGTGCTTTGCCCCTCTCCCGCGTGCGGGAGAGGGTGGCGCGCAGCGCCGGGTGAGGGGGCGCGCAGGCCCGGAAGGCTACGTCAGTCGATCGCCACCGCATGTGCATGCTCGCGAGTGGCCATGAATGTGACCGCAGGCGCGCGTTCCTGCGCCAGCTGCAGGTTCACCCGCGTCGGGGCCAGATACACCAGCTGCCCGGCGGCGTCGACGGCGAGGTTGGTGGCATTCTTGTCGCGGAATTCCTCCAGCTTCTTCGCATCGTCGCAGCGGATCCAACGCGCGGTCGAAACCTGTACCTGCTCGAACGCGGCGTCGACGCCGTATTCGTCCTTCAGCCGATAGGCGACCACATCGAACTGCAGTACGCCGACCGCGCCGAGAATCAGGTCATTGCTCATTAGCGGGCGGAAGAATTGCGTCGCGCCTTCTTCCGACAGCTGCGCCAGTCCCTTCTGCAGCTGTTTGAGCTTCAGCGGGTCGCGCAGCCGCGCGCGGCGGAACAGTTCGGGCGCGAAATTCGGGATGCCGGTAAAACTGAGGTTCTCGCCCTCGGTGAAGCTGTCGCCGATGGAGATGGTGCCGTGGTTGTGGATGCCGATGACATCGCCGGGCCATGCGGTTTCGGCGATCTCGCGGTTGCTGGCCATGAAGGTCAGCGCATTCGCAAGCTTCATATCCTTTCCGGTGCGCGTGTGCAGTGTTTTCATGCCGGCGCTGAACTGCCCGGAGCAGATGCGCATGAACGCCACGCGGTCGCGATGCTGCGGGTCCATGTTCGCCTGGATCTTGAACACGAAGCCGGTGAGTGTCTCTTCGTCCGGGCGCACCACGCGGCCGGTGGTTGCATGGGCCGTCGGCGGCGGCGCGTGTTCGACGAAAAAATCCAGCAGCAGCTGTACGCCGAAATTGTTCACCGCGGAGCCGAAGGACACGGGCGTTTGCTTGCCCGCGAGATACGCTGCCTTGTCGAACGTGTGCGATGCGCCTTCCACCAGCTCCAGCTCTTCGCGCACTTCGCGCAGCATCTCGGCGCCGATGCGCGCTTCCAGTGCGGGATCGTTGATCGACGCGAAAATGGTCGAATCCTGACGGGTGAAATTGCGGCCGGTTTCGTACAGATGCACTTCGCCGGTGAGCAGATGCACAACCCCTTTTAAACGCGAGCCCATACCGATGGGCCAGGTGATCGGCGCGCACTGGATGCCCAGTACCGACTCCACTTCGTCGAGCAGGTCGATCGGATTTTTGCCCTCTCGGTCCAGCTTGTTGATGAAGGTCATGATCGGCGTATCGCGCAGCCGGCAGACTTCCATCAGCTTGATGGTGCGCTCTTCCACGCCTTTGGCCACGTCGATCACCATCAGCGCCGAGTCTACTGCGGTCAGCACCCGATAGGTGTCTTCGCCGAAGTCCGCGTGGCCGGGCGTGTCGAGCAGATTGATGATGTGGCCTTCGTAGGGGAACTGCATCACTGATGACGTCACCGAGATGCCGCGCTCTTTTTCCAGCGCCATCCAGTCCGATGTCGCATGGCGCGCGGCCTTGCGGCCTTTGACCGAGCCGGCCATCTGGATCGCGCCGCCGAACAGCAGCAGCTTTTCGGTCAGCGTGGTCTTGCCGGCGTCGGGATGCGAAATGATCGCGAAGGTGCGCCGGCGTGCGGCTTCGGTAGAGACATCGGACATGAGGGTTGGCGCCAGAGCGCTGGGGAAACGAAAGTAGGGAGCCAATTATAGCGGTCGCGTTCAGCCGAAGCCTTGTGAGAGCGGCGGGAGCGGCGATAAAGGCCTGCCGCAGGCATATCGCGGCTCCCGCAGGGCCGGTCGGCGGTATGCTCGCGACATGTCGACCTACTGCGATATCGCCCCCAACCACCCCGTCCATGGGCCCTATCACGACGATGAATACGGTGTGCCGACCCGCGAAGAGTCGGCCCTGTTCGAGCGGTTGATGCTTGAAATCAATCAGGCCGGGCTGAGCTGGGAAACCATTCTGAAGAAGCGCGAAGGCTTTCGCTTAGCGTATGACCGCTTCGATGTGGATACCGTAGCCGCTTACGGCGATGCAGCGCGTGCGCGACTGCTTGCGGACCCTGGGATTATCCGCAACCGGCTGAAGGTGGATGCGGCGATTCACAACGCAAAGGTGATCTTGAGTTTGCGCGATTCGCACGGCGGTTTCGTGCAGTGGTTGGATGCGTACGCGTTGCTTGATGACGCGCTGCGCGACATAGCGGCGTGGGTGAAGTTGTTCAAGACACACTTTCGTTTCACTGGCGGCGAAATCGTCGGCGAATTCCTGATGAGCCTAGGCTATTTGCCGGGCGCGCATCGCGAGGATTGCCCCGCATACAAACGCATCGTGAAGCTCAAACCTGTGTGGATGCGCCATAGACAATAGGGTGCGCCTTGGCGCACCGGTCAGGTCGCGGCGATCTTTCCGGTACGCCAAGCCGCACCCTATCGGGTTTCGGTAAACCGCAAAATGCCCTGCGGTCCGAACATCCGGAACGGGATCGACTGCAGCTGCATGCCGCGATTCACCTGCACCGAGAAATGCAGATGCGGGCCGGTGGTGAAGCCGGTGTTGCCCGACAGCCCGATCCGTTCGGCCTTGCGTACGTGTTGACCCACGCTGACAAGCACGCCGTCGGATCTCAGATGCGCATACAGCGCCATCGTGCCGTCATCGTGGACGATGCGCACGAAATTAGCGCGCCTGGCGTATTGTTCGACGTTCAGTCCGGTCCGCTCGAACTCGCCCTCGACTTCCATCACCGTGCCTGCGCGCGCGGCGATCACCTGCGTACCGATATCCGCTGCGAAATCCACCGCATAGCGATTCTCAGGATCGTGATGGCTGTAAGCGCCGCCCCAACCCTGTTCGATCTGCAGCGCCGCCCCGCGCAGCGGATACAGATATTCGACGTCGCGCGGTCTTGCGCTGGGGTCGCCCGGTACCGCCTCAAGAAACAGTTCGGCGGTGGTGTTGGGCCCGAGACGCGCGACCAGCGTTCGCTGCAGCGCCTGTATGACGGCACGCGCCGGCAGCGGCGGGTCGGCGTTTGCGATCGTGCCGCGAGCCGGACGCAGGAGTACTTCGATCGGCCCGGCGAGCGCATTGTCGGCCCAGGCTTCGATGACACCGCCGCGGGTTTCGAAACGCAGCTGCGCAACCGACACAGCGTCATTGACTGCTGGATTCCGCGTGACTGCCGCCTGCGACGGATTCGCTTTTTCCGGGACATAGCCGCCATTGTTCGGCGCTTTCTCATTTTCTGTCCAACCGCCCGGATTGCTTGCCCAACCGGCGCCGCATCCTATGCAGATAATCAACAGCCAGGCAGTGATCGCGCGCACGGTCGATTTACAGGCAGCTGCGGTCGAGCTTCAGCGCCGCCGCGATGTCGCGCAGATCGAAAGCGGCCACCGAGACGTCACGATCGACGGCGAACAGCGCGCCTTTCGGAAATCGTTTGGTCGGCGTCGTCAGCAGGCTGATGCCATCGGTCGCGGCAACAGTGCGGCCGGTGATGCTGCCGACCCGCGCCAGCGTGGCGCGATCGAAGAAATGAAAGATGGTCAGCGGAGACAGCTGGTCCACCGCAATCCAATACCCCTTGCCATGCCGACAGGACCACAGCGCGACGCCTTCCGCTTCGAAGGAAAACGTATTTTCGGGAATCTGGCGCCCGGTTGCACGGCCGGCCAGGGTGTATTCGCGCAGCGTCGATTTGGGCTGGTATTCGTCGGCGATCAACAGACGGTCGTGACTGGGATCGCCTGCGATGGATTCGACGATGCGCAGCGCGTTCGCTTCGCTGGTGTCGCCAAAGCTGCCCATCGCGTCGGCGCTGAAACTGCTGTCGGCGCCGAAGCGCAGCCGGTAACGGCGGACGCGTTTGTCCAGCTGTTCAAGCGGCGGTACTACATCGAAACGCGCGCCTTCCATGAAATTGTCGGTTACGTAGACATCCAGCTCACCGTTGTTTCCGGGGAGGCTGGCCGTATTCAGCCACAGGCCGTAGGGCGCGCGCAGTTCGCCCTCACCGAAGCTGCCGAGCGGCCGGAAATCCGGCAGCGCGAAGACCTGCACGCGACGGTTGTCGCGCTCCACCACGAACAGGTGGTTGCCCAGCACGGCGATGCCATTCGGGCGCTTGAACTGGCCAAGCGCTGCGCCTTTGCCGCCGACATCACGCAGATGCGCGCCGGTGTCGGCGTCGAAGACCACCAGACGGTGGCCAGATTTCGCGGTCGCGATCAGCCAGGTCGTCCCATCCGGCGTGGGCCAAGTGGCAAGGGAGTCGAGCTCTTCGTCCGCGATCCCCGTCGACACGTAGGTTTCGGCGATCACCGCCGGCGAGGACTGAGGCGCTTCCTCGCTATACGGTGCGGAAGTAGCGCAGGCAGTGGCGAGCAGGAAGAAGACGGGCAGGGCCATCAGCGGCCGGACGCGGGATATATGCATGGTTCAAATTATCCCCGAATCGGATGGACCAGGGACAGGGTGATGCAAGGCATCGCTTCATCCGCATGAAGCGATTGACATAGCGAAAAAGCTCCGGCAAGCTGCGGCCATCCATCAAGACCGGCTGAGGGACAGGCCCGAAGATGCCGGGGCAACCTGATGGAGCAACGCCCGCAACCGCTGCGCGGCCTGCTCCACAAGGTGCCAATTCCTGCGGGGACCCTGGGTCCGCCGCGAAGATGGTTGCGCGTCGCGGTCATATTGTTTTCCGTGCGCAGCAGCTTGATTCCGGTCTCCCCGCGGCTTCGATGGCCCTATCGCCCCGGAGACCGCCATGACTTTCGCCGCATACTCAGAATCCCGCACCGTCGACTGTCGGCCGTCGCCGGATGTGTTCCAGACATCGTTCGACGACGCACCGACTGCAGTGCGTGATTGTCTGCGCACGACGCTGGCCCTGCGCCATGCCGGCGAGCGCACAGTCGACATCGGCTATGAACTCATCGGCCCGGTCGGTGCACCGGTGGTGTTGGCGGCGGGCGGCATCTCGGCCCATCGGCATGTCGTCGCCAGCGATGCGTTTCCCGAAGCAGGCTGGTGGCAGACGCAGAGCGGCATCGGGCTCGACACCACGCGCGTGCGCTTGCTCGCGATCGACTGGCTCGGCGCTGACGGTCAACTCGATGCCGTGATCGACAGCGCCGATCAGGCCGATGCGATCGCCGCGGTGCTCAACGCATTGGGCATCGATACGCTTGCCGCGTTTCTTGGAAGCTCGTACGGCGCGATGGTCGGCCTGCAGTTCGCTGCGCGTCATCCGCAGCGCGTGAACAAACTGGTCGCGATCAGCGGCGCGCATCGGTCGCATCCGTATACCAGCGCGTGGCGTGCGCTGCAGCGGCAGGCAGTGGCGTTGGGCCAACTGCAGTGCGACGCCTCGCAGGGCCTCGCGTTGGCGCGGCAGCTGGCGATGTTGAGCTACCGCACGCCTGCCGAATTTGCAGAGCGTTTCACCGAAGCGCCGACGCTGGCGCACGGCCGCGTGCGCGT
>JAYVSK010000044.1:0-15504 GCA_043775395.1 Lysobacter sp. | reverse complement strand
CCAGACAGTCGGCAATCGCCTGCAGATACACCTCGGTCTTGCCGCTGCCGGTGACGCCGTCGAGCAGCGATGCAGCGAACCCCGTGCGGGCGCGCAGGGCCGCCAGCGCGTCGGCCTGTTCGCTGTTGAGCGTCGGCCCCGGCTGCGGGGTGGGCGCACGCTGCGAGGACGGTACGGCGCTGCGTTCGGCCAGATCGCGCTTGAGCAGTGCGCGGGCGGCGGTGCGCCAATCGTCGATGTCGGCGTCGAGCAGGTCTTCGTCCACCGTATGACCCCGCAGCCGGTCCGCCAGCTGGCGCGGGCGGCCGCGCAGGCGGGCCAGCGCGGTGGCGCCCGCTTCGGTCAGCCGCCATGCCCAGGCGTGGGTGTCGGGCAAGGGCTCGCCGCGACGCAGAACACCCGGCAGGGCGGTGGCCAACACCTCCCCCAACGGCGCATGGGTGTAGCGGGCCAGCCAGCGCAGTGAAGCCAGCAGCTCGCCCTGCAGCAGCGGCTGCGGGTCAAGCATGGCTTCGGCCTCGCGCAGCTCGGTCAGCGTGGGATCGGTTGGGCCGATCTCGGCGATCACCCCGATCACGCTGCGGCTGCCGAACGGCACCCGCACCCGGCAGCCGACCTCGCCCAGACCGTCTGCCGGGCGGCGGTAGTCGAAGAGACGCGGCAGCGGCAGCGGCAGAGCCACGCGGAGCACGGAATCGGGCAGAGACATCCGCGCAGTCTAGCGATTTCGCATGCGGGCTCCGGCGTGTGCCGACCGGTCGACTTGCACGGTATTGCTGTCGGTTGCGACATGAATGATCCGCAAGTCGCGGATCGCAAAGGAAATTCAAGATTATCCACACAAGCTGTGGATAAGTTTGTGCATGAATCCGTGCGCGAAGAGTTTTGTACCGTAAATGCAGGCTTCGGCGAGTTCTGGTGAAAAAAACGCCACCTCCTTAAATGCTATATGGATCAATCATATAGCCGTGAAACATAAGAAACCTGCAGGGGCAGGGCTGCACTTGGCGCCTCGTATTGCAGCTGGATGACCGCTGTGCACAACTGGATTGGACCGCCGGATCGGCTGCAGCCCTTGGGGCGCCTTGAAGAGACGGTTTCGTGATGATTGTCAAGTCTGGGATCCAGCGCCACATGCATCATGCCAGCCCGTCGTCAAGCGGCTTATGATCTGCCCATGTCTTCTTCGAATACGCTCGATACCGCTGCTGCCGCCACTGCGGCGGTCGCCAGTTTTCTGCGCGGCATCGAACGACGGGCGGCCCTGCTGGCGGAACTGCAGTGCGGCGATACCGAGCAGGGCGACCGTGCCTTGGCTGCGGCGATCGAGGCGTTCATGGACAGCGCATCGGCGACCCCTCACGAAGACTGGCCCCTGTTGTTCTGGACCACTCTGCTGCAAAGCCCTTCGCTGAACGCGGAGCCGCTGGCGCCGTTTTGGCACGGCGACTTCGCCCCACTGGCCCGGTTGGATTTCGGCACGCGGGCGGTGCTGTTGCTCCGGGTGGTGGTGGGGTTCGACGACACCCAGGCAGCGACGGTCTTCGGCGTGGCGGCTGCCGAGTACAAGCAGGCGCTGCAGCGCGCTTTGCCGCAGCGTGCCGATGGCAGCCTGGATGGCGAAGCGTGGCTGGCGCTGAACGACGAAGCCCGCTTCGTAATGAAACAGCTGGCGCCCGAGCGGGTCGCAGCGATCGCCCGTCTGCGCGACGCCGCGATCGCTGTGAAAACCGCCGAACCCGCGGCCCGCAGCCCGCTGCCGATGGCCAAACCGCGCTGGTTGGACAAGCTGTTGGGCAGCGTCACCCTGCGCTGAGGCGGCCGATACCGCAGCGGATGATTCAGCGCGTGCCGCGCAGTACCCGACGCGAGGTCTGGAAGCGGTCGCCGAAGCGCGCCACGCCGTCGGCGCGCAGGCGCGGCGCATGGTGTCGCAAATAATCGTCGAATGATTCGCGGTCTTTCATCGCGTATTGCACGCACAGACCGATCCGTCCGGCACTGGGCGGCGGTTCCAGCACATCGAAAATTTTGGCGCCGGTGAAGCCCGGCAACGCCAGAATTTCCGCGATGTGATCGCGCAGCCAGAGGCGGTAATCGTCGTGCGCCGCAGCGTCGACTTCGATATTCACTTCGTAAACGATTTTCATATCGCACTCTTCAAGGGCATTCCTTTACATCTGAACCAGGCCGATCGCGGCCGCAGCGAAGATCGTCATCGACAGCATGAACGCATAGAGATTGCCGATCACCAGGAACTTTACCCCGGTCAGCAGCCAGTGCTGGCGATAGACCCGTTTTTGCATGATGAACAGATAGATCGGAATCCACAGCCCGACCGCCCCCATCGCCAATCCAAACGAGACGCTGACCCAGGTGATCGATGACCAGATGGCGACCACATCGGCAAGCAGGAAGATACACAGCATCGCAAGCATCAGCCATGCATGGCTGTATAGGGCGACGACCAGATGCTCCAGGTACGTGCGTGGGGTGAAGAAATACAGCAGCTTGAGCAACAGCGCGAACAGCGGGACCATCACGAACAGCGATGTGGGCAGGGCGCGCAGCCAGGCGTCCTTCAACCGGTCGCCATCGGTGTCCAGGCGCTTGAAATTCTGGGCCGCATTCCGCGCTTTCTTCGTCGCCCAGACATTGACGAAATCCGGGAGCCACGGAAACGCGACATCATCTTTGGCGGGATCCCAGGCACGATCGCCGAAATTCAGCTTCAGATCTTCGCCGTTCGCGCTGGCGTCGATTCCGCCACTGGGAACTTCTTTCGTTTCGGGTGCGCCATGGAGATCGGCCTGCATCCCTGCTTGTGCCGGTTTGGCCGGCGTCTTTGCGGTGCCGGCGGCGGATTCGATGGATATCGGCGCGTTGGGACGGGCAGCGTCGAGTTCGCGAATACGCTGCGCGGCCTCTTGTTGCACCGCTGCGATGCCTCCATCGATCGCGCCAGTCGCGAACGGCGCCTGTTTTTCCATCTCGATGCGCGAGTCGCGCAGTTTCTTCATCGCTGCATCACGCAACCGGATCACCTCGGCAGCGGTCTTCGCGTCCGAGATGGCGGTCCCGCCGGCATCGAAATGGATCGTGTCTTCATCGAAATCGATGGTGAAATGGGCGACGAAGAACGTCACCAGCGTCAGCAGGATGAAGATCCGCAGCGGCGCGATATAGCGGACGCGATGACCGGCGAGATAGTTGACCGCCAGCCGCCCGGGCACCAGCAGATCGCGCATGGTGCGGAAGATCCGGCCGTCCAGATGCCACAGCGATTCGAACACTTCTTCGACCGCATGGCTGAAACTGTGCAATGGATTGTGCGCGCGCTGGCCACAGACATGGCAGTAACCGCCCTGCAGCGCGGTGCTGCAGTTTTCGCAAGCATCATGGGCGGTTTGATGGTGTTCGGTCATGCGCTCCCCGGGACGCAGCAATCGAGGCGGTTAAGATACCAGCCCGCGCGCCAGCCCCATGCGCCGATTGTTTCTCAGCAGCGCAGACATGACCGATCAGGATCGACAGCCCACAGCGCCGGCTTCGCGTTTCGGCGATGAATTGCGCAGTAGCGCGCGGCTCGCCGCGCCGCTGATGGCCGGGCACGTCTCGACCGGCCTGATCGGTCTGGTGGATGCGCTCATCGCCGGACGGCACGGCACCGCCACGCTCGCCGCTGTATCGATAGGGACAGCGCTGTTCTGGATGCCATTGCTGGTGCCGATGGGAACGCTGATCGCGGTGCCCGCGTCGGTGTCGCAGCTGGATGGCGGCGGGCGGCGGGACCAGATCGGGCCGCTGTTCCGTCAAGCAATGTGGCTGGCGCTGGCCCTGGGACTGGGTATGTTCGCGTTTCTCAGCGCGATACCGCTGGCGCTTGGGAGCTTCGGCATTGCGCCGGAAATCCGCCCCGGCGCGACCGCTTTCGTACACGGCATCCGCTGGGGCGTGCCGGCGCTGGCGCTGTTTCTGTGCATGCGCTATCTGTGCGACGGCCTGCACTTCACCATCCCGACAATGTTGCTGGGCTTCGGCGGCCTGGTGGTGTTGGTCCCTGCCGGTTACGCGCTGACCTTCGGCTTCGGCGTTCTGCCTGCACTGGGCGCGGGCGGACTGGGTCTGGCCTCGGCGCTGGTGATGTGGCTGCAGGCGCTGGGCATGGCCGGTTATCTCGCCCGCACGCGGCGTTTTGCCGATCTGCATCTGCTGGATCGCTACGATCCGCCACGCTGGCCGCCTATCCGCGATCTGCTGGCGCTGGGGCTGCCGATCGGGTTCACCTGGCTGATGGAGGGCGGTCTGTTCGTCGCTACCGCGCTGCTGATCGGACGTCTGGGCGAAGTGCCGGCGGCGGCGCATCAGATCGCGATCAACGTGGCCAGTCTGTGCTTCATGGTGCCGATGGCGCTGGCCGAAGCCACCACGGTGCGGGTCGGCTACGCGGTGGGGCGCGGCGACCGCGACGGCCTGCGCCGGGCTGCATTCGCCGGCTATCTGCTGGTCTTGTTCACCCAGTTGATGACCGGGACGACGCTGCTGTTGGGCAACGAGACCATCGCCGCGTTCTACACCCGCGACGCCGCGGTGATCGCGCTGGCATCGCCGCTGCTGCTGATGGCGGCGGCGTTCCAGTTTCCGGATGGCGTGCAGGTGCTGTCGGTTGGCGCGCTGCGCGGGTTGAAAGACACCCGGATGCCGATGCTGATCGCCGTGGTGGCCTATTGGGGCGTCGGCATGCCGCTGGGCGCGGTGCTGGGCCTGGGTCTGGTCGGACTGGTGCCCGCACAAGGGCCGGTAGGGATGTGGATCGGTCTGATCGCCGGACTGGTGGTCGCGGCGGTGCTGCTGGGTCTGCGCTTCTTGCGCATTTCCCGACGCATCGCCATTGTGGCGCCCTGAGCGTCTGGCCATCAAACGATGGTTTCAGGTATGGCGATATGCCCTGCAGCTTTCGGGTGCGATCGGGCTGGTGCAATCGGTGGGAGTGACCGATGGCGCATGCCGATCTGCCCGCCGGGCCGCACAGTGCGCTACACGACTTTCGCTTTACAACATCCAGGAGATCTCCACATGAATGAACCGCAGCGTCGCGGCCCTGTCGCCAGCATCCTCACCGGAATCTGGGATGCGATGAACTTCACCCGGCGGCTGGTCCTCAACCTGGTGTTTTTCGGCTTCCTGCTGTTCGCGCTGGCCGCACTGAGCACCAGCGGCAAGCGGGTGATGCCGGTGGAGGAACACAGCACCCTGGTGATCGCGCCGGAGGGCACTCTGGTCGAGCAGTATTCGGTCGACGCCACCACTCGCGCCTTCGCCAAAGCGCTCGGCAACCCCAGTTCCTCGGAGGTGCAGCTGCGCGATCTGCTGCGGGCGCTGGAAGCGGCCAAGACCGACAAACGCATCGACCGCGTGCTGCTGCGCGTGGACCGCATGAACTTCAGCGGCTACGCCTCCATTCGCGAAGTCGCCGATGCGCTCGCCGAACTGCGCGCTTCGGGCAAACAGATCGTCGCGTTCGGCGAAAGCTTCGACCAGGGCCAATATCTGCTGGCTGCGCAGGCCAACGAGGTTTATATCGATCCGATGGGCGGGATGATCCTTGAAGGCCTCAGCCGCTATCGCCAGTATTTCCGCGAGGGCCTGCAGGACAAGCTCGGCGTGGATGTACACCTGTTCAAGGTCGGCGAGTTCAAGTCCGCAGCCGAACCCTATGTGCTGGATGCGGCATCGCCCGCTTCCAAAGAAGCCGATCTGTTCTGGATGAACGATATCTGGCAGCGCTACATGGCCGATATCGCCAAGGCGCGCAAGCTTGATCCGATACAGTTCGCGGCGAGCTTCGACACCCTGCCGGCGGATATCGTCGGCGCACAGGGCGATCTGGGCAAGTTCGCGCTGCAGCAGAAATGGGTCGACGGCCTGAAGACCCAAGAACAGGTCGACGATCTGCTGATCCAGCGCGGCGCCGCCGACGATCAGGCCGAAGGCGGGTTCCGCCAGGTGTCGCTCGACGGCTATCTGGCGCATCTCGATGGCACCCTACCGGTGCTGGGCGACAACGGCCATGTCGCCGTGGTGGTCGCCGAAGGCGAAATTGCCGGCGGCGAACAGCCGCCGGGTCGGATCGGCGGTGAATCCACCGCCGCGCTGCTGCGCGAAGCCCGCGACGACGACAGCGTGAAGGCGCTGGTGCTGCGCGTGGATTCCCCGGGCGGCGAAGTCTTCGCCTCCGAACAGATCCGCCGCGAAATCACCGCGCTGAAAAAAGCCGGCAAGCCGGTGGTGGTGTCGATGGGCGACCTCGCCGCATCCGGCGGCTATTGGATCAGCATGAATGCCGACCGCATCTATGCCGATCCGTCCACAGTCACCGGATCGATCGGCATTTTCGGCCTGATCCCCAGCTTCTCGCGCGCGCTCGAAAAAGTCGGCGTGCATACCGACGGCGTGTCCACCACGTCGTTCGCGGGCGGGTTCGATGTCACCCGGCCGCTGTCGCCGGAAGTGGGCCAGGTCATGCAGAGCGTGATCGACAAGGGCTATCGCGATTTCACCGGCAAAGTCGCCGATGCGCGCAAGAAACCGGTGGCCGATGTCGATGCGGTCGCCCGCGGCCGGGTCTGGAGCGGCGCGCAGGCGAAGGAGCGCGGTCTGGTCGATGCCTTCGGCGGCTTGCGTACTGCGATCGCCGATGCCGCCAAGCGCGCCAAACTGGGCGACAAGCCCGGCGACTATCGCGTGCGCTATATCGAACTGCAGCTCACGCCGTTCGAACAGTGGTTTGGCCGGTTCGCCGCTTCAACCATGGGCCGTTCGATGCTGGGCCATTCCGACTTCGCCCGCAGCCTGCTGGCGAAGGTCGCACCGCAGGCGGACCGCGATCTGCGCATGCTCGAAAGTGCGATGGAACCGCGTAACGGCGGCGCACCGGTGAAAACCCTGGTTTACTGCTTCTGCGGGTTCTGAACTGCGGGAACAACGCACACCTCACGAATGGAACGACGCCCGGCACTGCCGGGCGTCGTCGTTTTCGCGATCCGCGGATCAGTTGCCGGTCGCCGCATCAATGGCGTTGCGCTGCGCATCGGCATCCGCAGCCACCGAAGATTTCGCGGCCTCGGCCTTGTCGATCGGCTGCCGGATCGCCTCACGCAGCTGGGTAGGTTGCACGACGGCGGGCGCTGCGGTCTGCGGGTCGGGACGGTCGTCGTGATCGGGCACCTTGGGCTTGGAACATCCCGCCAGACCCGACAGACAGGCCAGCAGCGGCAGCATCAATCGCGGCGACATCAACAGCATGGTGCGGCGCATGGTCGTCCTCCTCGGCGGCATCGCGGCTTATCCTACGCCCAACCCCGCAAGCCCGGTGATATCGCCCCATGTCCTCGCAACGCTGGCGTCTGGACGGACAACTCGCGCTGGTCACCGGCGGCAGCGCCGGCATTGGCCGCGCCATCGCCCGCGAACTGCTGGGCTTCGGCGCGCGCGTATTGATCGCCGCCCGCGACGGCAACGGCCTGGACGCGGCGCGCATCGAACTGGAAGAGGAATTCCCCGACGGCGAGGTGCGCACCTTCGTCGCCGACGTGGCCGACGACGATCAGCGCCGCGAGCTGCTGGACTGGGCCGAAGACCTCGGCGACGGTCTCAATCTTCTGGTCAACAACGCCGGCGGCAATCTCACCAAAGCCGCCATCGACTACCGCGAAGACGAATGGCGCCAGATTTTCGAAGTGAATCTGTTCAGCGCTTTCGAGCTTGCGCGCAGCGCCTATCCGCTGCTGACCCGACATGCCGCATCGTGCATCGTCAATGTGGGCAGCGTCTCCGCCATCACCCACGTGCGCAGCGGCGCGCCCTACGGCATGAGCAAGGCGGCGATGCACCAGATGACCCGCAATCTCGCGGTGGAATGGGCCGAAGACGGCGTGCGCGTCAACGCGGTGGCGCCGTGGTACATCCGCACCCGCCGCACCTCGACCAAACTCGCAGACCCGGATTATCTGGACGAAGTGCTGCTGCGCACACCGATGGGCCGCATCGGCGAACCGGAAGAAGTCGCCGCCGCAGTCGCGTTTTTATGCCTGCCTGCATCGAGCTATATCACCGGCGAATGCATTGCCGTGGATGGGGGTTTTCTGCGTTACGGATTTTGAGGGTCGTCATCAGCAAGCCGCGTACGGCCTGCGGGAGCGGCCATGGATCTGTTCGAAGCGATCGGGATGAATCTCATCGCCGAAGTGCGTCTTTGCATCGCCGCCGGTGTCGACCCGAATGCGCCGGGGCCGAAGGGAACGCTGCCGATCTTGGCGGCACTGGACAGCACCGTTCATTTCGGCGACCAGGGCATTCCCACGCTGCTACGTGAAGCCGGCACTGATACGCATCCGCTGCTGCAGGCGCTTGTGGAGCGATTGCGGCAAAACACGGCGTCGCTGCTGCGGCATCACAACGATACCTCCCGCGAGATCAACAGCGTTCTGGACGCGTTCAAGGGCATCATTCGCGACTTGTCACCCGATCATCGCGAACAACTGCAGACCTTCATCGCCGATGCGGATGCATTCGACGGCTGCTCGGAAGCGCTGCGCGGATGCGCGCGATCGCGCTGCAGTCGCTGCTCGATTGATTGCGGCGCAGATTGATCGCAAGCGCAATCGGCGTATGGTGGTTACGCGGGGCACAGCTTCCCGCCGCAAGCCAGGACAGGGGGTATCTCGAATCACAGGAGCACGGCCCCGGCCCGTGCGTGTCGTTTTGTTCGACCAGACAAGGAGAATCGTCATGCATCACCGTTTTTATCCTGCAACATTTCCGCATCGCCTGCTGTGCGTGGCAACGCTCGGCGTTTGCAGCATCACGCCCGCGTTCGCGTTCGCCGCGGATGGCGGCGACCCCGCCGATGCCGCATTGGAGCGGGTCGTCGCCGACCCCACCGTGGTGCCGATCGACCGCAGCGACAGCAGCGCGGCGCCGCTGCTGCTGCAGGCGGGTCGAATGGCGCCCGTGCCCAACCACGACGCTGATCTGGCGCTGGATATCCGCTACAGCACCGGCCGTATCTTCAATCCCGCGAGTGGGCGTTACGACCGGGTGCGCTTGCGCACGTACGTCGCCGAAGGCGCGGCGCCCAATCCGTTCACGCCGTTCGTGGGGCCCACCATTGCGATCCGGCCCGGCGAAACCGTACGCGTGAAGCTCAACAACCAGCTGCCGCCCGAGCCGGACTGCAAACCGCCGAACATCAACACGCCGCATTGCTTCAATTCCACTAATTTGCATTCGCACGGGCTGTGGGTCAGCCCCACCGGCAACAGCGACAATGTGCTGATCACGATCCGCCCGAACGTGACTTTCGAGTACGAATACAACATACCGGCAACCCATCCGGCCGGGACGTTCTGGTACCACCCGCATCTGCACGGATCGACGGCGCTGCAGGTGTCCAGCGGCATGGCCGGCGCGCTGATCGTGCGCGGCGCACGCCCGCCGATGCCAGCGCGCAACGGCGATATCGACACGCTGCTGCGCGATGCGGCAGGCAATGCGTTCAAGGAACGGCTGGTGCTGTTCCAACAGGTGCAGTACGCCTGTCGCGACGCGAGCGGCCAGATCAAGGTCAAGAAGGACGCCAGCGGCAACGTGATCGCGTGGGTGTGCGATCCGGGCGATGTCGGCACCATTGAGGGCGTGCTGGGCGGCAATACCGGCTACGACCAGTTCGGTCCGAGTTCGTGGGGCCAATCCGGTCGTTACACCAGCATCAACGGCGAGATCATGCCGCGCTTCAGCGGCGCGGTCGCCGGCCGCATCGAACGCTGGCGCAACATCCATGCCGGCGTGCGCAACACCATCAATCTGCAGTTCGTGCCGATGCGAAAATCGGCGAACCCGGCCACGCTGCGCAGGCTCGGCAGCCACGCCGCGTGGATCGCGCAGAACTGCGTTGGCGCTGTGTTGCCGCAGTGGGAAATCGCCGCAGACGGACTGACCCACGCGCAGGCGGTCCGCAAAGACCAGAACGTCTTTCAGCCCGGCTATCGCAGCGACACGCTGATGGTGTTTCCGGCGGCCGGCGACTACTGCGTGATCGATGCCGCCGCGCCGGCCAGCGCCACCGTGGGCGCGCTCGCCGAAAGCCGGCAGCTGTTGGGTACGGTGCGGGTCGCGCCGGGTCAGAACGTGAGCGGCGATATCGGCGCGTATCTCACCGCGCAGCTGCGTGATGCCGCGCAGCGTTGGATGCCGGCCGACATGAAACAAAGCGTCTCGGAGGCGTTGGCCGATCAACTGCGTTTGAATGCGTTCGTGCCGCACGCCACTATCACCGACAGCCAACTGACGCCCAACAGCGGCCAGCAGGCGATCTTCAACATCGATGTCAGCCAGCCCACGCCGGTGTTCATGGTCGACGGCAAACCCTACGACCCGCACACCGCGCGCGATCTGGTTCTGGGCAATGTGGAGGAATGGACGGTAGGCTCGGATTTCGTCAATCATCCGTTCCATATCCACGTCAATCCATTCCAGGTCGCGAAAATCCTCAATCCGCAGGGCGTGGACGTGAGCGTAACCGGCGAAACCGATGACCCGCAGTACGCCAACCTCAAGGGCACCTGGAAAGACACGCTGTTCGTCAAGCAGGGCTACCGGCTGTTCCTGCGCACGCGCTACGAGCGCTACATCGGCGAATACGTGCTGCATTGCCACATCCTCGATCACGAGGATCAGGGAATGATGCAGAACGTGCGCGTGCTGTTGCCCGATGGGCAGGGCGGCGCGGTCAGCAGCGGGCATCACTGACAGGAAACACGATTGACGGATCACGATGCGAACGCAACGGATCTGATACCGGACATGTTCTGGACGCTGAAGGGTCGGGGGTATGCTGTGGCATCCCCCGGCCTGATGCCGGCAACGCAGAGGAAGCAGGCGTATGGCCACCGCATCCGGTCGCACCACACCGGGCACGAAATACGACGTACACGGCATCATCGTTGATCTGGGCGAAGCGCTGCCGGCAGCGGCGCGCAGACAGATCCTGGCGCGGCTGCGCGCCGAGGTGCCGGCATTCGCGGCACTGACCACGACCACATCGACCGCGCAGCCTTTGGGCAAAGGCGCCAGCGATGTGCTGATCGTCTTTCCGGAAGGCAAACGTGTCTCCATTGCGCAGACGTGGAACGCCGTCCATGCGCTGCTGCAGCATCCGCTGGTGGCCGACTGCGAACCGGCGGTGGGCTACAGCCTTCCACCCGAACCCTCGCGCACTGCAAAGCGCTCCAGCAGCAATAGCGATGCCGCCGACCTGCCCGGCTCCGCGCCCCGCGACTGGTCGACGATTGCGGTGGGCGCGGATATCGCGCGCGCGCAGTTCGGCGTGACCGGCGCAGGCGTGCGCGTGGGTCATCCCGATACCGGCTACACCGCGCATCCGCAGATCGTGGGGCCACGGCTGCGGATCGCAGACGGCTACGATTTCGTCGACGACGATGCGGATGCGCGCGATGCGATGGCCGGCATGCATCCCGGCCACGGCACCGCTACCGCCAGCGTGATCTTCAGCGCCAGCGCGCCTGAGCTGTCCGGCATCGCGCCCGGCGCCGAACTGGTGCCGCTGCGCGTGTCGACCTCGGTGATTCATTTCAAATTCGGCAACCTGGTGCAGGCGCTGTATCGCGCACGCGACCGCGGCTGCCACGTGGTATCGATGAGTCTGGGCGGACCGTGGGCCGGGCGTTCGCTGTCGCGCGCGGCGGACCAGCTGGTCGCCGAGGGCATGATCCTGTTCGCCGCCGCCGGCAATCATACGCAGATGGTGATCTTTCCAGCGCGGCTGGAGAACGTGATCGCAGTCGCCGCCAGCAACGCCGATACCCGGCCATGGAGCGGCTCCGCATCGGGCGCGGCGGTGGATATCACCGCGCCGGGCGAATCGGTATGGCGCGCGCATGCAATCAAGAAAAACGGCGCGGTGCTGTTCGACACCCAACGCAGCTCGGGCACGTCCTACGCCACGGCTACCGCCGCGGGCGTCTGCGCGCTGTGGCTGCAGCATCGCGGCGTTGCAGCGCTGCGCACCCGCTACGGCGGCCGGCTGTCCTCGGTATTCACGGGTCTGATGAAAGCGCACTGCCGGCAGGTGCCGGGTTGGAACACCCTCCGCTACGGCCCGGGCATGCTTGATGCGGTCGGCCTGCTCGGCGCAGAACTGCCTGCTTTCGGCGGGGCAGCGGTGCGCAGCGCACAGCGCGCGCCGACGCGCACATCGGCTGCATCGGACTGGGCGCGGCTGCAGCCGTATCTGCCGGAATTGTCAGCGAAGCAGTTGGCTGCGGCGGCGATGAAAATGTACGGCGCTGGAAAAACCGGTGCGCAGCGCAGCGCACGTTCGTCGGTCGCAACACCGCCACCGAGCCTGATCGATGAGATCACGTTCTATGTGGCCACCGATCCCGAGGTGCGTGCGGCGTTCATCAATGCAGGCGGCGTATCAGCAAAGTCTGCTGTGAGCGACAAAAAAGCCACAGCGAAATCTGCAGCGAAGCGCGCGAATGGGCCGGACGCGCATCCGCGTCGCGCCCTGCGCGTGAGGGCATCGAATGCATTGCGCGACATGCTTGAGATGGATTGAAGCGCTGAACTGATGGCGTGAGTAGCCGCGCGCTCCGTTGGCCGGCGACAGCCCGATATCCCCTCTTGGACCCAGCACGGCCTTGAGTGCAGCCAGGCTCCATACTGCTTTCATAATGCGCCGCCTGTGTATGGAGCGCTTCAATCACACCCAGAATCCGGGCGACATGGTCGGTGGTACTCTCACCAAGCGGTCCTTCTTCAAAGCTTGGCATGCCAACGATGTATGAACCGAGGCAGCCGGGCGCTCGAAACGCCCAGGATGGCCTGCGAACACAGCCGAAATTCATTCTCCAACTCTGTTGAGGCGTTCTTTATGGCGACCGAGCCAAGCTCTGATTCATCGACCACCGTACGCGCTGCTGCCGGCGACCCGCCGGTGCAGATCAATGGCACCACGGTGCCGGCAACCAGCCCGGCAGCCATCACCGGAACAACGGCGGACGGTAAGACCACCTTTTCGCAGGAACTCTTCCGGGTCGGCGACGTATCGATCACCCGCGATCAGGTGATGGGTGGCGACCAGTTCGCCGACAAGGTGGTGCTGAACACCGGCGCAGGCAAAGACAATGTCACGGTAGATCAACGTGCGGATGGCACGCTCGACGTCCAGATCAACGGCAAGAAGTACGAAATCACGCTGGGCCCAGGGCAAGAACTCGGGGTGCGCACCGGCGACGGCGACGACATCATCAAGGCAACGCCCAAGGTCACGGTCAACATGGATGTCGATAGCGGCGCCGGCAATGACATCGTCACCACCGGCTCCGGCCGGGACCGTGTCGACGGCGGCGCGGGCAACGACACCATCAAGACCGGCGCAGGCCGCGACGATGTGTTCGGCAATACCGGCAACGACACCATTGATGCCGGCGACGGCAACGACGTGGTCTATGGCGGCGACGGCAACGACACGTTGCGCGGCGGCAAAGGCAACGACTATCTGGAAGGCGGCAAGGGCAACGACGTGCTTGAAGGCGGGCAGGACAACGACATCCTGTCTGGCGGCTTGGGCAATGACACCCTGCGAAGCGGTCAGGGCAACGACCGGATCTACACCGGCGCCGGTGCCGACAAGGTCGACAATCAGTCCGGGAACGACACGGTGTATGGGCAGTCGGCAGCCGACACCATCACTGCCGCAAAGGGTGCGAAAAACGACCTCACAGAGGTCAACATGGACACGGCGATCGGCGCGAGCGTTACCGTGCAGGGGTCTGCCGCCTTCCAACAGCGCGTCGACGCCGATATTGAAATGCTGCGCAGTTCACCTAACGGCCGGCAGATGCTGACCGAATTGGATCGCGCAGCCGATCCGACCAAAGGCAACGGCATGTCGGTGACGATCACCGAGCTGCAGAACGAGCAGAACGGTTCTGCCGGGCCGGTCACCCCACCTACGTATCTCCAGACGAATGCAGCAGGGGTCGCAACAGCGGGTACGGGCGCGAACACCACCGTGCAGTACAACCCATCGTTTCACACAGAGAATTTCCAGATCCCGCTGGCCACTGCCTATCACGAACTGTCCCATGCGTATAACGGCGTGAACGGTACCGCCCAGCAGGGCACCTACACCGGTCCAGCTGGGGATCCGGACAACGGGATCAACAACGATGAGCGTCAGGCCGTAGGGCTCAACAACAGTGGCGTAGCGTTCGACTTCGACCGTAATCCGGCCACTCCCAACACCACGGCGAACCCAGCGGCATTGACCGAAAATGGCCTGCGCGCAGAAATGGGCGTTCCTTTGCGTCCGAATTACGGTATCCCGATCAATCCGACCGGCGCGACGCCGCTCTGGGCAGCTGCGCCTGCGACAGAAACAACGCCGACCGTGGCCTCGGCTTCGCAGATGGACCCGCATTTGAGCAAGATGATGGAAGCGATGCAGTCCGGAGATCCCAACGCGCTGCGCGCAGCCACTCAACATCTGGCCAGCAGTCAGTTCGGTCAGGAGTTCCGCAATCAGGGCGCTGCGGCAGTGGATCGGCAGGAGATTGAAGCGAAACAACAGCAGCTGCCGCCGCTTCAGGTCGATCAGCCCGCTGCTGTTTCCACAGGGCCAAGAATGTGACGCCAGACATCGACACAGCCGGCGGTGTTTGCCCCGTCCGTATTCCAACCATCAGGTCGACGATACGCCGCGTCGGTGAATCGCCGGAGTCGGTTTTGACCGCAGCGTTTGCATTTCCGGCCACCCCCGCTTCTATCGATCGCAGGGGTTGACTGCATGCATGCACAGAAGTATTTCCGTACCCCGCTGCCGATCATAGCGCTCAGCATCGTGTTGGCTGCAGGCTGCACGCAGGGCAAGACGTTACATTCTCCGGAGCCACCTATGCCTTCCCAGACCGTCGCGACACATACACCCAGCACTCATGGCTCTAGCCAAGCCCAGGACAACCCGGTGCTGCTTGCCGAGTTCGACTACGCACCCGCATCGCGGATCATCGAAGTGCACTATCGGCTTCGCAACGCCAGTCCATCCTCCGCATTGGCCGTCTTCGATCGCGGCGATCTGCATGCGATCGATATCGGCCGCCAGAAGTTAGGTGAAGTCGGCGTGCCGAAAATGATCGAGAACGGCGAGGACATCGAACTTGTTCATGCCGTTGCGCCATTGCCCTCTCCCTCGCCGACGGCGCCACCGACGCCAATCGCTCTTCAAATAGCGCCGGGTGCGGAGTTGACGGGTCATTTCAGATTTGCGTTGAAGGGCATCACCATACCCAAGCGCCTGCGCTGGTGCTTGGGCGTGATGCCGTTCGACGCGGCTTTTATGGATTCGCCTACCGCCAGCGCGGATGGTCAGATCTGGCGCGCGTCGTTCGCGGTCGTGGATCATCAGCGGATGATATGCAC
>JAYVSK010000043.1:0-4186 GCA_043775395.1 Lysobacter sp. | reverse complement strand
CCTCGCGGCCAGCGCTGTCGGATTGCGGTCGTTGTTGAAGAAACAGGCGCATGGCCGAATTGTAAGCGGTGATGCGTCGCCCGTGCCGCTGCTCATCCTTCCCGAAGCGTTTCCAGCACGGCATCCCCAGGCACGTCGGCGACGATCCGCGCTGTGCCGGGACCTTCCCACAAGATGAAGCGCAAACCGCGAGCGCTCGCCTTCTTGTCAAGCTGCATCCGTTCCAGCAGATGATTAGGCTCCAGTTCCGGCGGCAGAGCGGTTGGCAGGCCAAAACCGGTGAGCAGTGCCCGCAGCCGCGCGGCGTCCGCCATCGGTGCCATGCCCAGATGGGCCGACAACCGCGTCGCCAGCACCATCCCGACCGCTACCGCTTCGCCATGGTTCAAAGCATGGTTGTCGTGGCTGGCATAGCCCTGTTCGGCTTCGATCGCGTGGCCGAAGGTGTGGCCGAAGTTCAGCAGCGCGCGTTCGCCGTGCTCGAAAGGATCGCGTTCGACGATAGTGGCCTTGTGCTGGCAGCTGCGCGCGATCGCTTCGATCAGCGGTGCGCGCTCGCGCGACAGCAGCGGCACGCTGCGCGCTTCCAGCCAGTCGAGAAACGGGGCGTCGACGATCGCGCCGTATTTGACGACTTCGGCCAGCCCGGCTCGAAACTCGCGGTCCGGCAAGGTGCCCAGTGCAGCGGTGTCGGCGAATACACCGCGCGGCGGATGGAAGGCCCCGACCAGATTCTTGCCCTGCGGCAGATCGATGGCGGTCTTGCCGCCGACGGATGAGTCGACCATCGCCAGCAGGGTCGTGGGCAGTTGGATGCAGTCGATGCCGCGCATCCAGCAGGCTGCGGCAAATCCGGCGAGATCGCCGACCACGCCGCCGCCCAGCGCCAGCACGCAGGCATCGCGGGTTGCGCCCAGCGCCGCCAGCGCGTCGATCGCCGCACCGAAGTGCGCCAGGGTCTTGGCTTGTTCCCCGGCCGGCATCACTAACCGGCTCAGCCGCAGCTCAGGCCGGGCATTGTGCAGCGCCGCTTCCACCCGCCGCGCGTAAAGCGGAGCGACGTGTTCGTCGCTGACGATCAGCACATGCCGGCCGCGGATCCGCGACGTCAGAGCGATACCGTCATCGATCAATCCATCGCCGATCGAGATGATGTAAGGCTGGGCGCCGTCGACGTGAACAATGCGCATTGCGGATGGGGTCATGAGGATGCCTGATCGGTGAAAGCGGTCGCAGGGCGCCGCCAGCGACTTTCGAGCAGATCGACCAGGCATTCGGCGGCTTCGGCTGCGCTCATTCCGGTGGGCGAGAAGGTCAGATCTGCGGCTTCGGCATACAGCGGTCTGCGCTCTGCCGCGAGGCGGGTCAACACATCGGTGCGATCCGCGCCTGCCAGCAGCGGCCGGCTGCGATCGTGGGCCAGCCTGGCCAGCTGTTCTTCCACATCGATCTGCAGATGCACCACAAAACCGTGTTGGCGCATCAGCGTACGATTATCGGGGTCCAGCACTGCGCCGCCTCCGGTGGCGATCACGCTGCGTTCGCCCGCCAGTAGGTCCGCCAGCGCCGCGCGCTCGCGGCTGCGGAACCCGGCTTCGCCCTCGCAGGCAAAGATGGTCGGAATTTCGGTGCCGGCGCGGGTTTCGATCTCGCGATCGAGATCGACGAATCGCAGCCCCCACGTCGTGGCGATACGCCGACCGAGCGAGGACTTGCCGGCGCCCATCGGGCCGATCAGGACGAGGTGGGGCGCGGGGTTCATGTCGCGATTTTAACAGCCGGGGCGTAACCTGCGGCTCCGGCATCCTGCCGGCACAGTTTGAGAGGAGTTTCGCCATGTCCATCGCCAAGATCATCGAAATCAACGCCGCATCGAACACCAGCGTCGAGGATGCCGTCCGCAGCGGCCTCAAGAAGTGCGCTGAGTCGGTCAAGAACATCAAAGGTGCCTGGATCAATGAGACCAAAGTGGTCACCGACGATGCCGGCAATGTCACCGAGTGGCGGGTGAACATGCGGGTGAGTTTCGTCGTCGAATAAGCCTCTGTTCCAAGGCAAAGACGAGGACGCGCCGCTGCGCGTCCCGTATTTGATCCAGCGAACGTTCGATCCAGCGAAGGTGCAGGCGGGGAGACATCGCGCGACAATGGCGCAATGTATCCCCTCGAAGTCTCCGATATGACGCTGTACGCCGAAGCCCTCGCCACATTCGATTCGCTGTTCGCGCAGGCCAAGGCGGCCGGCATTCCCGAACCTACCGCAATGACGGTGGCCACCGCCACGCCCGACGGCCTGCCCTCGGCAAGGATGGTGCTGCTCAAAGCCCACGACACGCGCGGTTTTGTGTTCTACACCCATCTGGACGGCCGCAAAGGGCGTGAACTGCAGGCGAACGCCAATGCCGCGCTGCTGTTTTTCTGGAAAGCGCTGGGCGAGGACGGTGTGCAGGTGCGGGTCGAAGGCGCGGTCGAGATTGTCGACGAGGCCGAAGCAGATGCGTACTTCACACGCCGCCCCCGCGCCAGCCAGATCGGCGCCTGGGCGTCGGATCAATCCGATACGCTCGACGCGCGCGCCGCCTTCGAACAACGGTTCGATAATGCCGAGCGCGAATTTGAAGGCCGCGACGTGCCGCGCCCGCCGCGCTGGGTCGGCTTCCGGGTAACGCCCCGCGCGATCGAATTCTGGTACGGCGCGCAGTTTCGTCTGCACGAGCGGCAGTGTTACGAATGCGGCGTGGATGGGGTCTGGACGAAGCGGATGCTGTATCCGTGAGTCGACACGCGGCCTTCGGCCCGCAACGCATCGTCTGCCTCACCGAAGAACCCACCGAGGTGCTGTACGCGCTTGGCGAGCAGCACCGCATCGTCGGCATCAGCGGGTTCACCGTGCGGCCGGCGATCGCGCGCAAAGAAAAGCCGAAAGTCAGCGCGTTCACCTCGGCGAAGATCGGCGAGATTCTTAAGCTTCAGCCGGATTTCGTGGTCGGGTTTTCCGATATCCAGGCGGAGATCGCGTCGGCGCTCATCAAACAGGGCGTGGAAGTCTGGATCAGCAATCATCGCAGCGTCGACGGTATTCTCGATTATGTTCGCCGGCTTGGCGCACTGGTGGGGGTGCCGGAAAAGGCGAATGCCTATGCCGATGAGCTCGCGCGCGGGCTTGAGGTGATCGCCGCGCAGGCGGCGACGCTGCCGCATCGGCCAAAGGTGTATGTCGAGGAATGGGACGATCCGCTCATCAGCGGCATCCGCTGGGTGGCGGAGCTGGTGCGGACCGCCGGCGGCGACGATATCTTTCCGGAGCGCGCCGCAGAGTCGCTGGCGAAGGCGCGGATTCTTGAAGATCCCGATGAAGTGATTCGGCGTGCGCCGGACATCATCTTGGGCTCTTGGTGCGGCAAGAAGTTCCGGCCTCGCAAGGTCGCCGAGCGTCCGGGTTGGGACGCGATCCCAGCGGTGCGCGACGGCGAACTGCATGAAATCAAGTCGCCGATCATTCTGCAGCCCGGACCTGCGGCGTTGACAGACGGCGTGAGCGAAATCGCGAAGATCATTCAAAGATGGGCGCGGCGTTAGAGCGGACTTCAGTCCGCCGTAAGGGTTCAGCGGGCTGAAGCCCGCTCTGCCGCCGTCAGGGTGTGAAATCCCGCGAGAACGTCATTGTTTCGGTGGCGGCGCCTTTACGCACGATCTTGATGTCGAAGCTCAGCGTGTCCGGCGGCGATGCGTCTGCAGTGCCGACGTAATCGATCAGCTCGCCGGTACGCACCTCACGCATGACGATGTCCTGGCGCTGGCCGTGCAGGTTGGTCGCAGCGGCCTGGATTGTCGCGGGCAGCGAAGTGTCCTGTCCGTCCGGGCCTTGGCGCATCGAAATCAGCAGCATCGTCTTGCGTTCGCCGCGCTCGATGCCATAGGCACGTGCCATCGCTTCATTGAGTTGAGCGGTCGGCAGCACGTTCGCGCGGATGGTGATATCGCCGACCCGGCTCACCTGTTCGTGCGGTGTATCAATCCGTTGAGCCGATTTGGGCGCATCGTTGCCGCAGGCAGCGAGCGCAAGGCAGAGGAGCGCGGCAGTGATTAGGCGCATCGGTCGGGTCTCAGTCGTTGGCGGCGGACAATTGTTTGCCGCGCTCGGTGGCATGGCGGATGGCGGCGGCGACCAAGTTGTGCAGGCCGCC
>JAYVSK010000042.1:0-6309 GCA_043775395.1 Lysobacter sp. | reverse complement strand
ACGATAGCCGGTGTCGTTGCGGTGGGCGTTTTTATGATCGGGATGTGGAGACATTGTCACGGATGGCAGGTTTCGATTCTGGAAATGAGGGCAAGCATGTCGTACATAGGGACGGTAGCGTTGTTGAGCGCGGCGTCGGAATTCCAGCCGCTGCTGCCGTCGAGGTCAATCCAGTGCATCTGCGGGCCTTCGGCCCACTGCGCGCGCAGTCGTTCCATGGCCGGCGTGCGCTGGGTGCACAGTACGGTGGTCATCGCGATGGCGGGCACTCCTCCAGCCAGATCGATCCCGGCAAGTTCGCCGCGCAGGCGCGCATCGATCGGCGTGCCCAGCGCTTCGTGCAGATGCGATGCATCGTCTGGCCTGTCGCCATCGGCGCCGGCGGCAGCCGACCGACCGAACTCGGCCTGCATGTAAGTGCGATGCGCGCGGCCCAGTTCGCGCAGGTACTCCGCGCCGTCGACGATCGGATCCCATAGCAATACATGCGCTACACGCAGTAAACCGCGCTGTGCGGACAGCGCAGCAAACGTCCCTCCCAAGCGCAGACCGACCAGCACAATGCGCTGGACGCCGGATTCGCAGCGCAGGTATTCGGCTGCGACGGCGATATCCTGGAGCCAGTCTTCGATGCGGACATCGGCGATATCGCCGCTGGAGTCGCCGGTGCCCGAATAATCGAAACGCATCGAAGCATAGCCGGCGTCTTCGAGTTTTCGCGCCATGACCCGGTACGCCCGGTGCGCGCGCACCGCTTCCTCGCCGAACGGGTTGCACAGCAGTACCGCAACGCTGCGCGCGTGCAGTCGCGGCGAAAGATGCACGGCCGCAAGCAGATGGCGACCATGCGCTTCAAAAAATCGAATTGACAAGAACACCTCCCCCGAGTGTACTTCCCGATGACACATTGACTGACTGGATCCGGCAGCGCCGGCAATACATGCCTCTTCATCAGCCCTGCAGCGACGCCGACATCCGTGAACACGTCTTGCTGCTGGGCGAGCATCGTACACTTGTCGCCATCGCCAGTGCGCCACCAGAGCGCAGCAGCGCGCCCGTCGTGCTGCTAGTGAATGCGGGCGTCATTCACCGGGTCGGGCCGCATCGCCTGCATGTCAGGCTTGCGCGGCGTCTGGCCCAGGCCGGACACCTTGCGATGCGCATGGATCTGTCCGGGATCGGCGACAGCGGCGCGGTGCCCGACCAGCTCACTTTCCGCGCAAGCTCCGTCGCCGATATCCGCACCGCCATCGACCAGATAACAGCGAACGAGGCCGCGGCCTCGGTGGTGGTGTTCGGCATCTGCTCTGGCGCCGACAATGCGCTGGCAGCCGCAGAGGCGGATCCGCGGATCGTCGGGCTGGTATTGGTCGATCCACCCTGCTACGCGACCACACCCGCGCGGATGAGATCGCTTAGGGCCCGTCTTCGCAGCCTGGATGCATGGATGGCGCTCCCCGCCAAAATATTGGCCCGCCTGCGCACGCGGCTGTCGACGCCCTCGGGCACGGCTGCCGTGTCGTCCGGCGGACGCCAAGCCCCACCGCTTGAGGACTACCGCCGTCAGTTGACCGCCCTTACCGCGCGCGGCGTTCGGATCCTGTCGGTTTATTCGGCGGCGCAGGGCGTGCGCTACAACCATGCCGACCAGCTCTACGAATCCTTCCCCGAACTGCGCGGGGCACTGGACAGCCTGTACTACCCCGATGCCAACCACACGTTTACCGAAATCGCCCAGCAAAGCGCATTGATCTCAACGCTCATGGACTGGTTTCAGCGTCGATTTCCAGCAGCCGCCTGATCCAACCGGGCGCTTTAGGCACCGCAACACAGGCGCGTTCCGGTCACGGGGTGACGCAGACCATGGCATGCGGCGGTCTTCTATCGATCAGTAAATGATCCGCATCGGCGGGCGACGCGATGACTGGCGCGTTTTCACGCGCTTGCTTCAAGCAATGTGCGCGTTGAAACCCAAGCGCGGTGCCATGGAGACAATGGCCATACCTGAACAGTTTCCGAAAGTTCCCACACTCATCGGTACATTATTAAGGTTTCGTTATACGGCAATCCTGAGAATGCGCTTCACCGATGCGGGATCTGTTTTTTCTCCCCCGCCCGCTGCGGCCCAATAACAACTTAGAGGTCATCCTCCATGAAGCGTTCACTCCTTGCCCTGACCCTGCTTGCGGCCCTTCCTTTCGCCGCCTCCGCCGCTGAAGGCGTCTCATACAATTATGTACAGGGCGGCTATCTCGCCACCAACGGCGACGGCGCCGCCGATGCCGACGGCTTCGGTATCGACGGGTCGGTTGCGGTGCACCCCAACTTCCATCTCTTCGGCGGCTACAACAAGCAGGAAATCGACAATACCAATGTCGATATCGACCAGTGGAAGGTTGGCGTCGGCTACAACTACGAAATCGCACCGAAGGCTGATCTGGTGACCCGCGTCGCCTATGAAAAGCTCGACGCCGGCAGTGGCTTCGATTTCGACGGCTACAGCGCCGAAGTCGGCGTGCGTGGCGCGCTGGGCTCCAAGGTCGAAGGCTATGCCATGGCCGGTTATGAGGATTTCGAGCAGTTCGACGGCGATTTCTACGGCCGTCTTGGCGGCCAGGTCAAATTCAATCAGAACTGGGGTTTGAGCGGTGACGTCAAGTTTGCCGACGGCGACAGCCAGTGGTTCGTCGGCCCGCGTCTGACCTGGTAAGTCACAACCATATCGATTCACCCGTGCAGGGCCGGCGTACGCCCCAAGTACGCCATGTCACGTCCTACCCCCGCTCCGTGAAGCGGCCCAAAAGCCCGGTGAAAGCCGGGTTTTCTTATGCGGGCGCCGCGCCAGAAGCAGCAAACCCGGGCAAGCTTGGGTACACTTCCCAAATCGCGTTTGGCGCGGACAACGATCATTCACCGCTTCCAGAGCACTGGGGAAATTCATGAAGAAGCAACTTGCGGCCGCACTTCTGCTGGCCTGCGCACCGTTTGCGGCATCGGCCCGCGACAGTCTGGGCAGTTTCACTTACGTCGAGGGCGGCTATCAGCGCCTCAGCGTCGATTTGGGTGCCCCGGGCACCGACAGCCTGGATTTCGACGGCCTGGGCATCCGCAGCTCGATCGAGCTGTCCGACAGTCTTTACGTCTACGGTGGCTTTGCCTGGTCCCGCAATAACGACTTCGCAAGCAACATCAACGCCCGCCAGGTGCAGGCCGGCCTCGGCTATCGCTATACCGTATTCGACAATGCCGACCTCACCGCCGATCTCGGCTTCCAGCACACCGAGCTGGATGCCGCCGGCCCCGGCAAAAACAACCTCGATGCCGCACGCCTATCGGTGGGCCTGCGCGGCGCGCTGGGCAACAGTTTCGAGGGCTGGATCAAAGCCAACTACATCGACGGCAGCGATTACCAAGGCGAATTCAGCGGCACCCTCGGCGCGCAGTTCATCATTAGCGAAACCTGGGGCGTGGTCGGCGAAGTCGAAGCTGGCGATGTCACTTCGCAATACATGCTGGGCGTGCGCGCCAGTTTCTGATCCGCTTCGACCATTGCAATCAAAAAAACCGACAGGCGACTGTCGGTTTTTTTCTTACTCAGTCCTGAAACGCTCGTGGCATTACGATAATTCAATGTATCGACATCGCCTGTTTTAATGTCTACGCCACCGCAAACTGATGATGAAGTCTGCGTAGGGCGGGCGTTATGCCCACCAGCGCCATGCGTGTGCTGCCGTGAACAATGATCGAAGCAAGCAAGCGGCTACGATCATTGTTGTCGGCATTCATGCTTGATTGCGGTGGGCATGAAGCCCACCCTAGGGTTCTTCACGTAATGAAGTGTTTGACGAGCCACATGAGTCGTCAAGCAAGACCGTTGCGACCGTCAACCGCGAAGGCGGAACTAATCCCCGAACAAGCCCTGCGGATATTCGGGCTTTTGTTCGCGCGCCATCAGCTGCTTGAGGCCTTCGGCGGGGGTGATGCTGCCGTGGAGCACGTCGCGGACGCTGCTGGAGATCGGCAGCTCAATTCCGTGACGGCCGGCCTGGCGCATCACTTCTTCGGCGGTCTGCAGCGATTCCACCACTTGGCCGATCTCGCGCACCGCATCGGCGATGGATTGGCCGCGGCCGAGGGCCAGGCCCAGGCGCCGGTTGCGCGACAGATCGCCGGTGCAGGTCAATACCAGGTCGCCAAGACCGGCAAGACCCATGAGTGTTTCGGCTTTGCCGCCGATCGCGGCGTTGAGCCGGAGCATTTCGTTGAGGCCGCGGGTGATCAGTCCAGCGCGGGCGTTGAGGCCGAGATTCATGCCGTCGGCAACGCCGGTGGCGACCGCCAGCACGTTCTTCATCGCTCCGCCCAGTTCGGCACCGAGCATGTCGTCGCCGGTGTAGGCACGAAACGCAGGGCCGTGCAGGGCGTCGGCGACCTGCTGGGCGAATTCGGGGGTGTCGGAATGCACCGTCAGCGCGGTGGGCAGGCCGGCGGCGACTTCCTTGGCGAACGAGGGGCCGGTGACGACCGCCAGCGGTACGCCTGCGGGAAGTATCTCGCCCGCAACTTCATGCAGGAACCGGCCGGAGCCGGGCTCGAAGCCTTTGGTCGCCCAGGCCACACCGGCATGCACCGGCCGGTGCGGGGCCAGCGCGCGCAGCGTGTCGGCAAAAGCATGCGACGGCACGACCACCAGCACCAAGTCGCAACCAACAAGCGCGGCGGTGAGATCCGGGGTGGCGCGAAGGGTTTCGGGAAGCGGAATTCCCGGCAGATACCGGGGATTCTCGTGGCGGCCATCGATGGCTGTCAGGGTGGCGATGTCGCGTCCCCACAGCACGGTAGGGTGACCGTGCCGGGCGATCAATGCCGCAAGCGCGGTGCCCCAGGAGCCGGCGCCGAGAACGGCGACGGCGGGCCTGTGGGCGTTGTCCGGGCGATCGGACGCCATAAGGGGCTCAGGCGTTGCCGGCGGTCTCGGCACCGGCCAGACCGGTCGCCTGCTCGGCGCGCTGACGCAGACCTTCGGAATACAGGCCTTCAAAATTGATCGGCTGCAGCAGGAACGGCGGGAAGCCGCCCGCAGTGATCAGATCGCTGATGGTCTGGCGGGCGTACGGATACAGAATGTTCGGGCAATGCACGCCCAACATCGCATCGAGGGTCTGCTCGTCGAAGCCACCCAGACCGAACAGGCCGGCCTGGCGTACTTCAACCAGATAAACGGTCTTGTCTTCCATCTTGCAGGTCAGCGTCACGCCCAGTTCGACTTCGAACAGGTTGTCGGCCACCCGCTGCACGCGCTGGTTGAGGTTCATTTCAAGCGCAGGCTGACCCTGTTCGCTGAATACCTGCGGCGCGCCGGGAGCCTCGAACGAGACATCCTTGACGTAGATCTTCTCGACCGAGAAGGTCGGGCCGTTGGCTTCGGCGGCGGCGCCGTTGGCGACGGGTTCGGACATGGCAGAACTCCTGAAAGGAAAGCGGAAAAGGGGACGATTATTGCATGGCCGCCGGGCTGGACATGATCGTATTGGCGATCATGCTTCCCGTTGCCAGAGTCGTGGGGGCCGGTGCCGGCATTTGCAACGCCTGGACTCGAACCGGCATTACCGGGGTGTCGAACGCTAGCCTTTGCCCTTGACCAGCGGCAGTTCGGCATGCTGCCACGCGGCGATTCCGCCTTCGAGGATGTGGATGCGCTCGAAGCCGGCCTTCTTCAGACGCTTGGCGGCGGCCTCGACAGTCACGCCGGTCTGGCAAACCAGCACGATCGGCAGGGCCTTGGCCGGGGCGAGCTGTTTGCTCTCGGGGTCGAACTGGGCCATCTGCACGTTCTTGGCGCCTGCGATGTGGCCCTTCAGGTAATCGCCGGTGGCGCGCAGATCGATCACCAGCGCGTTTTCCTGATTGATGAGGTGGGTCACTTCGGCCGGCCGCAGCGCTTTGTATCCGCGGAAAAACCGCGACAGCTCATTGGCGATGATGGCGATGGTCAACACGCCAAGCGCGGTGACATAAATCAGGTTACGGCCAGCGAAGGCCAGCAATGTTTCGTAGTTCACGGGGATGCGGATCCGGGAGCGGCGCGTGATGGACGCGATGGGGCCGGGATTGTCGCCTGCATGGGCGCCGCTGGCAAAACCGGGATGCCCGGCAGGTTCATTTCCCCTGCCAGAAATCCGGCAGCCCGGCGATCCACCAGGTCTTGGCCTCGGCATCGTAGCGCCAGACCTCGGTGAAGCGGACGCGGCGCTGGCTGAGCGTATTGCGATTGACCACTTCAATCTGGATCTCGTGCAGCACGGTGCC
>JAYVSK010000041.1:0-5191 GCA_043775395.1 Lysobacter sp. | reverse complement strand
TATTCACTCGGCTTCTCAAGCTGCAGATAGTCCGCCCGCGCAAGGGCAGTGCCGCTGCGTCGTACATCGCTGACCCAGCGCTCGAAGTGGTTGTCCGTCATGCCTTTGAAGCGGAAACGCATCCCGGAAAAACCAGCGCCGCTGTAATTGGCCGAAAAGCCCACGTAATCGCCCGGCGTATTCATCACCGCATGCAGTTTGGTTTCCATGCCCGGCATCGCATAGATCTGACCGGCAAGCGCAGGTATGTAGAACGAATTCATCACCGTGACGCCGGTGATCTTGAACTGGATGGGCCGGTCCACCGGCACCGCGACTTCGTTGACCGTGGCGATGCCCTGTTCGGGATACAGAAACAGCCACTTCCAGTCCAGCGCCACCACTTCGATCACCAGCGGCTTGGTGCCCGCAGGAACCGGCCGCCCTTCGGCGATCCGATCAATGGGTCGATAAGGATCGAGCTTGTGCGTACTCACCCAGGTGATGGCGCCCAGCGCGATGATGATCAGCAGCGGCGCGGCCCAGATCGCCAGCTCCAGCTGCGTGGAGTGGTCCCAGTCCGGCGTGTAGGCCGCTTTGGTATTGCTGGCGCGATACCGCCACGCGAAGATCAGGGTCAGTGCGATCACCGGCACGATGATCAGCAGCATCAGCAGGGTGGCGACCACGATCAGATCGCCCTGCTGGGCCGCGACGTCGCCGGGCGGATTGAGCACGATGGTGTTGCAGCTAGCCAGCGACAGCATCGCGCCGGCCAGCAGCAGGCCGCGAATCGGGCTTTGAATACGGGATGCGGAAGAAACCACGGACGGGGCTGTACTGGGGTGGTGGAATGAGCGCGCAGAGTAGCCTCGGCATCCGCAGCGGGCGATTGGACGTTTTGTCCTATG
The DNA here is from genome assembly GCA_043775395.1 of Lysobacter sp. Taxonomy (GTDB): domain Bacteria; phylum Pseudomonadota; class Gammaproteobacteria; order Xanthomonadales; family Xanthomonadaceae; genus Lysobacter_I. The sequence continues at coordinate 4,301 of JAYVSK010000041.1, read as the reverse complement.
GCTTGAAACCCCGCGGAGTGGGAGTCTTGCCTCCGTGATATCGCCCTGTCCCAGTATTGTGTTCATTCAGCCATGCATACGACTGCAGTGAGTCGTCCGTTCAGCCCTGTGTCCAACGGATCAGTGCATTCATTCATACAGGTATTTTTTGATCCATGCTGCGATGCGTTTTTTGCGATGCGTTTGTTGCCGCCCGACCACTTTCCCTCACACCGACCCGCTGCCGATGACGCCTCCCCACCACAATCAGTCAAGCCTTGCGCGCGCATCCACCCAGACGGATGCGCAGGCCGCTCAACACGCCAAAGTCGCGCCGGGCGAAATCGCGGTGGGCGTGATCATCGGGCGCACGTCGGAGAACTTCGATTTTTTCGTCTACGGCATTGCTTCGGCGATGGTGTTCCCGGCGGTGTTTTTTCCCAACGCCAGTCCGCTCAACGGCACCCTGTACGCGTTCGCCCTGTTCGCGTTGGCCTTTATCGCGCGGCCGTTCGGTACCGTCGCATTCATGGGCATCCAGCGGCGCTGGAGCATCAGCACCAAGCTCACTGTCGCGTTGTTCATGCTGGGCACCTGCACTGCGGGCATCGCGTTTCTGCCGCGTTTCGAAACCCTGGGCATCTGGTCGATCGTGCTGCTCACGCTGTTCCGCATCGGTCAGGGCATCGCGCTGGGCGGATCGTGGGACGGCCTGCCGTCGCTGCTGGCACTCAATACGCCCAAGCACAGGCGCGGCTGGTACGCGATGCTGGGGCAACTGGGTGCACCGCTGGGTTTCATCATTGCAGCGTCGCTGTTCGCTTACCTGCACAGCAATCTGTCCAGCGCGGACTTCCTGGACTGGGGCTGGCGCTATCCTTTCTTCGCTGCGTTCATCATCAACGTCGTCGCCCTGTTCGCGCGTTTGCGTCTGGTCGTCACCGATGAATACGCGCAGCAGTTCGGCGAATTCGAACTGCAGCCCACGCCGGTGGTGGAGTTGATCCGCGAAAAAAGCCGCGATGTGGTGATCGGCGCGTTTGCGATGCTGGCCAGCTATGCGCTGTTCCACATCGTGACCGTATTTCCCATCTCATGGATCCTGCTGTACTCCGACCGGTCGATCAGCGCATTTCTGATGGTGCAGGTGTTCGGCGCGTTTCTGGCCATCGGCGGCATTGTCGCTTCTGGTTTGATCGCCGACCGCATCGGACGGCCGCGCACCTTGGCGGCGCTGGCTGGCATCATCGCGGTATTCAGCGGCTTTGCGCCGACGCTGCTGGGCGGCAACATCGCCGGCCAGAACACGTTCATTCTGGTGGGTTTCGTGCTGCTGGGACTGTCGTACGGACAGGCCGCCGGCGCAGTCACCGCCAATCTGGGCGCGCGCTTTCGCTATACCGGCGCGGCGCTGACATCGGACCTGGCCTGGCTGATCGGCGCCGCCTTCGCCCCGCTGATCGCACTGGGCCTGTGCGCCTATTTCGGCCTCGCATTTCTCGGCGCTTATCTACTCTCGGGCGCCGTGTGCACGCTGGGGGCGCTGGGCTTGAACCGCTTCCTGAAATTGCGCAACTGAGCAGCCCGCGCGGACTGCAGAGGCTGGGCTGACTGCGTAGGCTGGGCTGAAAAGCCCAGCATCTTGATCCAAGACCATGCTGGGCTTTTCAGCCCAGCCTACGTCTGTAGGCCCGGCCTGCTTCGCTTGCGATGACAATTTCACATGGTCATGCGCCGGCCGCTGCGGGTTTCGCTACCATCGGTCATCTGAAGCTCCCGTCCTTTCGGAAACGCCACCGATGAAAGTCCTTGTTCCCGCCCTGCTCGCCACATTCCTGTTTGGCTGCACGACGCAAACTGCGTTCGATGCGCCGCCGCCGCTGACGGCCGCCGCGTCTGCTGCGCCTACAGTCGAATATCAATCGCTGACGCTCGACACCGGCGCGCAGCGCTGGTGGCACACCGCCACCGTGTACGAAATCTGGCCGCGATCGTTCAAGGATTCCGATGGCGACGGCAACGGCGACTTCAACGGCATGACCTCGAAGCTCGATTATCTGAAAGATCTGGGCGTCGACACGATCTGGCTCACGCCGGTGTTCGAGGCACCGTCGTATCACGGCTACGATTTCCAGGATTTCTACAGCGTCGAACGCGATTACGGCACCATGGCGGAGTTCGAACATTTCATCGATCAATCGCACAGCCGGGGCATCAAGGTCATCCTCGATCTGGTGCTCAACCACATTTCAGACCAGCATGCATGGTTTCTCAAATCCGCGCGCAAAGAGCCGGGCTATGACGATTATTTCGTCTGGCGCGACCAGCGTCCCGCAGGCTGGGGCCAGGCGTGGTCGGACAAAGCCAACCCAGAGGCGGTGTGGCATTGGAACGCGACGCGCAAAGCGTATTACTACGGCGCGTTCGGCGCTTCGCAGCCCGATGTGAATCTGCGCAATCCCAAAGTCGTCGCGGAGCTGGATGCACTGGCTGCGTTCTGGCTGAAAAAAGGCGTCGACGGTTTCCGGCTCGACGCGGTGCGCTACGCCATCGAAGACGGCCCGCTGTCGCAGCAGGCGGATACCCAAGCCACGCTGGACTACTGGACCGGTTTTACCCTGCGCGTCAAAGCCATCAACCCCGACGCACTGCTGATTGGCGAAGCGTGGGCAGCGCTGCAGACCACCGGCCGCTACCGCAGCGGCGGCAAGGGCCTCGACGCCGCTTTCGATTTCGACTTCGGCAATATCGTGATCGATATTCTGAATCCCCAAGCCGTCCCTCGCGCCGACTTCGGCACACTCAGCGCCACCGACCTCACTCAAAAACGCGACAGCCTGTGGGCCAACCTGCAGCAGCGCGCCGCCGCTGGGCCGATGGGCTTTTTTTCACCGTTCCTCACCAACCACGATCAGAACCGGATCATGCACGCGCTGGGAGGCGACGCCGCCAAAGCGCGCATCGCCGCCAGCCTGCTGCTGACCTCGCCCGGCACCCCTTACCTTTATTACGGCGAAGAAATCGGTCTGTCGCAGCACAACATCGGCGAAGACCGCTATCGCCGCGCCCTGATGCAGTGGAACGACGACGCCCACGCCGGCTTCAACGCCACCGGCCACAGCTGGATCGACCTGCCCGCACCGCAGGGGTACCGCGGCGATCAGGGCGCATGGTGGTCGACCTATTGGAAACAGCAGCGCGGCCAAGGCCACTCGGTCGCCGCACAACAGACCGACCCGGCATCGCTGTACAGCCACTACAAACGCCTGCTCAGCGTACGTCGCCAGAACCCGAATCTGCAGCAGCCGCAGGAACTGCGCTACCACCCCGTCGCCGAAGCCAACGCGTGGGTGCTGCAGGCGCTGGGCAACGGCCGCGACACGTGGGTGGTGATCAACCTCGACCCCAAGAAAGCCGTCACCTTCGACGTACCCGCAGCGCTGCGCGGCGAACGCATCGAGCAATTGAGTGCCGCCAAGAAAACGCTGGGGGAACGCGCGACCTTGAACGGTGGAGAGAGTTGGGTGTTTTGATCGTCATGTCTCTGACCCGGCACAAGACGCGCCCCAACTGTTCGCATGAGCAAAGAGTCGGAGGCTAAAAGGACGGAGCGATACAACAACTATTGGCACGACCAAGAGGAGTTTGAACGCCATCTGCATTCGTAGGAGAGCCTTCAGGCCCGAGCGCTTCGCGGCAAACCTTTCGCATCACTGTGCTCGGGGCTAAAGCCCCTCCTACACAAGCACAGCCGTTGAATACAAACCTACTTCAAGCCGATCAGTCGCTTCTGTAACCGGCATCCTTTCACTACAAATCGTCTTGGAAGTAAATCGCTTGAATGGATGCATCCACCCATTGTCGCCGGGTCATTACAAACCCCAACCCATTGACATGATGGATCCCCGGGATTGCATACCAATGCTCATCGCACTCACCATCAGAATCCACAATCGTCCACACGGTACTTGAGGCTTGATTAGAAACCTCAGAATATGTGAATAAATCTCCAGACTCATTGGTAAAAACACCCCAAGAGTCATGAAAATCTGCCTCTGAAATCAATTCAATTGAAGGGCTCATGCGGATAGTTCATTTTTTAATAGCGAAATAACTTAAACGAGAGTGATCTCGCAGGATGAGAATTAATAAGCCGTCAATGAACTAGAACTACCATTTGAATACGTTTTCACGGTGCCAATCCAGATAGATTTTGTGAGGCTGCCAATCTGTGTTTTCGGGTAGCCATAATTTTCTTTCCGGCAGAATAAATTTGTCTAAATCATCAGGGACACCGTGCGCCGAAATTAACACCTCATGAT
>JAYVSK010000040.1:0-8482 GCA_043775395.1 Lysobacter sp. | reverse complement strand
CGCAGAACGGGGCCTAAAATTTGCCGTAGTAACCTTCTTTCAAGGCGTCGAAAAGATTGGCGGCGCTGTGCATTTCGCCGTCGTACTCGATCTGCTCATTACCTTTGACTTCGATGAAGCTGCCGTCTTCCAGCTCGAAGCGGTAGAGGGTGTTTTCGAGGTCGGACTCTTTCACCAGCACGCCCTGGAAGGCGGCGGGGTTGAAGCGGAAGGTGGTGCAGCCTTTGAGGCCCTGTTCGTAGGCGTAGCGGTAAATGTCTTTGAAGTCTTCGTACGGGTAGTCGGTAGGGACGTTGGCGGTCTTGGAGATGGAGCTGTCGACCCATTTCTGCGCGGCGGCCTGTACGTCGACGTGTTCTTTGGGGCTGATGTCGTCGGCGGCGATGAAGTAGTCGGGCAATTTGGCCGACGGGTCGTCGCTGTATGGCATGGCCTTAGCGTTGACCAGGGTGCGGTAGGCCAGCAGTTCATAGCTGAAAACGTCGACCTTTTCCTTGGACTTCTTGCCTTCACGGATCACGTTGCGGCTGTAGTGGTGCGCGAACGACGGCTCGATGCCGTTGGAGGCGTTGTTGGCCAGCGACAGCGAGATGGTTCCGGTGGGCGCGATGGAGCTGTGGTGGGTGAAGCGCGCGCCGACGTCGGCCAGTTCATCCACCAGTTCGGGCGCGACCTCAGCGATGCGCTGCATGTAGCGGCTGTATTTGGCGTGCAGCACTTTGCCGGGAATCTCCTGGCCCAGCTGCCAGCCGTCTTTGGCCATTTCCGGGCGCTTGCGCAGCATTTCGGCAGTCACGGCGAAGCGTTCTTCCATGATCGGCGCAGGGCCTTTTTCCTGCGCCAGCTGCAGCGCGACTTCCCAGCCGGCCACGGCCATATCGCGGGCGATGCGGTCGGTGAAGGCCAGCGACGGGGTGCTGCCGTACTTCATGCCCAGCATGGTCATGGTGCTGCCCAAACCGAGAAAACCCATGCCGTGGCGGCGCTTGCGCAGAATTTCATCCTTTTGCTGCTGTAGGGGCAGACCGTTCACTTCGACCACGTTGTCCAGCATGCGGGTAAACACGCGCACCACTTCTTTATATTCCTCCCAGTCGAACGTGGCCTGCTCGGTGAAGGCGTTGCTGACGAAATTGGTGAGGTTGACCGAGCCCAGCAGGCACGCGCCGTACGGCGGCAGCGGCTGTTCGCCGCAGGGGTTGGTGGCGCGGATCTGCTCGCACCACCAGTTGTTATTCATCTCGTTGACCTTGTCGATCAGGATGAAGCCCGGCTCCGCAAAGTCGTAGGTGGAGACCATGATCATGTCCCACAGATGCCGGGCGCGGATCTGGCCGTAGATCTTGCAGGCGACCAGCCCGTCGTCGCGGGTGATGTAGGTGTCGTGGGTGGGCCATTCGCGCCAGACCACCTGCTCGGCGTTGTCCACATCGATGTCGCCGGCTTCTTTTGCGTTGATCGGGAACACCAGCGGCCAGTCGGCGTCGGTGTCGACCGCCTGCATGAAGCCGTCGGTGATCAGCAACGACAGGTTGAACTGGCGCAGGCGGCCGTCTTCGCGCTTGGCGCGGATGAAATCTTTCACGTCCGGATGGGCGACATCGAACGTGCCCATCTGCGCGCCGCGACGGCCGCCGGCGGAGGACACGGTGAAGCACATCTTGTCGTAGATATCCATGAACGACATCGGGCCCGACGTGTATGCGCCGGCGCCGGCGACGAACGCGCCGCGCGGACGCAGGGTGCTGAATTCGTAGCCGATGCCGCAGCCCGCCTTCAGGGTGAGGCCGGCTTCGTGAACTTTTTCGAGGATGCCGTCCATCGAGTCGGTAATGGTGCCCGACACGGTGCAATTGATGGTCGAGGTGGCCGGCTTGTGTTCCAGCGCGCCGGCATTGGAGGTGATGCGGCCGGCGGGAATGGCCCCGCGGCGCAGCGCCCACAGAAAGCGGTCGTGCCAGTACTTCTGTTTTTCGGTGTTCGGCTCGGCGTCGGCCAGCGCGCGCGCAACGCGCTGATACGTGCCGTCGATATCGGCATCGACATCGTCGCCCTGTTTGGTCTTGAGCCGGTATTTTTTATCCCAGATATCCCAGGACGCCGGCTGCATCGGTATTTCAGCGGCGGCGTCCGCTTTCGCGACCGCTTCAAGACGCACTGTGCTCATCAATCTTCCACCCTCGTCGTTATGAAGGCGCGGTGTTTCCGCAGCCTGTTGTTATGAGTGCCGGTGGCGGAGCTCCTGCTCCACGCCCCAGCGGATACTGTGATGCCGTTCCGGATCCAACCGGCGCGCAGACACTTTGTGGCGATCTGAAAATATTCGCCTGCTTCCCGCAGTGATTGATCTTTGACGCCCCGGGCCCAAGCATCTTCCGTGGAACAAGATTTCCCGTGAAACACTATTGGTTGGGCTGGTCACTACGCACACCCCAAGATGTAGTGGCTGCGAGGAGCGTGAAGCTACGCCCCTGTTCGGCCCAAGTCAACGGCTTGACGGGGCCGAAATCACGCATTGCGCCCGCTGGTCAGCTGCTGAGCAGACAGACGGCGGGGCCGGGACGTCCGATGGGTTTCATCTGCGGTGCATGCCCGCCCAACCAGACTCGCCCGGCTGGCGGCAGGGCTTTCGGGACTTGATTCCATGGCGGCATGCCGCGATGTTCAGCGGGCCCCCGCATACGCCTTTCCACCGCATTTCACCCACACACTGAAGACGATGACGACCACCCGCCCCGGCACCAAGAAGACCTCACTCCTGCTCGCCCTGGCCGCCGCCGCGGCGTTCGGTGGCTTTGCCGCCACCTGGGTGCGGGAAACCCTGCAGGCGCCGGCGTTTGCCGCACCCGCCGCGCCGATCGCCGCGCTGCCGACGATGGCCGCGCTGCCGACCGCCACCGCCGAGGGCCAGCCGATGCCGTCGCTGGCGCCGATGCTGAAGAAAGTCACCCCGGCGGTGGTCAGCGTGCATACCAAGCAGCGGGTGCGAGTCAACACGCCGTTCGGCGACGACCCGGTGTTCCGGCGTATGTTCGGCATCCCGGAAGAGCGCATCGCCGAATCGCTGGGCTCCGGCGTGATCGTGGATGCCCAGCGCGGCCTGATCCTGACCAACCATCACGTGATCGAGGGCGCCGACGATGTGTCGATCACGCTCAGCGACGGGCGGACTCTGAAGGCCGACTTCGTCGGCTCCGATCCGGATACCGACGTTGCGCTGATGAAGATTCCGGCGCAGAAGCTGACCGCGATCGCGCTGGCGTCCAGCGGACATCTGCAGGTGGGCGATTTCGTGGTCGCGGTGGGCAACCCGTTCGGCGTGGGCCAGACCGTCACCTCGGGCATTGTCTCGGCGGTGGACCGCACCGGCCTGCCCGGGTTGGGCTTCCAGAATTTCATCCAGACCGATGCCTCGATCAATCCGGGCAACTCCGGCGGCGCGCTGGTCAATCTGCGCGGCGAGCTGGTCGGTATCAACACCGCCAGCTTCAACCCGCGCGGCAGCATGGCCGGCAATATCGGGTTGGGCTTTGCGATTCCGATCGACCTGGCCCAGAACGTGATGGCGCAGCTGCTGGACGGCGGCGCGGTGCGGCGCGGCGCGCTGGGCATCGATACCCAAGACGTGGATGCGCGGATCGCGCAGGGGCTGGGGTTGAACGAGACCCGCGGTGCAGTGGTGACCCGGGTCTATCCGGGCTCGGCCGCGGCGGCGGCGGGGCTGAGAGTGGGCGATGTCATCGTGGCTGCCAACGGCCAGCGCGTGGACGACAGCGCATCGCTGCGCAACTTCCAGGGCCTGCAGCCGGTCAATACGACAGTCGCGCTGGATGTGCGCCGCGCAGGCAAGCCGCTGAAAATATCATCGGCCCTGCGCGAACAGCCGCGGAAAATCGACGGCGCCAGCCTCGATCCGCGTCTTGCCGGCGCCAGCTTCGCGGAGCTGCCCGAATCGCTGCGCCGTCAGGGCGCGTCCGGCGTACTGGTGGATGCGGTGGCCAGCGGCAGCCGCGCCGCCCGCAACGGCCTGCGCAAGGGCGATGTGGTCCAGGCCGGCAGCATCGGCGAGTTTGGCGACCTTGGCGGCTTTCGCGCCGGCTTTGGCGAACGTCCGGCGCAGCTGGTGCTGCGGGTGTGGCGCAGCGGCCAGCAGGGCGATCTGCAGATGCGGTGACAACGGCATCTCCAGGCTCTTGGAGTGATGACTGTGGGAGCGACGGAAGTCGCGATACAAGGTTGCAGATGGATTTACCGCAAGTCGTCGCGACTTCCGTCGCTTCCACAGTCATGGGTCCACAGTCATCGCTCCCGCAACCGTTAGAATCCCCCATGCACTTCACCATCCGCGCCGTCACTCTCGATCTGGACGATACCCTCTGGCCGTTCGCGCCCATCGGTGCGCGGATCGAGCAGGTGCTCGACGCTTGGCTGCGCATCCACAGCCCGCGTACCGCCCAGCGTTTTCCGATGGTCGCGATGCGCGCGCTGCGCGAACAGGTGTTCGATGCCCATCCGCAGCTGATGCACGATATGGGCGCGCTGCGCCGGCTCACGCTGCAGCGCGCTTTCGCCGAAAGCGGCGCCGATCCGTCGCAGATACGCGATCTGACCGACGCGGCCTACGACGTGTTTTACGCCGAACGCAATCGCGTGGAATGTTATCCCGATGCCATCGACGCGCTGGCGCGGATCAGCGCGAAGCTGCCGGTGGCGGCGCTGAGCAACGGCAATGCCGATCTGGTCGCGATCGGCCTGGATCATCATTTCGCGTTCCAGCTCGGCGCACGCGAACACGGTGCGGCCAAGCCCGATGCCAGCATTTTTCTGGCCGCGTGCGCCCGGCTCGGCTGTGCGCCCGAAGAAGTGCTGCACGTCGGCGATCACATCGAGATGGACGTGATAGGCGCTACGCACGCTGGCCTGCGCACCGTGTGGGTGCATCGCGACGATGCCCATCATTCGCACTGGCCGCACGACGACATCCGGCCGGATCTGATCGTGCCCGATATGGCCGCGCTGGCCGATCTCATCGACCGCATGCCACATGCAGACGCTACGCCTTCAGACGGAACTCGGATATGACCGCACTCCCCGGCCTCATCGCGATCGACGAACGCGCACTGCCGCTGCACGCTGTGGCCACCAGCGGTTTCGCCGCGTGGTCCGCGCAGCAATCGGCGACGCTGCAGGCGTGGCTCAAAGCGCAGGGCTTCACTGCCGCCGCCGGCAGCGTCGCGCTGCTGCCCGGCGGTGAGGGACTTGCCGGCGCAGTGCTGGGCATCGGCGATGTCAATGACCCGTTCGCCTATGCGCACGCGCCGTACGCGCTGCCGGCCGGCAACTGGCGCATCGCCGACACGCTGGATGCACAGGCCACTGCGGCACTGCAGTTGGGCTGGGGACTGGGCAGCTATCGCTTCACCCGCTATCGCGATGCGACGCGCGCGCCAGCGCGGCTGGCGACGGATCTCGATGACGATGTGGCCGCACAGATCGCCGCCTGCTTCCGTACCCGCGACCTGATCAACACGCCGACCGAGCACATGGGCCCGGACGAACTCGAAGCGACCGCGCGCGAGATCGCGACTACCCATCGCGCCGATCTCGATGTGCTGGCCGGCGACGATCTGCTTACCCACAATTTTCCGGCGATCCATGCGGTCGGCCGCGCGTCGCACCGCGCGCCGCGATTGATTGTGCTGCGCTGGGGGAACGCTGAGCATCCGCAGATCGCTATCGTCGGCAAAGGCGTGTGCTTCGACACAGGCGGGCTTGACATCAAAGCTGCCGCCGGCATGCGCAACATGAAGAAGGACATGGGCGGCGCGGCGCACGCGATCGCGCTGGCCGAACTGATCATGGCGCGCAAACTGCCGGTGCGGATCACCCTGCTGGTAGCGGCGGTGGAGAACGCGATCGGTCCGAACGCGTTTCGCCCCGGCGACGTCATCGCCACGCGCAAGGGCATCAGCGTGGAGATCGACAACACCGATGCCGAAGGCCGGCTGGTGCTGTGCGATGCACTGACCTATGCCGCCGAGCAGTCGCCGCAGCTGATCATCGACTTCGCCACGCTCACCGGCGCCGCGCGGGTCGCACTGGGCCCCGATCTGCCGGCGTTGTTCAGCAACGACGATGCGCTGGCCAACGAGTGGCTGGCCGCCGGCGCGCGCCATTACGACCCGCTGTGGCGAATGCCGCTGCATCGGCCGTATCTGCGCTATCTCAGCAGCGGTATCGCCGATCTGGCCAACAGCAGCAGCACCAGCATGGCCGGCTGCATTACCGCGGCGCTGTACCTCGAACGCTTCGTGCCTGTGGAGCAGATGTGGGCGCACTTGGATGTTTACAGCTGGAATGACAGCGACCGCAGCGGTCGCCCCGCCGGCGGCGAAGCGCAGGCGCTGCGCAGCTGCTATGCAATGCTGAGGGCGCGGTATGGCTGATCGTCCTTCATCACATTCTTGGCACACATGGCTCGCGGCCATCGCGATGCTGTGCGCGTTCGCGGGTGCGCAAGCGTTGGCGCAGCCTGCACGCAAACCTGCGGCAGCAGCCAGAACGACACCGGTCGCGCAGCGTACGGTGCTGGTGATGGGCGATTCGTTGTCGGCCGCTTACGGGTTGTCGACATCGCAGGGATGGGTGTCGCTCACCGCGCAGAAAATCGCGAAGGAAAAAACCGGCTGGCGCCTGATCAACGCCAGCATCAGCGGCGAAACCACCGCAGGCGGTGCGGCGCGCATCGCAGGCGAACTGAAACGTCACAAACCTTCTGTGGTGGTGATCGAACTGGGCGCCAACGACGGTCTGCGCGGCCTGCCGCTGGTACAGACACGCGCCCATCTGGCGAAGATGATCGCCGCGGCGAAAGCCGCGAATGCGAACGTGCTGCTGATCGGCATGCGCCTGCCGCCGAACTACGGCCCCGACTACACCCGCCAGTTCGAGCAGCTGTTCCGCGATCTGTCGCAACAGCAGAAGACCGCATTCCTGCCGTTCCTGCTGCAGCCGATCGCAGCGGACGACCGCGCATTTCAGGCCGATCGTCTGCATCCTGTCGCGACCGCCCAGCCGAAGCTTCGCGATCACGTCTGGCCAGCGCTCGCACCGCTGCTGAACTGATCCGGAAATTTTTTCCATTCGCTGCATCCATGCGGTGCACTTCGACGTGGTGCGGCGTTTTTCTGAGTCTGTTCTGATTTTTTTCATGGTCTGCATCCGTACGCGGCAGCACCGCGTAACTGTGTCCGTACCGGTTTTTCCGCGCAGCCCCACTCCCTCCCCAGCGCAGAGGGCCGGTCGCCCACCTATCCCCACGGAGACATTCCACGATGAACATGAAACTGTTGACGGCCGCACTGGCCACATCCATTGCCTTCGCAGGCGTCGCGCTTGCCGGACAGCATGAAGGCATGCATTCCAATCCGATGGTTGGCGGCGCGGCGATGCTGCCCACCAAGGACATTATCGACAACGCTGTGAACTCGAAGGATCACACCACGCTGGTCGCCGCGGTGAAAGCTGCCGGCTTGGTCGAAACACTGAAGAGCAAGGGCCCCTTCACCGTATTCGCGCCCACCAACGCCGCGTTCGCCGCACTGCCTGCCGGCACCGTCGATACGCTGTTGAAGCCCGAAAACAAAGGCATGCTCACCGGCATCCTCACTTATCACGTCGTCCCGGGCAGCATCGACGGCAAGGCGATTGCGGCGAAGATCAAAGCCGGCAAGGGCCGCGCGACCTACGCCACCGTGCAGGGCGAGACGCTGACCTTCAAGTCCACCGGCAAGGGCATCACCGTGACCGACGGCAAGGGCGGCACCGCCAAGGTCACGATCGCGAACGTGTATCAGAGCAACGGCGTGATCCACGTGATCGACAAGGTGCTGTTGCCGAAGTAATCGGTCACTGCATCGATCTGCATCGATCAATCTGCATCGATCAATCCGCGTCACAACTGGAGACGCCGCGCGCAAACGCGGCGTCTTTTTTATCAGGCCTCGACCGGCTCTTCGCTGCGTTCCTGCTGCTGCATCCGCCACAGCTGCGCGTAGTAGCCGTCCTGCGACAGCAGCGCGAAGTGGTTACCGCGCTCGACGATCTCGCCCTTGTCCATCACCAGAATCTCATCGGCATTCATGATCGTCGACAGGCGATGCGCGATCACGAACGTTGTGCGGCCCTGGGCGATGCGGTCCAGTTCGGACTGGATCGCTTGCTCGGATTTCGAATCCAGCGCCGATGTCGCTTCGTCGAAAATCAATATCGCCGGATTTTTCAGCAGTGCGCGGGCGATCGCGACGCGCTGTTTCTCGCCGCCAGACAGCTTCAGCCCGCGCTCGCCGACTTCGGTTTGATAACCATCGGGCAGGCCGACGATCAGGTCGTGGATATGCGCCGCGCGCGCCGCTCCCTCGACTTCATCGCGGGTCGCATCCGGGCGCCCGTACAGGATGTTGTAGTAGATGGTGTCGTTGAA
>JAYVSK010000039.1:0-7054 GCA_043775395.1 Lysobacter sp. | reverse complement strand
CCGGTAGGTACCGCAATTGAACTGCTCGCCGGCGTGCCTTCGATCATCTACGGCATGTGGGGGTTTTTCGTGCTGATGCCGGTCATGCGCGAAACCGTCGTTCCGTGGTTGAACGACCATGTCGGCACGCTGCCGATCATCGGCCCGCTCTTCCAGGGTCCGCCGATCGGCGCGGGCATGCTGATTTCCGGCCTAGTGCTGGCGATCATGGTGATCCCCTTCATCTCTTCGGTCATGCGCGAAGTTTTCCTGACTGTACCCGGCCGGCTCAAAGAGTCGGCCTATGCGCTGGGTTCCACGCGCTGGGAAGTGGCGTGGGATATCGTTCTGCCCTACACCCGCTCTGCGGTGATTGGCGGCATCTTTCTTGGCCTGGGCCGCGCGCTGGGCGAGACCATGGCGGTCGCCTTCGTGATCGGCAACAGCGTGCAGTTCACCGCGTCGCTGCTGGAGCCCAGCACTACTATCGCCGCACTGATCGCCAACGATTTCGGCGAAGCCACCGACGAATACCGTTCGGCGCTGCTGCTGCTGGGTTTCGTGCTGTTCCTGGTGACTTTCGTGGTGCTGGCGATCGCACGGCTGATGCTGTCGCAGCTTTCGCGCAAGGAGGGTAACTGATGTCCGCCATCAAGATCAGTCCTGCCCAGAGGGCGCTGTATCGACGCCGCAACATCACCAATGGCATTGCGCTTTCCCTGGCCTGCGCGGCCGCGCTGTTCGGGCTCGCGTTTCTGGGCTGGATCCTGTGGACGCTGATCGCCAAGGGATTGGGCGGCGTCAACCTCGCTCTGTTCACCCAGGACCAGCCGGCGCCGATGGATCCGGGCGGGCTGCGCAACGCGTTCGTCGGCAGCATCCTGATGTGCGGCATGGGTCTGTTGATCGGCACCCCGCTGGGGATCGCCGCCGGCACGTGGTTGGCGGAGTACGGCAACAGAACCAGACTCGGCACGGTGGTGCGCTTCGTCAACGACATCCTGCTGTCTGCACCGTCGATCGTGCTGGGCCTGTTTGTATATGCGATCTTTGTGGTGAATTTCGGCGGTGGCGGCTTTTCCGGCATTGCCGGCGCCATTGCGCTGGGCTTCATCGTGCTGCCGGTCGTGGTGCGTACCACCGATGAAATGCTGCGGCTGGTGCCGGCGCAGATGCGGGAGGCCGCACTGTCGCTGGGCGTGCCGCAGTGGAAAGTCACGGTGCAGGTGCTGTACCGCAGCGCGTCCGCGGGGATCGTCACCGGTATTCTGCTGGCCCTTGCGCGAATTTCCGGCGAAACCGCCCCACTGCTGTTTACCGCATTCGGCAACGGCTATCTGAGCTTCGACGTGAGCAGCGAGATGTCGGCGGTGCCGCTGGTGATGTACCGGTTCGCAGGCAGCGGCTTCGAGAACTGGGAGCACATCGCCTGGGCAGGCGCGATGGTGCTGACCCTGTTCGTACTGATCGTCAGTCTCTCTGCCCGCACCATCCTGCTTCGCAAGAAGATTTCCCATGACTGATCATGCACGGGTCTCTGCTATGACGACTGCTCCGACGACGACTCTCCCGACAACGACTGCCCCTACGACGGCCGCTGCAACGAATGCCGACGTCCACGACGATGCGGCATTGCAGCAGAACACGCATCGGATCGTCGCCGCCCGGCGCGATAACGCTCCCGCCGCGCCGGTCAAGCTGAGCGCGCGTGGACTGAATTTCTACTACGACAAGTTCCATGCGTTAAAGCAGATCCATCTCGATATTCCCGAAAAGCGCGTCACCGCACTGATCGGGCCCTCGGGCTGCGGGAAATCCACGCTGCTGCGCATCTTCAACCGCATTTACGCGCTGTATCCGAAGATGACCGCCACCGGCGAAGTGATGCTGGACGGCGAGAATATTCTCGATCCGAAGTATCCGATGAACCGGCTGCGCAGCAAGGTCGGCATGGTCTTCCAGAAGCCGGTGCCGTTCCCGATGACGATCTTCGAGAACGTCGCTTACGGCATTCGGCACCACGAGCGCCTGTCCAAAGCGGACATGGCCGTGCGCGTTGAGGAAGCGCTGCGGCAGGCGGCGCTGTGGGATGAAGTGAAGGACAAACTGGGTCAGAGCGCACTGGGTCTGTCAGGCGGCCAGCAGCAGCGGCTGTGCATCGCACGCGCGGTCGCTCTGCGCCCGGACGTGCTGCTGCTGGACGAACCAACCTCGGCGCTGGATCCGATCTCGACCAGCCGGATCGAACAGCTCATCGAGGAATTGAAGCAGGATTACACCATCGCGATCGTCACCCACAACATGCAGCAGGCCGCGCGCGTCTCCGACTACACCGCCTTCATGTATCTGGGCGATCTGATCGAACACGACGTCACCGGAAAAATCTTCTCTTCGCCATCCAAGCAGCAGACCGAGGATTACATCACCGGCCGGTTCGGGTGAAAATAGAAGTCATGATTCGCGTCGGTAGAGCGGCCTTCAGGACGCTGCCTTACCCCGGACACATGGCCGCGGGCTGGTTTTAAACAGGCGAACAGCTGGTCGACCCGTTCTACCGGTTGTTGTTTCAAACGATATTCACTCCTTCTTCCCGAGTTCACCCCATGAACACCCCGCCGCACAACCACATCGTCAAAAGCCATGATCAGGAACGTCGGGTCATGCTGGAAGAAATCCTGCGCATGGGCGAAATGGCGGCCTCACAGCTGGAAGCAGCGTTGGACGTGGTCGAGCGCCGCGACAGCAAGGCCGCCGAACGCATCATCGCCAACGATGAAGCGATCGATGCGCTGGAGCTGCAGGTCAGTCACGACGCGATGAAGCTGGCGCTGCGTGGGCCGTTGGCGCGCGACCTGCGCGAAATCCTGTCCGCGCTGCGGATCGCTTCGGACATCGAGCGTATCGGCGATTACGCCGCCAATGTCGCCAAACGCTCGAACGCGCTGAATCTGGCGCCACCGCTGCCGCACACCCGTGGCCTGAATGCGCTCGGCCAGCTGGTGGTCGAGCAGGTTCGCGCGGTGCTTGCCGCGTACCGCGATGGCGACGTCGAAGCTGCGCAGCGGGTCCGTGCCCGCGATGCCGAAGTGGATGCCCAGTACACCGGCCTGTTCCGCGAGTTGTTGACCTACATGATGGAAGATCCCCGGGTCATCACGCCCTGCACCCATCTGCTGTTCATGGCTAAGAATCTGGAGCGCGTGGGCGACCATGCCACCAATATCGCCGAAAATCTCTGGTTCCAGGAGTACGGCGAAGGCCCCCTGCCGCCGCGCGAGAAGCGCGACGAAACCAGCTCGGCAAGTTGAGCCGCCGGCAATAGCGAAACCGGACTGCCGCAGGAGTGGATGAGGCAACTGCGCGTTTCCCCGGCAACGGCGGCGATGTTCTGGCGTGGGCCATTCCCTGTCTGAATCCCACCTTCAGCTGGATAAATGAAGCCTGAACCCTTGCGTGCTTGACCCATCTGCAGCACACCGGATGTTCACCGGCCTAACTCTTTGTGCACAACCGCAAACGCTGCATGGCGTAGATTGCGAACTCACAGGAGACGCCATTGCAGCACGACCCGAAATTCCAGGAATCTCTCGCCGCCGCCCGGGGCGGAGATTTTCGCGCGCTCGAGCGGGTGCTGGTGCGATCGCGTCAGGATCTGCGCCGCTATGCCGAATATCACTGCGGAATCAACGATATCGAGGATGCGGTACAGGAAAGTCTGTTACTGGTATCGCGCAAGCTCAGCGCGCTTCGCGAACTCGACGCCTACAATTCGTGGCTGTTCCGGATCGTCAAGCGCGAATGCAACCGGATGAAACGCGCAACCCGCTATCTGCTGATGCAGCCGTCCGACCTTGAAGAGATCGACGGCCCGCACTATCCCGCGCCCAATGGATTGATCCGCGATGTCGCCAACGTACTCGCATCGCTTCCTGTGCACTATCGCGAGATCATTCTAATGCGCGATCTTGAGGGTCATACCATCGCCGAAATCGCCTCGGCCCTGTCGCTTCACCCGGAAGCCGCCAAAGCGCGACTGCACCGGGCGCGCAGCCTGGCCCGACAATATCTCGCACCCCCATCGTTTGCAGAGATACCCGTGCTGGCGGTTACGCGCTAGGATTTCCCGGTGACATGGCTGCACCTTTACTCCCCCACGCGCCTGCATATCCCCGCCTCCATATCCCACGTCCCGACCCACTACCCAGGAAAACCACATCATGTCCACCACCAAGAAACCCGTTGCCATTGCCATATCCGCCGCCCTGGCCAGCGGTTTGCTGCTGTCCGCCTCCGCCTTCGCCTCCACACCGCTCATCCAAGGCTATCTGCTGGGCGCCGATGTCGCCGCCGGCGCCAAAGCCACCGAAGGCAGCTGTGGCGCCGACAAGGCCGCCGAAGCAAAGTGCGGTGCCGACAAAACCGCTGAAGGCAAATGCGGTGAAGGCAAGTGCGGCATGGACAAGATGGATACCGACAAGAACGGCAGCATTTCAAATGCCGAATACGACGCTGCGCACAAAGACGGCGGCGGCAATTTCGCCATGCACGACACCAACAAGGACGGCGCCATCAGTGCCGATGAAATGAAGGCCACCGAAGGCAAGTGCGGTGGCGACAAAGCCGCCGGCGAAGGCAGCTGCGGCGCCGACAAGAAGCCTGCTGAAGGCAAATGCGGCGGCGACAAGTCTGCCGCGCCTGCAGAAAAGAAAGCTGCCGAAGGCAAATGCGGCGAAGGCAAGTGCGGCGGCGCGATGTAATGCCGCCGTGGCCGTCGTCGATGACGATGGTCAGCGTTCCAAGGCGGCCGCACTGCGGCCGCCTTTTGTTTCTGTGACCCACCCGTCCGGCACACCGCGCTGGCAAACGACTTTATTCCTGCTTCGATGACGCATCTTCAGCTCCCCAACGATGCCGCCGGACTTGGACTGCGCCGACCGCTGATGCCGGCGATGCGGCGCGCGTCCGCTGGCAGCTTCGATTTCCTCGAAACCGCGCCCGAAAACTGGATCGGCGTCGGCGGCGCGCTGGGCGACGGCTTCGCCGAGCTTGCATCGCGCTATCCTGTCGTCTGTCACGGCCTGTCGCTGTCGGTCGGCGGCCCGGCTGCATTGGACGAAACCTTTCTGTTCAAGGTCCGCAAGTTCATGGAGGCGCACCGCTGCCCGCTGTACAGCGAACATCTCAGCGCCTGCGGCGACAGCCGCGGCCAGCTTTACGATCTGCTGCCGCTGCCGTTCAGTGAAGCCTCCGTGCATCACGTTGCGGCGCGCATCCGTCGCACCCAGGACATCCTTGGCCAGCGCATCGCGGTCGAGAATATTTCCTACTACGCAGCGCTGCCTTTATCCGCCGCCCAGCCGCCGATGCGCGAAATCGACTTCATCAATGCGGTGCTTGCCGAAGCGGACTGCCTGATGCTGCTCGATGTGAACAACATCATCGTCAACGCCACCAACCACCGCTACGACCCGTCGACCTTTCTTGCCGCCCTGCCCGGCGATCGCGTGGCCTACATCCACGTCGCTGGCCATTACGACGAAGCCGAAGATCTCAAGGTCGATACCCACGGCAGCGCTGTCAACGCGCAGGTCTGGAGTTTGTTGGAAGAAGCCTATCGCCTGTTCGGCCCGCGCCCCACCTTGCTGGAGCGCGACTTCAATCTGCCGCCGTTCGAGGAGCTGCTTGACGAACTCGGGCAGGTGCGCCGCCGCATCGCCAGAGCGCCACCGCATGTCCAGCGCTGGGCCGCCTGACGTGGACGCCAGTCTGCTTGCGGCACAGCAGGATGCGCTGGCCGCGTACATCCGCGATCCGGACAACGTCCCACCGCCCGCCGGTATTGAAGCCCGCAGGCTGAAGATCTACCGCGAACTGTTCTTCAATAACATCGAGGGCATGTTGGCCGGCAACTTCCCGGTGCTGCGCAAACTCTACGGCGATGATGGTTGGGGTGGGCTGATCCGCGCGTTCTATCGCGATCACGACTGCCACACGCCGCTGTTCACCGAGCTGGCGCGCGAATTTCTGCGTTATCTCGACACCCGCGCAAGCATTGATCAGGGCCGCGACGCCGGGCACGACGATCCGCCGTGGCTGCGCGAATTGGCGCACTACGAATGGATCGAACTGGCGCTGCAGATCAGCGAAGCGCGCAGCGACGAGATCGCGCACGATCCGCGCGGCAACCTGCTGGACGGCCGCCCACTCGTGTCCCCGCTAGCGTGGCCGTTGGCCTACGTGTGGCCGGTGCATCGGATCGGCCCGCACTATCGGCCGGAGACGCCGCCGGAGGCCCCCACTCTGCTAATGCTGCGTCGCGATGCCGACGGCACCGTGAGCTTCCATGCGCTCACGCCGCTGTCGTTCCGGCTGCTGCAGCGGCTGGACGGGCAGCCCGAACTGAGCGGGCGCGAACAGCTGCAGGCGCTGGCAGCAGAAGCGGCTGCCCCCGATATGGACGCATTCCTGCGCGACGGCGCGGCGATGCTGGCGACGATGCAGACAGAAGGCACGATTCTCGGCACACGACAAAACTAACCTCTGACAGGTCGGGGGCTCCTGGGCATCTGTTACGCTTTCGCGTTATGAGCGAAACCACCGCAGCCCTCGTGCAGCACAAAAAGATGTCGGAACGTTTCCGGGGCTATCTGCCGGTCGTGGTCGACGTGGAAACCGGCGGCTTCGACTGGAACCGCCACGCGTTGCTGGAGATCGCGGTTCAACCGGTCGATATCGACGAAAACGGTCTATTAGTGCCCGGCCAAACCGCCAGTGCGCATCTGATCCCGGCGCCAGGCACCGACATCGACCCGAAATCGCTGCAGATCACCGGCATTGTCCTCGACCATCCTTTTCGCCTTGCCAAAGAAGAGCGCGACGCGCTGGATCACGTTTTCGCCGCCGTCCGCGCCGCTGTGCGCAAACACGACTGTCAGCGCGCGATCCTGGTCGGCCACAACGCGCACTTCGACCTCAATTTCTTGAATGCGGCGGTCGCGCGCACGCAGCACAAGCGCAATCCGTTCCATCCCTTCAGCGTGTTCGACACGGTGAGCCTGGCCGGCGTGGCCTACGG
>JAYVSK010000038.1:0-6013 GCA_043775395.1 Lysobacter sp. | reverse complement strand
TTAAGCCGGCTGGATCGAATCTTCCAGACGGCGTTCGAGGACGTGGTCGACCAGACCGTACTCGCGCGCCGCTTCTGCGGACTTGAAATTGTCGCGCTCGGTGTCGCGCGCGATAGTGTCGAGCGATTGACCGGTATGCCCCGCCAGGATCTCGTTAAGGCGCTGGCGCAACGCCAGGATCTCGCGCGCCTGTATCTCGATATCGGTAGCTTGGCCCTGCGAACCGCCCGAAGGCTGGTGGATCATCACCCGGGCATTGGGCAGCGCATAGCGCTTGCCCTTGGCGCCCGCCGCCAAAAGAAAGGCACCCATCGAACAGGCCTGACCGACGCAGATCGTGCTGACGTCCGGTTTGATGAACTGCATGGTGTCGTAGATCGCCATGCCTGCGGTCACCACGCCACCGGGCGAGTTGATGTACAGGCTGATGTCTTTTTCAGGATTTTCCGCTTCCAGGAACAGCAGCTGCGCAACGATCACGTTAGAAACGTGGTCGTCGACCCCACCTACCAGAAAGATCACGCGCTCTTTGAGAAGGCGGGAATAGATGTCGTAAGCGCGCTCGCCGCGGCTGGTCTGTTCGACCACCATCGGAACGAGGTTCAGTGCTCTGGTCTCAAGGCTGTTCATGCGTTGCGCCACCTGATGTTGTTGCGGAAGGCCCGCGCAGACATGCGCAGGCGATGCGGAGAATCGACCCGAATCACTGCGGGGCGATCGCTTCCTGGAAACTGAGCGGCACGTCGGTATGCGTCGCGCGCTCGGCGATCCAGTCGATAACCTGCTCTTCCATCACGCGGTTCTGCAAGCCCGACATGAGCTGGCGATCGTTGCGGTACAAATCAATGACCTGCTGCGGCTCTTCGTAGGTGGATGCGATGAGACGCAGCGTTTCGTTCAGACGTTTGGGATCGAGAGAGAGCTGGTTGCGACGTGCGATTTCGCCGACCAGCAGCGCAACGGTGATGCGCTTGCGCGCCGGTTCGATGAAATCGCGGTAGGCCTCGGCGGGCGCTTCGATCTCGCGCCCTTGACGACGCGCCTGTTCAACGGTCTGGGCAACCATGGCGCGCGCTTCGTTGTCGACCACACCAGCCGGCATCTCGACGTGCGCGTACGCGACGATCAACTGCTCGCCGACTTCGCGGCGCAGGCGGTTCATCAGCGAGCCCTTAAGCTCGCGCTCAAGGTTGTTACGGATTTCGGTGCGGAAATGCGCCATATCGGCCGATTTCACACCGAAGCTCTTGATGAACTCGGCATCCACCTCAGGCATGAAGGGCTCGGAGATCTGCTCGATCCTGACGTGCACTTCGGCCTGTTTGGCGGCAAGCTGCGGCACGCGCCAATCTTCCGGAAAATTCACAACAAGCGATTTTTCTTCGCCAGCATTCATACCGATCAGCGCGCTCTCGATGTCGACAAACATGGCGCCGGAACCGATGACGGTCACGCCGCGCTCGCCGCCTTCAGCCGGCAGACGTTCGCCGTCGATGATCGACCAGGTTTCCACGTCGGCAGCATCGCCTGCCTGGGCTGCACGGTTGACCAGGGTCCAGCTGCGGCGCTGTAGACGCAGGTTTTCGATCATGCGATCGATATCGTCCTCGGTTACTTCGGCAGTGTTGCGCACCACTTGAAGGCCGGCCACATCGATATCGCCGAAATCCGGCACCACTTCGAAGGTGGCGACAAAGGCCAGTTCGTCTGCGGCCGCTTCCAGGAACGGCTCGATCCGCGGTGCGCCAGCGAGACGGAGTTCGTTTTCGCGAATGCCCTGATCGAAACCCTGCTGCAGCAGCTCGTCGACAACCTCGCTGCGCACCTGGGCACCGTAGCGCTGCTCGATCACTTTGGCCGGCACTTTGCCCGGACGAAAGCCCTTGATCTTGGCTGTGCGCGCGATTTCACGCAGGCGACCGCCAATCTGGCCTTCAACATGCTGGGTCGGCACGCGCAAGGTCATGCGGCGCTCGAGGCTACCCACGGATTCGACTGAAACTTGCATTGGTAACAACTCCTGCTGCCGCAGTGTGGACCACGGCCCGTGATGGTGGTTGGTTTAGCGAATGAGAGCGACTTGGGAAAGCCTACCGTGGGCGGCAGAGGCAACCCATCCCGGCGCAACGAGACAGTTTGGCCGATTAACGGCATTACCGCCAGTTTCGCGGAAGCCGCAACGGCAGGAAGTGACTGCGGTCACGCAGATGAGCGATGCATCAGCCGTGGCCGCTCGCCAGATCCAGCCCGAACTTGTCACCGTACTGCTATTCCCATCCTGTAATGGTGCGAGAGGGGGGACTCGAACCCCCACACCTTTCGGCGACAGAACCTAAATCTGTTGCGTCTACCAATTTCGCCACCCTCGCATAGGCTGCATTCTAAAGCACTGCGCGCAGATAGTGCCCGATCTGAAAAACGAAACGCCTGGCGAGGGCCAGGCGTTAGTCGGAACTCACAGGCTTTGAAGGGATCAGGTCTTAATCCGTCCGGGAACGCACTCCGGGTGGCACTAGATATCGTAAGCTCAGGCAGCAAACGTAGCTTTGAAACGGTTTTTGACTCGACTGAGATAACGATGGTGGGCCGTGAAGGATTCGAACCTTCGACCTATTGATTAAGAGTCAACTGCTCTACCAACTGAGCTAACGGCCCGGTAAACTAGTGTAACAAAAACAATGGGGTGGAAGACGGGATTTGAACCCGCGACCCCCGGAATCACAATCCGGTGCTCTAACCAACTGAGCTACATCCACCACTGAAAACGCGAAAACTTCAACTCTAGATTTGCGCGGAATCGCCTCCTAGGCTCCCGCCGCCCGACCATCCTGCCGAGCCTGTGTCGCTTTACCGCATTGGCGCGCCCGGCAGGAATCGAACCTGCAACCGCCGGCTTAGAAGGCCGGTGCTCTATCCGGTTGAGCTACGGACGCATAAGCGCATGATAGCCGTGCGGATGGAATCAAGCACACCGGATTCAGCAGCCAGAATTGGTCGGGGTAGAGGGATTCGAACCCCCGACATCCTGCTCCCAAAGCAGGCGCGCTACCAGACTGCGCTATACCCCGCCGATGAGCGGCGGCCGGGACGATGAACGATCCGCATCTGGCCAGCTGGTATTGTCCGAAGCTGGGGGCGCGCTGTCAACGCGGACAAGCCTAGGCCGCTGGCGGTATGCTTGTCGCCCAACCCTCGAATCCGCAGACGCCAGACGTCTTCCAAGGAGACACCATGCTGCGCAGTAGCAACCCGGCCCTCAAAGATTCCACGTTCCTTGACATCGGCAGCGGCAGCATCGTCGCGGGCGATGGCGGCACGATGACCCTCAACGGCACCGTCAATAAAACCGGTCTGCTGCTTCTCATGACCGTGCTCACCGCAGCCTTCGCCTGGTCGCAGACCATGACGCCGGACGGCGAAGTTGCGCCGGGTGCAATGGGATACCTCATCGGCGGCGCTATCGGTGGCCTGATTCTGGCCCTCGTCACCACCTTCAAGAAGGCATGGTCGCCGGTCACCGCTCCGCTTTACGCGCTGGTCGAAGGCTTTTTCCTCGGTTCCATCTCGGCCATCTACAACGCACAGTTCCATGGCATCGTGCTGCAGGCGGTGATGCTGACGTTCGGCATCATGTTCGCCCTGCTGTTTGCCTACCGCTCCGGCCTGATCAAGGCGACCGAAAACTTCAAACTCGGCGTCGCTGCGGCGACCGGCGGGATCGCACTGATTTATCTGGCCACGATCGGGCTGGGCTTGTTCGGCATCAAGATTCCCTTCATCCACGAGTCCGGCCTGATCGGCATTGGGTTCAGCCTGTTTGTCGTGGTGATCGCATCGCTCAATCTGGTCATGGATTTCGACTTCATCGAAAACGGCGTCGAAGCCGGCGCGCCGAAATACATGGAGTGGTACGGCGCGTTCGGCCTGATGGTCACGCTGGTGTGGCTGTATCTGGAGCTGCTGCGTCTGCTGGCGAAACTGCGCCGTTGAGCTAAGCACGCTGAAATCGTCGATCCGAACAGCTTGAAAGATAACGGGGCGCCATTGGCGCCCCGTTTTTTGGCCTGTCTGCGGTGGATTTTGTTCTGGCCTTCTGTGTAACCAATCTGAATCCAACAGATCGAACCAAAAAAACAGGCCGCCCGGAAGCGGCCTGCTGGTCGTGCATCAAGAAAGCAGCCGTCCGCGGTCAGAAGTTCTGGCTGAACTTGATGCCTAAGGTACGAGGCTGACCCGACACGCTGTAGACCTGCGCCGCACAAATCTGTTCAGGGCACTGCACATTACGACCGTACTGGGCGTTCTCGTCGAGCAAGTTCTTGACGTACAGGTCGACCGACCAGTTGTTCTTGCGTACGCCCAAAGCAAAATCAACGAGGGTGTACGACGGCAGATCGCCAAGGATATTGCGCTCGACGATGCGCAGATCCGAAGTGCGACGCCCTTCGTGCACGACCGAGCTCTGCCAATAGGCTTCGTAATCGGCGATGTCGAAGGTATAGCGCGCGGTCAGATTGCCCTTGTAGTCGGCGGTCACCGGCAGGCGGGTGCCTTTGGGCGCCTGCAGGTTGGTTCCGCTGTAATAGTCTTCGGTCAATTCGGCGTCGTAGATGCCTAAACCGCCCGACAGCTTGAGGTTGTAGGTCGCGGCCCAGTTCACATCCATTTCCAGGCCTTGGATGCGCGCCTGGTTGGCGTTGCGGATTTCGGTCAGGCCGTTCAAGCCCAGCACCGAGAACTGGAAGTCGTCCCATATCTGCCGGAACGCCGCGCCGTTGAAAGTGAGGCGGTTGTCCAGCCACGACGTCTTCCAGCCGATCTCGTAGTTGGTCAGGAACTCGGTGAGATACGGCGGCAGCGTCCCGCGGCGGTTGATGCCGCCCGGGCGATAGCCTTCAGACCAGGTGAAATACATCATTTTATCCGGCGTGAACTTGTACGACAGATTGGCCTTGCCCAGCGTGTCTTTCTCCTGCACGTCCTTATCGAACACTTTGCAGGGCGCACCGTTGAATGACGGCCAGTTAGCTGGATTGGTGCCGTATTGGACGATGCAGGAAGCCTCGCCATAGCGATTCTGCGGCTGCTGACTGCCCTGCGAGGCATAACCGTTGGCGAAGCCGAAGAAGCCCTTCAGCGCGTTGTCGGCGCGGAAATGGCGAAAGCCGACGGTGCCGGTGAGCTTGTCGGTAACGTCGAATGCCAGCTCGCCGAAGATCGCTTCGTCGTGGTCTTTGCGCTCCTGCTGGGTCAACCAGATGGTGTCTTCCCAGCCGCGTACGGACAAGACCGATGCGAGACCGTCGATGCGGTAGCGCTGCTGGATATCGTGCGACTGGTCCATCCAGAACAGGCCAGCGACGAAGCGCAGGCGCTGATCCTGCGCCGAGGCGATGCGCAGTTCGTGACTGGTTTTTTTGTAGCCGTCTTTCGCCTGGATGTACTGCGCCGGATTCACCAGAGCGCCGCTGTCGTCGTAGAAGTAGGCGCCGTAACCCAGCAGCGTGTCGTACCAGAAGCCGTAGTCGCTGTAGTCGGTATCCGTATCGACATCGCGTTTGAGGTGGGCGAAGGCGTAGGTCAGATCGAAGTTGCCGATCTTGCCCTGCACCGTGAGTGCGGCCTGCGCCCAGCGGTCTTCGCCGGATTCCGGGTAGGCGTGGCTGATCCGGCCCTGCCCGACCGTGGTGTCGTAGGCGAAGTTGCCGTTAACCTTCTGGTGCTGACCCATGATGGTGGGTGAGATGGTCCAGTTGTCGTTGAGATCGATCTTCAGCGCCAGACGCGCACCGGTGGTATCGACATCGTTGTAGTTGTCCTCGACCCGATTGGCGTTGTTCTGGGTGATGCCGGAAGTAGGAAAAGTGCGCTGGCCAAACACGTTGTCAATATAGCCGGCATCTTTCTTCTGCCATCCGACCAGACGGATCGCGGTATTGCTGGAAATTGGCACATTCACGAAGCCTTCGGCGACATGGCCGATGCCGCCGCCGTCGACGGCGTTGACTTCCAC
>JAYVSK010000037.1:0-1621 GCA_043775395.1 Lysobacter sp. | reverse complement strand
GCGTGGCTGTGGACGAAAATAGCTTTGTGCATCTGCAGTCGTTCAACAGACCGCCGTGGAGCAACCGCTACGATTTCGTACATCTGTACACGTTCAATGCGCAGGGACAGATTCCGTGGGTCTGGGGACTGTCGCAGATCAATCCCATATCGGAATGCGGCGTGTATGCAAAATCCGGCCAGCGTCTGGACTGCTTTGTCACCTCTGGGTTCAACGGCGATGAAACGCGGCTGGAAATGCGCTCCCGCTACAGCGCGCAGGTCATCTGGCAAACCACGCTGCCCGGCGAAATGAAGCTGTTGGATGCCAGTATCCCGGTCGAGAACACGGCACTGTTCGTCGGAACCCTGAGCAATGCATCGGGCGACGAACTCGGCGTGTTCCGTGCTACAGGTAACGGAACCGTCGACGTGCTTTCGGTGGTTCCCGCATGCCCGCAGGCGGGCCAATCCATGACCGCTTCGACATTCCGCATGCCGATGCAGGGCAACGAAACGATCCGCCACGTCAAAGCCTGCTGGAACAGTTTCGGCACCACCGATCTGATTCTGGAGCAGTTCGCTCCATGGACGGGGCAATGGACCACGCTGTCGACCTGGGTGATTCCGCACGGCGCGCGCCTCACGCATTCGGTAATGAATGCCGAAGGCGAAGCATTCGCGCTTATCGAGCAAAGCAGCGGATTTCGTGAACTCATCCACAACCATGGCTTCGGCGGCCAGTGGCAGTCGCTGCCGGTTCCGCCCCAGAACGCGACCGTGGCGTTGCTGGCCAACGATCGCACGGTTGCGATCGTCAGCCGCACCTCGAACAAGAATGCCGCCGGAGGAGCGGATACGGTGACCCGATTCGATCTGCAGGGCCCGTTCTGGCCGCATATGCAGGTCTTCGATGCACTGCAGAATATCGTGCCCCAAGGCCATGCACTGTCCAGCGAAGGCGAGCTGATCGTCGTCGGCTATCCCGCGTTCCATCGCACTCGCATACAGAGCGTGTGGCAGGCCGGCAGGGATGGAAAACTGACAACGATCGCATCGCTGCCCTTCAGCATGAACGAGATCACGCTGGGCAACACGCATGTGATCGGCGGGCCCAACAATGTGGCGATCATCGCCCGCAATATCCAACGCGATGGCGTGCAGATCGGGATTCGGGTCAATCGATACGGGCTGCCGCTCTGAGTATCCATACGAACGAGACCGAATGCATCGGCTGTTTCCTGAACTGTCGGTCTGTCTGGTGAACGACTACCGTCAACGATCACCGATATGTGACGACGGGGGGCTTGATGCTCCCCGTCGTCTTTATCAATAAGTAGAGTTTTTTATTCGACGCGCGAGCATGCGCAGGATGCGCTTCAGCCCCGCGCTGGCGGTTGGTAGCGTTTCACGCCGCGCATAGGGCTTGATCATCGTCATGCAGGTCAAAGATCAGTTGCTTAGATGCTGCGTGGAGCCTGACCCCGCAGACCGTGACTTCCGGTTACTTCCCAACGCGATGACAGCGGCTATGCTCGGGCGCTGTCCTCAACGGAAGCATTGCCCATGTTGCGCCGCCACACGCTTGCCGCCGCGCTCTTCGGTTTCGCCTGCACCCAGCTGGCCTTTGCGCAGGCCGCGCC
>JAYVSK010000036.1:0-2678 GCA_043775395.1 Lysobacter sp. | reverse complement strand
GCAGACATGCTTTGATCTGATGTTCCCCGGCTGATGCCGGATGGGGTATCCATGTTTCTGCGCATAGTGATGTTGTCCCGCACAAAAACGGCTGCATCGCGCGGGCCTTATGATGCGGAAGACGTTTGGCGGTGCCGATCCGTTCAATGAAATCAGTTGTTTGCGGCGATGCGAATCAAGCCGGCACCTGCGCATTGAAAGTCAGTTGACGCACTGTGCGATGTGCCGATACGTTCATTGCGTTCGGCAAGCTTTCGGTCTGTCGGTCAAAGCGCAGTGGCGGCGGGCGCGCACCTTCAGACGTTTGATCGGTGATGCGATGGATCTGTCGTCGTATGCATCATGCAGTTCTGATTTCGAAGGAGAGTTTTAATGAGATCAACGATTTTCCCAGCGACGGCGAAGATAGCAGCGTTACTGCTGTTGCTGCCGTGCGCGGTGATGGCAGCACCTCCGAAGGCAGGCACGTCGGTCAATCCGACCCGGCCGCTCATCGGCAACCCGGTCACGCCCTACAGCGTCAATGTCGACTTGCGCAATCTTCCCAAAGCAGCGCCTTGGAGCCCAGGCATGGGCATCCGCGAAGCGCATCGCCGGCAATACACGCCAATCGGCAGCACGCTGCCCCACGCCGCGGCGTCGAAGGCCACCGCCAGCGACCGGCTCGGTGAGCTGCAGCAGATGTTCGACGACAAGATGCCGGCCCGTCTCCGCGCCAAAGCCAGCGAAAGCCGGGTCAACATCAATAATCCCAACACCGGCGTGAGCCCCGGCGACCCGGTGGTGGAAGTGGGCGCCAATCATGTGATCTACGCGGTCAACGGCACTTCGACCACGTTCAAGGTCTACAGCAAAACCGGTACGCTGTTGGCCGGGCCGACCGCGTTCGGTTCGCTGGCGCCTGCGGGCAGCGCCTGTGCTGCCGACGGCGGCGATCCGATCGTGCTCTACGACCGTCAGGCCGCGCGCTGGTTCATGCTGGTGCTGGACACCTCCAATATCTGTACTTATGTCTCGAAGACCTCCGACCCGGTAACGGGCGGCTGGTGGGCTTACAACTACGCGACGCCGTCGCTGCCCGATTACCCGCACTGCGGCATCTGGAACGATGCCTACGTCTGCGGCGACAACGAAGGCGGGGCGCAGCAGAGCCTGTACGCATTTGATCGTGCCAACATGCTCAACGGCGCCACCGCGCGTCCTGCGCAGCGCTTCGCCAGCATCCCGAAACTTGCGGGCTATGGTTTTCAGATCGTGACTCCGGCAACGTTCTACGGCAGCACCGCGGCACCCGCAGGCCGCAAACAGATCCTTGCCCGTCACAACGACGACGAAGCGCATGTCGGCGCCGCTGCGAACGGCAGCCAGGATTTCCTCGACTTGTATGAAATCAATATTGACTGGAGCACGCCGGCGAACAGCGGCATCACCACGCTGCCGCGGATCCCGATCACCGAGTTCAACAGCTGGTTCACCAACTATTCGACGTTTGCAACCGTCCCGCAGCCGGGCTCGACCTCCAAGCTCGATCCGATCCGCGAGGTTTTGCTCAATCAGCTCAGCTATCGCAATTTCGGAACGCATGAATCGATCACCGGAACGTTCGCGACCAACCAGAACGCCGGTCGTACCCGCAAAACTCCGGTCGATGCCGGTGTACGCTGGTTCGAGCTGCGCAAGGTCGGTGCGGGCAACTGGTCGCTCTATCAGGAAGGCACCTTCAGCCCGGGGGATATCAACACCCATCATCTGATGGCTTCGATTGCCATGGACAAGTTCGGCAACATGGGCATGGGCTACAACGTCACCAAGACCAGCACGCCGACCTTATTCGCATCGCTGCGCTACACCGGCCGCACTGCCGCGGATCCGCTGGGCGTCATGTCGGTGGCCGAAACCACTGTCGCGGCCGGCGTCGCTGCTGAAACCTCCGGCCGCTGGGGCGACTACTATCAGGTCAGCGTGGACCCGGTCGATGATTGCACCTTTTGGATGGTCGGCATGTATCGTCCAAGCGGCGGCTGGCAGACCCGTATCCAGGATTTCAAATTTCCGGGCTGTTGATCTTGCCCGTTGATGACGATCACACAAAACTCCGGCTTCGGTCGGGGTTTTGTGTGTAGTGCCCGTAGCTGCAGATGGAATCGTGATCGGGATCGAAGCGCTGTCGTGTCAGCTTGCCGCTTCGAAACGATTCGCGTCGACGTTTTTGCGCACTTTCAGCGGGTCCCATATGCGGCCGTTCATTGCGATGTAGACGCCGGCCGGCAGCGACTGCACTGCGCCCACCGCGGTGCCGACGTTGAACTCGGCGTCGGAGCCGCGAAAGCGCGCGGGATTGAGCGCGCCGGTCAATACGATGGTTTTGTCGGCAATTGTGCTCAGCACTTTCGCGGTATCGACCATGGTGTCTGTGCCGTGGGTCACCAGAACATGGCGAGCGGCCTGCGCAGCAATGGTCGCGCGCAGCAGATCGCGGTCTGCTGCGGTGATGTGCAGCGAATCTTTGCGCAGGATCGGAATCACGCTGAAGCGGAAGGCGACGCCGAGTTCTTCGAGAATCCGTCCGATCTGCGGATCGCCGATCTGGTAATCGGATTTGTCGTCGAAGTAGATCTTGTCGATGGTGCCGCCGGTGGTGACGATGAGCAGCTGGTCCATGGGCAGGCCGGTGAGAT
>JAYVSK010000035.1:0-2321 GCA_043775395.1 Lysobacter sp. | reverse complement strand
CCGGTTCGCCGCTCAGCAACTGCGCGTAGCGATCCTCGCGCTGGCCGCCGCCGCGCGACAGCCGGCGCACCATCGGTGTATCGCGTTCGGCCAGACGCTCCAAGGTGTGGCGCACGTCGTCGATATCGGCGAAACGATGCTGGCGCTCGCTGCGCGTCAGCAGCTCGTGCAGGGTTTGCGGGCCGCGCAGCATCAGCAGTGAGATCAGGCTTGTCTGTGCGGGCGTGAGATCGAGCACCTTGTCCATCCTGTGCAGATAGCGTTCGCTGCGCGCGCCGTATTCGGATTTGACAAGGCCGCGCACTTCCATTTGCCGCAGCGCATGACCGACGTCGCCGATGTTGAGGTTCATCGTCGGCTCGCGCGCGGTCTTCTGGTTGCAGGCCAGTACGACGTTGTTGAGCGTGAGCGGATAGACATCGGGCGTGGTCACGGCCTTCTCGACCAGGCTACCGAGGATGCGCGCCTCGGTTTGGGTCAAGCGCGGTGCTGCGGTGGCGGTGTTGTCGCTGCGTTCTGAGGGTGTGTCCATCGTGCGTCCTGATGCAAGTTGCACGGATTCTAACGATTTGTTGCGACGTTCATCGGCGCAAGCGCATGCTCAGTGCGGTCTTTTACGCCGGCCAAGCCGGCGTGCGAGCGACGATGCATCCCCCGTTGGAGAACGCCCATGCGTACATTTTTGCCCACGATTCCGCCCTCTACTGCGCGAACGATTTCGATACGCACGTTGGCGCTGTGCCTTGCGCTGGCCGCGTCGCCCGCTGCGATGGCCGGCAGCCTGACCTGCAAAATGACCTACAACCTGTCCGGCTGGTCGGCTTTTTACAAGACTGCGTCCGGCACCGGCAACGTAAGCTGCAACAACGGCCAACGGCTGTCGGTGAAGATCGAAACCAAGGGCGGCGGTCTCACCTTCGGCAAGTACAAGATCCGCAACGGCTTCGGCGAGTTCGCCAATGTCGATGACATTCGCGATGTGCTCGGCAGCTATGCGACCGCCGAGGCGCATGCTTCCGCCGCAAACAGCGCATCTGCGCAGGCCATGACCAACGGCAAAGTTTCGCTGGCGCTGTCGGGCAAGGGCAAAGGCTGGTCGTTGGGCGTGGCTTTCAGCAAGTTCACCATCGAAGCCGGGCATTAGTCGTGCGTTATCGCGGTGGGCGTGCCGCCTGCCGCGACCATTCTTGTTGAAAATGATCGACGCGATGTTCGATTTTCGATGAATGCTGCTCTGCAAGATGACAGTCTCCTGAAAGCACTCTAGATTCGATTTCCATTCGGTGCCGTATTGATGTGGCCCTGGTTTGTTTGTCAAATGTAGATTCCCAGGAGGGAGCGGATGAATTATCGTGTTTTTGGCCGCGCGTTGGCGGCCCTGCTGCTGTGTATGTGTTCGATCGCCGCGCAGGCGCAGTCGACCTACACCCAGACCAAACACCCGATCGTGTTGGTGCACGGGCTGCTCGGATTCGATTCGGTCCTGGGCGTCTACGATTACTGGTATGGCATCGGCAACGAGCTGAAGGCCGGGGGCGCGCAGGTCTATACCGCCAGCGTGTCGGCCAGCAATTACAGCGAAGTGCGCGGCGAACAGCTGATCCGCGATCTGGATACTTTGCGTGCGGTCACTGGCAAGCAGAAATTCAATCTCATCGGCCACAGTCACGGCGGCCCGACTGTGCGCTATGTCGCCTCGGTGCGTCCGGATCTGGTGGCCTCGGTGACGGTATTGGGTTCGCCCAACACCGGCGCGCCGATGGCCGATGCCCTCAACGCGACGCTGCCGCCCGGTTCTCCGCTGCGCGCAACGCTGGCCGCGTTCGTCAACGCGCTCAGCGGGTTCCTTGGCGCCATCTCGGGCAACAGCGACCCGCAGAACGCGCTGGGTGCGCTGTCTTCGCTCAGCACCGCCGGTTCGACCCGCTTCAACATGCTGCACCCGCAGGGCAAGCCCACTACCCGCTGCGGCAGCGGCGCGGCTTCGGTCAATGGCATCCGCTATTACTCGCTCAGCGGCACCTCGGTGCTCACCAATATCCTCGATGTCAGCGACCCGGTGCTGGGCGCCGGCAGCGTGGTGTTCGGCTTCGAGCAGAACGACGGCCTGGTCGGCCGCTGTTCGTCGCACTGGGGCACGGTGCTGCGCGACGACTACGGCTGGAACCACCTCGATGAAGTGAATCAGTTCCTCGGCCTGCATGGCCTGTTCGCGTCCAACCCGGCCAGCGTGCTGCGCGCGCAGGCGAACCGGCTGAAAACGCTCGGCCTGTGAGCAAGGCGCGTGCTTTGGCCCTCGGTGCCGCGGTGCTCTGCATCGC
>JAYVSK010000034.1:0-32782 GCA_043775395.1 Lysobacter sp. | reverse complement strand
TTCAGCAGACCATTAAATAGAGTATTCACGCCGGTGATCGCGGTGAAAGGAATCGAGCTGAGTTCTTTCACGAAGCCCGGCATGTCGCGAGGATTGGTGATGAGGTGGTTTTGTCCGCCGAGCTTCATAAAGACCAGGCAATTCGCTGTAAGCGCGAAGATGTGGTACAGCGGCAGGGCAGTAATGATGATTTCCGAGCCCACGCGCGTATTGGCGCTGATCCATGCATTCGATTGCTGCATGTTAGAGACCAGATTGCGGTGGGTTAGCATCGCGCCCTTGGCGACGCCGGTGGTACCGCCGGTGTACTGCAGGAAGGCGATATCGCTCGAAGCGATATCCACGTTGGGCAATGTATGCATTTGACCGAGCGTGAGGGTGTTCTTGAAACGGACGGCGCCGGGGATGTCGAACTCCGGGATCAACTTCTTCACGTATTTCATTACGAAATTGACGATCGCGCCTTTCGGGAAACTCAACATGTCGCCCAGGCCGGTGGTGATTACATGTTTGACCTGTGTTTCGGCAAGTACGTCCTGCACCGTCTTGGCGAAATTGTCGAACACCAGAATTGCGCTGGTGCCGGAATCGACCAGCTGATGTTTCAACTCACGGGCCGTGTACATCGGATTGGTGTTGACCACCGTCAATCCAGCGCGCAGTACGCCGAAAATGGCGACCGGATACTGCAGACAGTTTGGCATCATGATCGCGACGCGGTCGCCTTTCTTGAGCTTCAGCTCGCCCAGCAGATAGGCGGCGAACTGCTTGCTGTAGTTATCGACCTCGGCGTAGGTGATGGACCGGCCCATGTTTGAAAACGCCGGACGATCGCGATATTTCTCCAGCGACGACTGCAGCACGGATACGATCGATGGAAACTCTTCCGGATCGATCTCTTGAGGCACGCCTGCGGGATAACTCGCAAGCCACGGACGTTCAAGATTCATTAGGCCCTCCACCTGTTGTCCGACCGCTGGATTGCGGTTCTGGTTTATCCCTTGGATTGGAGCATAGGCTCTAGGGGGCCGCAAGACGCTGCCGTATGTTTCGGAGGCTTATGAGCCTCCCGGATGCAGCACCACACGGCGACTGACGGAAGTCCGCTCATCCGGATGCGGGGGCAGACGCTTTACTTCGAGGCCAGTTGCCGCAGCACGTAATGCAGGATTCCGCCGTGCCTGAAGTATTCGATCTCCTTCGGGGTCAGCAACAAAACCTGGGTGGTGAAGCGCCGTTCGCTGCCATCGGCGCCGCGGGCAACCACGGTGGCGACCTTTGCAGCGCCGTCATCGAGGCCGGTGATATCGATGACTTCGGAGCCATTCAACCCCAGCGTCTGCGCGTTCTGGCTCTCCTCGAACTGCAGCGGCAGCACGCCCATACCCACCAGATTGGAGCGATGGATGCGCTCGAAGCTTTCGGCGATCACCGCCTTCACCCCCAGCAGGTTGGTGCCCTTTGCCGCCCAGTCGCGGCTGGAACCGGTGCCGTATTCCTTGCCGGCCATGACCACCAACGGCACGCCATCGGCCTTGTAGCGCATCGCTGCGTCGTAGATGGCCAAGGTTTCGCGCGAAGGGAAGTGCAGGGTGTTGCCGCCTTCCTCGCCCCCCAGCATCAGGTTCTTGATGCGGATGTTGGCGAAGGTGCCGCGCACCATCACGTCGTCGTTGCCGCGACGCGAGCCATAGCTGTTGAAATCGGCGGGCGCCACGCCGCGGGCCTGCAGAAACTCGCCTGCGGGCGAGTTGGCCTTGATGCTACCGGCCGGAGAGATGTGGTCGGTAGTGATGGAATCGCCGAACACGCCCATGACGCGTGCGCCGTGAATATCATCGATCGTGCCGACAGCCATCGTCATGCCGTCGAAATAGGGCGGATGCTTGATGTAGGTGGAGGTGTCGTCCCAGCGGAAGGATTCGCCTTCGGGCGATGCGATATTGTTCCAGCGGCTGTCGCCCTTGAACACATCCGCATAGTTCCTGGCGAACATCTCGGGCCCCACGGTGGCGGCGATGGTGTCGCTGATTTCCTTGTTGGTGGGCCAGAGATCGCGCAGATAGACGGGTTGGCCATCGCTACCGGTGCCCAAGGGCTGAGTGGTGAGGTCGATATCGACCGTGCCTGCCAGCGCATAGGCCACCACCAATGGCGGCGATGCCAGATAATTCATTTTCACTTCCGGGTGGACGCGACCTTCGAAGTTGCGGTTCCCCGAAAGCACCGAAGCGACCGCAAGATCGCCGTCGGCGATCCCCTTGGAAACTTCATCGGGCAGCGGGCCGGAGTTGCCTATACAGGTCGTGCAGCCGTAACCGACCACGAAGAATCCCAACGCTTCCAGGTGGGTAAGCACCCCGGCTTTCTTCAGATAGTCGGTGACGACCAGCGAGCCCGGGCCGATCGAGGTTTTGACCCACGGTGCGGTCTTCAGACCTTTCGCCACCGCGTTGCGCGCGAGCAGGCCGGCGCCCAGCATCACCGCCGGATTGGAGGTGTTGGTGCAGGAGGTGATCGCGGCGATCACTACCGAGCCGTCGGTAAGCTCGCAGTCGGCATCGCGAATGCGGATCTTCGTCTTCGGCTTGGATGCCAAATGCTCGGCCTGAGGCTGCGCGGCGCCTTCGGCATCCATGCGCGTGGTGTCCTCGCGCCGGGGCTTGCGGGTGGCCGTCAAGCCCAGCAGGTTGATGTGAAAATCGGCCTGCACGGCTTCCAGCAGCACGCGGTCCTGCGGGCGTTTCGGGCCTGCCAGGGATGGTTTGACCCCGGCAAGATCCAGCGCAAGCGTGGCCGAGTAGGTCGCTTGCGGCGTGTCTGTGTCGTGCCACATCCCCTGCGCTTTGGCATAGGCCTCGACCAGCGCGATCTGCGTTTCGCTGCGGCCGGATAGGCGCAGATAGGTCAACGATTCGGCGTCAATCGGAAAAATGCCGCAAGTCGCGCCGTATTCCGGAGCCATGTTAGCGATCGTCGCGCGGTCGGCCAGCGGCAGATGCTGCAGGCCCTCGCCAAAAAATTCGACGAATTTGCCCACCACGCCGAACTTGCGCAGCATCTGGGTGACGGTGAGGACCAGATCGGTGGCGGTTGCGCCTTCCGGCAGCTTGCCGGTGAATTCAAAGCCAACTACCTGCGGAATCAGCATCGACGAGGGCTGGCCCAGCATCGCCGCTTCGGCTTCGATACCGCCCACGCCCCAACCCAGCACGCCGATGCCGTTGATCATCGTGGTGTGCGAATCGGTGCCGAACACGGTGTCGGGGAAGGCGTACCACTCGCCGTTGATTTCCCGCGCCATCACAACGCGGGCCAGATGCTCAAGATTGACCTGATGGACGATGCCGGTATTGGGCGGAACCACTTTGAAATTGGCAAATGCCTTCTGGCCCCAGCGCAGAAAGCTGTAGCGCTCCTGGTTACGCGAAAACTCGATCTGGCCGTTGAGATCCAGCGCCTCAGCCTTGCCGAATACATCGACCTGCACCGAATGGTCGATCACGAGCTCCGAGGGAATCAGCGGATTGATCTGATCCGCCCGCCCGCCGAGCTTGGCGACCGCATCGCGCATGGCGGCAAGATCCACCACACAAGGGACGCCGGTGAAATCCTGCAGCACCACCCGCGCCGGCATGAACGCGATTTCCGTATCAGGCTCTTTCATCGCATCCCACTGAGCGACAGCTTCGACATGCGCCGGCAGAACGGTCAGGCCGTCCTCATGCCGGAGCAGGTTCTCCAGCAGAATCTTCATCGAATAGGGCAGGCGGGCTAGCGATCCGAAGCGCGATTCGAGTCGCGGCAGACTGAAATAGGTCAGGGAACGGCCGTTGATATCGAGGCGGGTGCGGGTACCGAAGGCATCGCGCATGTCAGGCTCCACGGGTTAGGACGACCGATTATCACTCTCCAGTGACTATTAACGACGACAGTGGCTTGCCGGATTGCGGCCTGCACGGG
This sequence comes from Lysobacter sp., assembly GCA_043775395.1. Lineage (GTDB taxonomy): Bacteria > Pseudomonadota > Gammaproteobacteria > Xanthomonadales > Xanthomonadaceae > Lysobacter_I. Next base: position 28,819 of record JAYVSK010000034.1, on the reverse strand, counting down.
TGATGGTGCCAAGAACAGCAATGCCATCACGATAATCTGGAGTATGTATTTTAAAGTATGTATTATTGCGCCATACCGCATTGGAAATATGCCAATGGAAGCGACAGTTGCCGAACGAGGCCAGATTACGCTGCCCAAAGCCGTACGCGATGCGCTTGGGTTGACCAAGGGCAGCGTACTCAAGGTTGAGCTGGAAGGCAGCCGGATTGTGCTGCGCAAATCCGTAGACGATGCCATTTCACGCGCCCGCGGTCGCTTCAAACTCGACGGCTTCGCTTCTACCGATGAGGCCATGCAGGCGGTGCGCGGTCACGTGATCGATGACGCTGACGAAGCCGAACCGCAGCCGTGATCGCCATCGACTCCTCCGTCCTTATCGACCTGCTGGCAGACGGCCCCCATGCCGATGCCGCTGAGGCCTGCCTGCGCCAGTGTCTGAGCGCCGGCCCAGTCGTGGTCTGCGACGTGGCGCTGGCGGAGGTCTGTGGGTCGCTGCGCGACGGCGCCGATGCGCTCGCCGTTCTGGAGGACATGAGCATCCGGTTCAGTCCGCTGGAAGCCAAATCGGCCCTGCGCGCCGGCGAAATGCAGCGCAGGTTCCGCGAGCGTTCAAGGCAGCACAGCACAGCAGATCACCGAGCCGCCCCGGACTTCCTGATCGGTGCCCATGCGTTGCTGCAGTGCAATGGCTTGATCACCCGCGACGACCGCTTCTTCCGCGACTACTTCAAAGGGCTCAAGCTCATCGTCCCTACCGTTTGAAGCGCCGCACCGCACACCCTATTCAAAGCCAGTCAGACCCAGGAGTTCCAGATGCTCGTCGCTTACCGCCAACATGTCGCCGAACGCGCCGCGCTCGGCATCCCACCGCTGCCGCTCAGTGCGCAGCAGACCGCTGAGGTCATCGAGCTGCTGAAAACTCCACCGGCTGGTGAAGACAAGATGCTGGTTGACCTGATCACCAACCGCGTCCCGGCCGGCGTCGACGACGCCGCGAAAGTGAAAGCCTCGTATCTCGCGGCGGTGGCATACGGCACAGAAATCTGCGCACTGATCACTCGTGCGCGCGCTACCGAACTGCTGGGCACCATGCTGGGCGGCTACAACATCTATCCGCTGGTGGAACTGCTCGATGATGCCGCGGTCGGCACCATCGCCGCCGAGGCGCTGAAGCACACGCTGCTGATGTTTGACGCTTTCCACGATGTCGAAGAAAAGGCGAAAAGCGGCAACGCCAACGCCAAGGCCGTGCTGCAAAGCTGGGCTGATGCCGAATGGTTCACCAGCAAACCGGAAGTCCCGCAGAGTCTGACCATCACCGTGTTCAAGGTGCCGGGCGAAACCAATACCGACGACCTGTCGCCGGCACCCGATGCGACCACGCGCCCGGACATCCCCATGCACGCGCTGGCGATGCTGAAGAACGCTCGCGAAGATGCGTGCTTCAGGCCGGAGGAAGACGGCAAACGCGGCCCGATCCAGCAGATCCTCGATCTGAAGAACAAGGGCCATCTGGTTGCCTACGTCGGCGATGTGGTCGGCACCGGCTCCAGCCGCAAATCCGCCACCAACTCGGTGTTGTGGTGGACTGGCGAAGACATTCCGTTCATTCCGAACAAACGCTTCGGCGGCGTTTGTCTGGGTGCGAAAATCGCGCCGATTTTCTACAACACGATGGAAGACGCCGGCGCGCTACCGATCGAACTCGACGTGTCGCAGATGGGGCAGGGCGACGTGGTCGAACTGCGTCCCTACGACGGCAAGGCGCTGAAGAACGGCGCCGTGATCGCCGAGTTCCAGGTGAAGTCGGAGGTGCTGTTCGACGAAGTGCGCGCCGGTGGCCGCATCCCGCTGATCGTCGGTCGCGGCCTGACCGCGAAAGCACGCGAAGTCTTGGGCCTGCCGACGTCGACCCTGTTCCGGCTGCCGCAGCTGCCCGCCGAAAGCACCAAGGGCTTCTCGCTTGCGCAGAAAATGGTCGGACGCGCCTGCGGTTTGCCGGAAGGCCAAGGCATTCGTCCGGGCGCCTACTGCGAACCGAAGATGACCTCGGTCGGCTCGCAGGACACCACCGGCCCGATGACCCGCGACGAGTTGAAGGATCTGGCCTGCCTCGGTTTCTCCGCCGATCTGGTGATGCAATCGTTCTGCCACACTGCTGCATATCCAAAGCAAGTCGATGTGAAGACCCACCATACGCTGCCCGAATTCATCTCCAACCGCGGCGGCATCTCGCTGCGTCCCGGCGACGGCATCATCCACAGCTGGCTCAACCGCATGCTGCTGCCCGACACCGTCGGCACCGGCGGCGACTCGCACACCCGCTTCCCGGTCGGTATTTCGTTCCCGGCGGGCTCGGGTCTGGTCGCGTTCGCGGCGGCAACTGGCGTGATGCCGCTGGATATGCCCGAATCGGTGCTGGTGCGCTTCAAAGGCACGCTGCAGCCCGGCGTCACGCTGCGCGATCTGGTCAATGCGATCCCGTTGTACGCGATCAAGGCCGGCCTGCTGACCGTGGCGAAACAGGGCAAGCAGAACATCTTTTCCGGGCGCATTCTCGAAATCGAAGGCCTGCCGAATCTGAAAGTGGAGCAGGCGTTCGAGCTGTCCGATGCTTCGGCCGAACGATCCGCCGCCGGCTGTACGGTACATCTCGACAAGGCACCGATCATCGAATACCTCAACAGCAATATCACCATGCTGAAGTGGATGATCGCCGAAGGCTACGCCGACCCGCGTTCGATCGCGCGCCGGATCAAGAAAATGGAAGCGTGGCTGGCCGATCCGCAGCTGCTGCACGGCGATGCTGACGCCGAATACGCAGCGGTGATTGACATCGATCTTGCCGATGTGCATGAGCCGATCCTGGCCTGTCCGAACGATCCGGATGACGTCAAGACGCTGTCGGAAGTCTCCGGCGTCGCCATTGACGAAGTGTTCATCGGTTCATGCATGACCAATATCGGTCACTTCCGTGCCGCCGCGAAACTGCTGGAAGGCAAACGCGATATCCCGACCCGCCTATGGGTAGCACCGCCGACCAAAATGGATGCGTCTGAGCTCACGAAAGAAGGCCACTACGGTACGTTTGGAACAGCAGGCGCACGCATGGAAATGCCCGGCTGCTCGCTGTGCATGGGCAACCAGGCGCAGGTGCGCGAAGGCGCAACCGTGTTCTCGACATCTACGCGCAACTTTCCGAACCGCCTTGGAAAGAATGCCAATGTGTACCTTGGCTCAGCGGAACTGGCCGCGATCTGCTCGCGCCTGGGCCGCATTCCGACCAAGGCCGAATACATGGCCGATATGGGCGTGCTGGACGCACATGGCGCGGAGATCTACCGCTACATGAACTTCGATCGGATCGCGGACTACAAGGACGTAGCGGATACGGTCACAGCGTAAACCTGTCATTTGCATGCCCCTGTAGGAGCGACGGAAGTTTCGACAGGCTGTGACAAGTCTTCCTGCGGCCTGTCGCGGCTTCCGTCGCTCTTACAAATGGCATTGCATGCTTGGCTTTTTCGTCATTGCGGCAAATGGTTTCGCGTCAACCCAACTCTGCCTCGATCGCAGCCACCATCGCGCGACGCCAAAATACGAAATCCCACATCGTCCCGCCCATCTGCCGCCACAGCACTGCAGAGCGCAGCGCGGCGAGCAGCAGGGCGCGGATTTCGGCGACCACTTCCGGCTGCTGCAGGTAATGCGGGTTGCCCTGCACGATCACCTTCGGCCGCAGATGGCTGATGGTGTCGGCGTACAGCAGGCCAAGCTTCGAGATCACGTCCGGATGGATGCTGCCCTGGCGTTCGGCGATGCCTTCCAGCGTGCGGATGCCGTCCAGCACCTGCTGCGCAAGCGACTCGTCTGCGACGAAGCGGCGTTCGATCTGCAGCACCGCCATGCCGAGCTTCGGCAGCCCCTGGTCGCCGCTGCGGTCGGTGAAATAATCGCGCAGCAGCAGCAGACCGCCGCGCAATGCGCGTGCGTTGCCGTAGACCGCATCGGCCGATGCGGCGTCGATGCGGAAAACGCTGTCCAGCGTATTGCGTTCGCCTTCGCTGTCGGCGTGGCCGGTATCGGCGATCTGCCGCACCAGTTTCAGTGCCTGCAACAAGCCGGCGAGGGCGAGGACTCGTGAACGTACATCCATGGTCATATCGGTCTTTATATAGGTGCGTTTTTGCGGAAGCGGCTTTGGCCGCGAATGTCACAGGGTCGGTGTTGGCTTCAATACCGGACCCATATGCTGCTGTTCAAGAATCGCATCGGTCGCCGCGATCACTGCGCCCCCCAGGCAGATCTCCCCGTTGTACAGCACCAGCGACTGCCCGGGCGTGACTGCGCGCTGCGGGCGTGCAAAAGCTACCGCAAGCGTGCCGTCCGGCATGACCTCCACTTCGCAGGCTTCGTCATGTTGCCGATAGCGGGTCTGTGCCGTGCAGGCGAATCTTGAAGAAGGCGGCGCACCGGAGATCCAGTGCGCCGGTTCGGACCGCAGCCGGCTCGATAGCAGATAAGGCGAATCGGCGCCCTGATCCACGATGAGCGTGTTGTCGTGCACGCGCTTGCCAACCACAAACCAGGGCGCGGCTGCGAAACCGCGGACGCCGCCGATCTGCAGGCCTTCACGCTGGCCGAGGGTGAAGTAAAACACGCCCGGATGTTCGCCGACCTGACGGCCGTCGGGCGTCACCATCGGCCCTTGTTTCGCCGGCAGGTACTGCGACAGAAATCCGCGGAAATCGCGCTCGCCGATGAAACAGATGCCCGTCGAGTCTTTTTTCGCGGCAGTGGGCAGGCCGGCATCGGCGGCCATGCGGCGCACATCGGTCTTGATCAGGTCGCCCAACGGGAACACGGTTGCAGCAAGCTGTTTCTGCCCAAGCTGGTGGAGGAAATAACTCTGATCCTTGCTGCGGTCGGCAGCGCGCAGCAGTTGCCATGTGCCATGCAGTTCGCGAACGCGCGCATAGTGACCGGTGGCGATGAATTCGGCGCCGAGTTCGCGCGCGGCGTCCAGAAAATGCTTGAACTTGATTTCGCGATTGCACATCACGTCTGGATTCGGTGTGCGCCCTGCGGCGTATTCGGCGAGAAAGTGCTCGAACACGCCGGACCAGTACTCTCCGGAGAAATCGCGGAAGTGGATCGGCAGGCCTAGCCGGCCACTGACCGCAACCGCGTCGCGGCGGTCGTCTTCGGCCCGACAATCGCCGCTGCCGTCATCCGCCCAGTTGCGCATGAACAGCCCGGCCACCGGATGCGACGGGTCGATGATGGCGTGGTCCCGCAGCAGCAGCGCCGCCACGGAAGAATCCACGCCGCCGGACATGCCCACGATGATTCTGGGTGGGATCGGTGATGGGCTCACGATGTGCGGCTCATGCCAGATGCTGCAGCACCGTCAACGGCGAGCGGTGGCCGGCGAGGTGATCCGCGACCGCCTGCCAGACTAACGGACTACGGTGCCGCTCTCGGGCGGCAAGCAGTTCGTCCGGCGTCAGCCATAGCGCCTGGACAATACCGTCGTCCAGCTTTCGCGTCGGATCATGTCGCTCGGGTTCGGCTGCGAAAGCGAAACGCAGATAGTGCCGGCCGCTTTCGGCCGCTTTCCACTGATACGCGCCAAGAAATGAGGTCAGGCGTACATCCCAACCGGTTTCCTCGCGGGTTTCCCGCAGCGCGGCATCGAACAGACTTTCGTCGGGTTCCAGGTGGCCGGCCGGCTGATTGATGACCAGCCGGCCGTTTACCCGTTCCTCGACGCATAGCAGCTTACCGTCCGCGACCACCACGGTGGCCACAGTCACGTCCGGCTGCCAGAAGCGCCCTTCGCGATAGCTCATACGCTAAGCGCCAGCGTTATATTGGCCGCGATCACAGATCGTCCCGGTCGCCACTGAATTTGATTTCCATGTCGTCCGCCGTCTCGGCGGCGATGTCCATCGCCGACTCCATTTGGGCCCCGTCCATGCTGTCGGGCAGCTTGATCACGAAATACAGGATGTCGCCGCTCAGTTCCCAGCCGCCAAGCTTGTTCTTGCGGCTTTCGGCCATGAGCTCAAGCGCCTTTGCGCCGTTGATGCCGTCCTTTTCAACGCGTGCTGCAGGCGAAAATATCTCGCGGATCTGAAACCCGCCGACCGTCTCGGTACTGCCGCTGACGAACACCAGTTGGGTGCGCTTTTCCTTGGAATAGTTGTAGGTGACTTTAAAATCGCCGTCGTCGTCGACGGAATACTTGACGCCGCGAGCGTCCAGACGCGATTTGACAGCGCCATCCTCGGCCTGTGCGGCCGGTGCGAAAGCACTGGCGAGGACGAAGGCGGCGACAAGCGTGGCGAAAACCGATGACGACATGGGCGATTCCCCTTGGACTGAACGGCCGGAATGACCGCTGCGGTCCTGCATTGTGTTCCGGCAGGCCGATGCGCGTCCACGCTTCGGCGCCCGGACATGCGCGAACGCCCGACCTTTGGCAGTGCGGGTTCGGCGCCGGATGCTGAGGTTGAAGCGGCCTCACGGACGACAGCCCGGTATAATCGAGCGATGCCAACCAATCACGAACACGAGCACGATTACGGCGTTGCCGTCGAAACCAGCAAGCCCGAGCTGGCGAAACCGCCGCTGTACTCGGTAATGATTCTGAACGATGACTACACGCCCATGGACTTTGTTGTGGAGGTGATGATGCGCTTCTTCAGTCTGAATCTGGAGAAGGCTACGCAGGTCATGCTGCACGTCCATACCCGCGGTCGCGGGGTCTGCGGCGTGTTCACGCGAGAGATCGCCGAGTCGAAAGTGGCGCAAGTGAACGAATACGCCAGACTCAACCAACATCCGCTGTTGTGCACGATGGAAAAAGCCTGAGCGCGCCCCCAACTCACGCCCTGCGGACAACCGATTACTGCATCAGTGGCCCGGAACTTGCATCTCGTCTAAGCGTGCAGACGTACATTGAGTGCATCGTCCTGTGGCATGGATCACCCGGTCTGTGCAGTGGATGACAGGCAGCAAGTGCTTCGGCACGACGCAGTGTTCCAGATCTTCGGTATTCCGCATTGGGATGATGCAACTCATCCTGAAACTTCAGGGACCCGATGTGACCCAACCGGGCACACTTGGCCCCGACCCGCAGAAATTCTCGGAGGGCAGTGCCACCATGTTCAGTAAAGACCTCGAATACGCCATCGGCCAGTGCTACAAGCACGCCCGCGAAGCGCGCCATGAGTACATGACCGTCGAGCACCTGCTCCTGGCATTGCTCGACAACCCCTCCGCCGAAACCGTGCTCAAAGCCTGCAGCACTGACTTCATGCGTCTGCGCGGCGATCTTGAACAGGCCATCGCCACTTCGGTCGCCACCTTGGCCGAGGACGATGTGCGCGACACGCAGGCTACGCTTGGCTTCCAGCGTGTGCTGCAGCGCGCCGTTTACCACGTGCAGTCGTCCGGCAAGAACGAAGTTACCGGCGCCAATGTGCTGGTGGCGATTTTTGGCGAGAAAGATTCGTACGCGGTCTACTATCTGAATCAGCAGGGCATCAGCCGGCTGGATGTGGTGAATTTTCTGTCGCACGGCATCGCCAAAACTGGCGAAAACAGCGACTCGAGCGGTCCCGATGCGATCGAGCCCAGCAGTGACAGCGAGGCGGGCGAGGGCAAGAACGATCCGCTGACCGAATTCACGGTCAACCTCAATGCCTTGGCGCGTGAGGGCAAGATCGATCCACTGGTCGGCCGCGCTGAAGAAGTGGAACGCACCATCCAAGTGCTGTGCCGCCGACGCAAGAACAATCCGCTTTACGTGGGCGAAGCCGGGGTAGGCAAAACCGCGCTTGCAGAAGGGCTGGCGCGGCGCATCGTCGACGAGGAAGTGCCGGCTGTGCTCGCCGACGCCACGATCTTTTCACTGGATCTAGGCGCGCTGGTTGCGGGCACCAAGTATCGTGGCGATTTCGAGAAGCGGCTGAAGTCGGTGCTGGCTGCGCTGAAGAAGATTCCGCAGGCGGTGCTGTTTATCGACGAAATCCACACCATCATCGGCGCAGGGTCGGCCAGCGGCGGAACCATGGACGCCAGTAATCTCATCAAGCCGGCGCTGGCTTCCGGCGAGCTGCGCTGCATCGGCTCGACCACGTTCCAGGAATATCGCGCCATTTTCGAAAAGGACCGCGCGCTCGCCCGCCGCTTCCAGAAGATCGACGTGGTCGAACCGACCATCGGCGAAGCCGTGGAAATCCTGCGCGGGCTACGTTCCAAGTACGAATCCCACCACAATGTCAGCTATGCCGATGACGCCATCCAGGCGGCCGTCGACCTGTCGGTCAAACATATCCACGATCGACTGCTGCCGGACAAGGCGATCGATGTGATCGACGAGGCCGGTGCGCGTCAGCAGCTGCTGGCGCCAGAGCTGCGCAAGAGCCGCATCGATGTGGAGGAAGTCGAGATCATCGTCGCCAAGATGGCGCGGATTCCGACTAAGCAGGTCAGCGCTTCCGACAAAGATGTGCTGCAGCATCTCGAGCGCAACCTGAAGATGGTGATCTTCGGTCAGGATCCGGCGATCGATACCCTGACCTCGGCAATCAAGCTTGCGCGCTCGGGGCTGGCCAACCCCGATAAACCGATCGGCAGCTTCCTGTTCGCCGGTCCCACCGGCGTGGGCAAGACTGAAGTCACCCGCCAACTGGCGCTGCAGCTGGGCATCGAGTTGATTCGTTTCGACATGAGCGAATACATGGAGTCGCATTCAGTAAGCCGCCTGATCGGGGCGCCTCCTGGCTATGTCGGCTTCGATCAAGGTGGCCTGCTGACCGAGAAAGTCGTGAAGACGCCGCACTGCGTGCTGTTGTTGGACGAGGTCGAAAAAGCCCATCCGGACATCTTCAATATTCTGCTGCAGGTCATGGATCGGGGCGTCCTGACCGACACCAACGGTCGCGAGGCGAATTTCCGCAATGTAATCGTGGTCATGACCACCAATGCCGGCGCAGCGCAGGCGGCCCGTCGTTCGATTGGCTTTACCAAGCAGGATCACAGCACCGACGCGATGGAGATCATCCGCCGCAGCTTCAGTCCGGAGTTCCGTAACCGGCTGGACGCGGTGATCCAGTTCCAGGCGCTGGGCTTCGATCACATTCTGCGCGTGGTCGACAAATTCCTGATCGAGCTGGAATCGCTGTTGCACGACAAGAATGTGTCGCTTTCGGCGACGCCGGCCGCTCGCGACTGGCTGGCCGAGCACGGTTTCGATCCTTTGATGGGCGCCCGGCCGATGTCGCGGGTGATCCAGGACAAGGTGAAGCGCCCGCTGGCGGACGAACTGCTGTTCGGCAAGTTGATCGGCGGTGGTCGCGTGTCGATCGATGTTCGCGACGACGAACTGGTGGTCGAGACGCAGGCCGAGCCGGAAAAGCGGCTGCCGGCAACGGTGGAGTAAGGCCCGCAAGCGATGCGCTTAGTTGGGATTGAAACGAAAAAGGCGACCGATGGCCGCCTTTTTCTTCTATGCGTGAGCCGCATTATTTCATGCGATACGTGATCCGACCTTTGGTCAGGTCATAAGGGGTCATTTCGATCTTGACCTTGTCGCCGGTAAGGATGCGGATGTAGTTCTTGCGCATGCGCCCGGAGATGTGGGCAATGATCTCGTGACCGTTCTCGAGTTTCACCCGGAACATCGTGTTCGGGAGAGTTTCCGAGACCGTACCTTCAAATTCTATGACGTCGTCTTTCGCCATGCGCCTTGGGCTGCCGTTGAAGTCGGGCACAAAGGCCCAACGAAGCCGCATATTCTGCCACGCAACGGCCGCAACCGCAAAGAAAGCCTCAGCTGCAGACCAGATCGTGCATTGCCACGGTTCCGAATGCCGACGTCCAAGCGCCGATGCGGCCAGTTTCCGCGACTTTTGCAGCCACTTCGGCCATGAACCGGTGGCGTGGCCACATGTCGGCCCCGCAGCGCAGCAGATGCGGATTTTCGACTTGGGCATCGATCAGCGGCCACCCCCAAGCATGGAGCCGTGAGGCGAGTGCGGCCAGCGCCGCTTTCGAGCCGCCGGAGATCAGGCTCACCATGCTTTCGCCGAAGAACATCCGGCCAACGGCGACACCATAGATGCCTCCGACCAAGCACGCATTGCCATCGAAAACCTCGACGCTGTGCGCGTGGCCGAGTCGATGCAGGCCGCGATAGGCATCGCGCATCTCATCGGTGATCCAAGTTCCGACCTGACCGGCTCTGGGCGAGGAGCCGCAAGCGTCGATCACCTGATCGAAGGCGGTATCGGCCCGTGCCACCCAGCCACAGCCGCGTAATTGCCGCTGGAAACGGCGCGAGAGATGGACGCGATCGGTGCGGAATACCGTTCGCGGGTCCGGCGACCACCACAGAATCGGCTGGTCGTCGGAATACCAGGGAAAGATACCGTGGCGGTAGGCATTCAGAAGCCGGGCCGGGCTGAGATCGCCGCCAGCCGCCAGCAGCCCATCGGGATCTTCCAACGCAGTTTCGACAGGCGGAAATGGCGTGTCCGGGTCGGGCGACAGCCAGGGCAGACGCAAACTCATCCGCCATCGTCCGAAGCTGCGCGAAACGGCGAATGCGTAGCGAGCTGCGCGGCATAACGCCGCACTTCGACCGCTTCTACCTCGCACCAGCGCGCCAGCGGCGCGGCGAAGTCCGGATCTGCGATCCAGTGCCGGCTGCGGACGAGCGCGGGCAGGAAACCGCGATCGATCTTGTGTTCGCCCTGCGCGCCGGGTTCGAACCGGGTCAAGCCTTCGCGCAAACAGTAATCCAAGCCCTGGTAATAGCAGGTTTCAAAATGCAGACCGGGCAAGGTGCGCGTGGCGCCCCAATAGCGGCCATACAGCGTCTTACCGCCGCGCAGGCACAGCGCACCGGCGATGGTCTCCCCGGCATGATCGGCAAGGATCATCACCAGCTGCCGTGGAATCGTCCGTGCCAGATGGCCCAGAAATTCCAGAGTGATCGCCGGGGAATTGCCGTAATCGGCGAACGTCTGCAGGTAGAACCCGTGCATATCGGCGAGATCGGTCTCGCTGGCCTCGTCGCCGTGGACGATGCGGAACGTCGCACCGCTGCGCGCGACCTTGGTGCGTTCCTGGCGGATGTTCTTGCGATGCTTGTGATCCATCGCGCCCAGAAATGCATCGAAATCGCGCCAGCCCGCATCGTTGCGCCAGTGATATTGCACATCGATCCTGGGTAGCCAGCCGGGAGTCGCATCGAGTACGGCATCGTCGCTGGCGTCGAGAAAGTTCACATGCGCGGAGGATGCGCCCATTTCGGCGGTGATCAGCATGATGTTGTCGATCAGCTGTCGCCGCGCGTCGGCGTCGCGCGCAAGCAAGCGCGGCCCGGTCACCGGCGAATAGGGCACCGCGCATAGCCACTTCGGGTAGTAATCGCGACCGTAGTGCGCGTAGGCCCGCGCCCAGGCGTGATCGAAGACGAACTCGCCGTGGGAATTTGTTTTCAAATAACCCGGCGCCGCAGCGATGAGCGTCTCGTTTTCCCACAGCGTGAGATGGCGCGGTGTCCAGCCCCAGCCGTCGCGCAGACAGCCGTATTGTTCAAGACCGCACAGAAATGCGTGGCTGATGAACGGATTGTGGCCGTCGTGAAGTGCGTCCCACTGCGCAGATGGAATTTCGAGCAGTGAACGAACGAAGGGAGTTCGCCGTGACATCGAAAGATCCTTCGTTCGTGTTCGAAAATACGCTGCGAAACCTCAGCCTTCCTTGTCCAGGAATTTTTCCGCATCCAGCGCCGCCATGCAGCCGAAGCCCGCAGAGGTGATCGCCTGGCGATAGACCTGATCGGCGACATCGCCCGCAGCGAACACTCCCGGGATCGAGGTCTGGGTGGCGTTGCCATCGAGGCCGGTGACGATGGTGAGGTAACCGTTCTTCATTGCCAGTTGGCCCTCGAACAGCGTGGTATTCGGGGTATGGCCAATGGCGACGAAGAAGCCGTTGACCGCGATACCGCGGGTGCTGCCGTCCTGCACCGACTTCACGCGCATGCCGGTAACGCCGTTGTCGTCGCCCAGCACTTCATCGACGGTGTGGTGCCAGACGGTTTCGATCTTGCCGGCCTGCACTTTCGCGTGCAGTTTGTCCTGCATGATCTTCTCGGCGCGCAGGGTGTCGCGGCGATGGACCAGATAGACTTTGCGGGCGATGTTTGACAGATACAGCGCTTCCTCGACTGCGGTGTTGCCGCCGCCGATCACAGCAACGTCTTGGTCTTTATAGAAAAAGCCGTCGCAGGTGGCGCAGGCGGACACGCCGCGGCCCATGTACTTCTGCTCCGATGCAATGTCGAGATACTTCGCGGTGGCGCCGGTGGCGATGATCAGGGCGTCGCAGGTGTATTCGCCGCTGTCGCCCTTGAGCCGGAACGGCCGCTGCGACAGATCGGCAGTGTGGATGTGGTCGAAAATGACTTCGGTTTCGAAACGCTCGGCGTGCGCCTGCATGCGCGCCATCAGATCCGGGCCCATCAAACCGTGGGCGTCGCCCGGCCAATTGTCGACCTCGGTGGTGGTCATCAGCTGGCCGCCCATCTGCAGCCCGGTGATGACCACGGGTTTGAGGTTGGCGCGGGCCGCATAAACCGCTGCGGTCCAACCGGCGGGACCGGAGCCGAGGATGACCAGCTGGGTATGTTTGGAAGTGCTCATGAGGTCTCTGAATCGGGATAGGAATGGCCCGGATGATGTCCGGGCAGGCAGGCTTACATTGTAGACAAGGCCGGCCGAATCAAGGCGGCTGGTGGCATGAAGCAATGGCGATCGCGGAACGCTGCATCGCAGACAGCGTCCGACGCGCTTACCAGTCTTCGTGGCCCGGCAACAGCCCGCGCAGCTCGGCGTCGGTGAGGTTGCGCCACTTGCCCGGCTTCAGATGCCCCAGCTTGATATTGCCGATCCGCACCCGCAGCAGTTGCTTTACGCGCAGGCCGAAGTGCGCCGCCATCAGCCGGATCTGCCGGTTCATGCCCTGCACCAGGACAATCCGGAATCCGCTGTGGCCGAGCTTGCCGGTCTTGCAGGGCAGGGTGACTTCGCCGTGCACGGGCACCCCGCGGCTCATGCCGCGCAGGAAATCGGCGGTGACCTGGCGGTTCACCACCACCAAGTACTCTTTTTCCAACGTGTTCTCTGCGCGCAGGATCGCATTGACGATATCGCCGTTACTGGTCAGCAGAATCAACCCTTCCGAATCCTTGTCGAGACGCCCGATCGGAAAAACCCGCTGCTGGTGATCCACCAGTTCGACGATGTTGTCCTTCACATCGGTCTCGGTGGTGCTGGTCACGCCCACCGGCTTGTTCAGGACGATATAGACGTGCCTGCGCTGGCCTTTGGCCGCCGTTCGCGCTTTCAGCGTCTGGCCGTCGATCTGCACCGTGTCGGCTTCGCCGACTTCAGACCCGACCCGTCCGCGCTGACCGTTGACCGTGACCCGGCCTTCGCCGATGAGGCGATCGGCCTCGCGGCGCGAACAGTAACCGGTGTCGCTGATATGTTTGTTGAGGCGCATCGGCATATCTTGCCAGAAGTGAGGCACTCGGACCCGACGCGAGGCGCTGCCTAGCCTCAGTGCGACGTGCCGATCATTGACATGCGCGACCCGCGCCGCGACCATCCAAGCACAGCCGGCAGCACGTTTCGATTGCCTGCACCGCATACGGTAGCGCTGATGACCGGGGGAGCGATGGGGAGCAGTACACTCGATCTGCGGGATTTGATCGCCTTGATCGCCAGCGGCAGCGAAGCCGCATTTGCAAGTCTCTACAGCGCATGCCAGCCCATCATGGTGAGATACGCCGCTGGTCTGCTGGCCGGCGACCGCGAATCCGCTGCGGATGCAGTCGATGAGGCCTTTCTGAATATCTGGCGGTCCGCCTCCCGTTTTGCAGGCGAGGGCAGTGCCGAGGGCTGGATACGGCATATCGTGCGCAACAAGGCGATCGACCTGATCCGCATGAATCGAGAGCGTCTGGCGGCCAGCGATGATGAAGCAATGGCATTCGAGGAGCGCGCGGACGATGCAGGCACGCCGGCCGACCATGCCGAAACCCTGTCCACAAGCGATGAACTTCAGCGCCAGTTGCAACGACTGAGCACTGAACATCGCGAGACGGTCTGGCTCTGCTATTTCGAGGAAAAGCCGCTGGCGGAAATTGCCGAGATCATGAACTGCCCGGAGAACACCGTAAAAACCAGACTATTCCATGCGCGCAGGCAGCTGCGCTCGATGCTGCAGGAGCGCCAATCATGAGCGAGACGGATGATTTCGAAGCGCTGGCTGCGCTGTTGCCGTTCTATGTGAACGGCAGTCTGTCGCCAGTGCAGCACGCAAGCATCACTGCAGCGCTGGAGCGGATGCCGCAGCTTCGCACTGAACTGGCCGAAGTGGAGGCGATCGCTGCGCTGGTGAAAGATGGCAGCGCTGCATGGTCAGGAACGGATACGACCGCGCCCACTGACCGGCTGGAAAGAGTGATGTTGCGGATCGCACAGGAACCGTCGCGAACTGCAGCAGGGTCTGATCACCGAACGACAGTCCCTTCGACAGAAACGAATGTTCGATCGTTGCCTTTTCGACAACGCCTCTTCCAGCCGCCATACAGCATGGCATTGGCAGCAGGACTGGCGGCTGTGGCGCTGATGCAGGGCGGGCTTCTCTTCACTCGGCAGGCCCAGACCGACGATGCTTACGGGTCGTTGTCCGGGCCCGGGCAAGTGCACAGCGCGGGCCTCTTCACCCTGCGACTAAAGCACAGTGCGCCTTGGGGCGATGTGCTCGCATTTCTGGACAGGCAAGGCTTGAGCATCGTCGCCGGCCCTCAGGACGGCATGATCGATGTTGCGCCAAACGAATCATTGCGTGCGTCGCAGATCGATGCATTGGAGCAGACCCTGCGACGTTCGCCGCTGGTGGTTTTCGTCGGGCGCGGATCGTGACTGCGCGCGATATCCGCAGGCGCGGCCTCAAACAGATGGTCCTGTCGACCGCGCTGCTGCTGTTGGTGGGAATTTCTGTACATGCGCAAACCATCGGCATCGGGGCAGGGCACGAACCGGATCGCCCAGCCGATGAAACCCGGCCCGGCAAGCGGATTTCACTTGGCGGCTTTTCCTTCGACCTGGGTGCAAAGGTCGCGCTGGTCGCACTGCGCGACAGCCTGGTTGCGGACGCGCTGCCCGATCAATGGGTGTTCACCACCCTCGCGGATGCGGGCGCCATAGCGACGGCCGCTGGCGTCGATATGGTTGAATCCGCGCCGCTTCAGAGTCTGGACACCACGCTGGTGGTGGTCGGGCTGCGCAAGGGCGACGATTTCGCCGCAGCTCAGACACGCTTGGCGGCCCAACCGGGCGTGCAGGGCCTGCAACAGAATCGGTTGTTCCAAGCGCTCGACGACGCGAATGCGCCTTTGCCCAAACGCTTTGCGGTCCATCGCTTGACCGATACCGCCACCCAGCATATCAGCGGCACGATTGCGATGATCGATACGGTCATCGCCTTGCGCCATGAGGCACTGGCAGGCGCTCACATCGAACAGAAGTTGTTCATCGCCGATGCGTCGCCAGCGGCGCATGGCACAGCCCTTGCCGGGCTGATCGTCGGCACCAGCGCAGAAGTGCCGGGCGTGGCCCGCGGGGCACGGCTCGTCAACCTTGCGGCTTTCAACCAGCGCAAGAACGGGGTGTCCGTGGCGACTACGTCGAATCTCGCCAAAGCGCTGGATTCTGCTGCAGTTCTCAGGCCGGATGTGTTGAACCTGTCGTTCGGTGGAAAGCAGGATCTTCTGCTCGAACGCTTGCTAGATGAGATCCATCGACGCGGCATCTGCGTGGCTGCAGCTGCCGGAAACGGCGGTGCCCGTTCGCTCGTGCCATTCCCGGCCAGTCACGCCGCCAGTCTCGCGGTCAACGCCGTCGATGACAGGCTCAAGCCATACGCCTTTGCGACCCAGGCGGCACGCATCGATGTCGCGGCTGTTGGCGTCGATGTGTTCGTGCCTGTGCCCATCGCAAAAGGTGACGGTTTCCAGCGGATGTCCGGCAGCTCGATGGCCACGGCTTTCGTTGCAGGCAATCTTCTGCGCATGCCCGAATGCAGCATTCGCCATGATCCCCGTGCAATGAAGACAGCGGCGAGAGCTGCGGCCCAGGATCTGGGCGCTGCAGGGCCAGATACCGTGTTCGGGGCTGGCCTGTTCCTGCTGCCGGAAAAAAATCTGTCTTCGCATTGAACTTTCTTCAGTCGAGTCACGACTGGTTAGCGTCGGTCGCATGTTGCGGCGGACTCACCAGTCAGGAGAATGACCATGACGAAGACAATTGCCGGCCGCGCCATCATGCTCGGCGCCGTGCTCGCTTCCACTTTGATGATCAATGGCGCAGCAAACGCGCAGAGCGGGGGCCGCAACGGTTCTTCCATACGGACAGCCGTCATCGCCGGCACATCCGACCCGTCGCAGTTCCAGAGAATTTCAAGCGCGATGTCCGGCATCATGCAGACTGAAGAGTTCAGGCGTGCCGAGCGCGCCACCGATCTCAGGACGATGCGGGCGCTCTTGTCGGGATATGGTCTGCAGGTGCTTGATCCCGAGCCGCAGCTCATTCCGAACTGTCAGCCGCCGTACGGCACTGCCTCCTGGGCGTGGTCGAATTTCAATGGCGTATTCATGTACGGCTGGGTGTGCTTGCGTAACGGCGGCGGCATCGGTGTCATCGATCCGCCGATCAGCCTCCCGGATTGACGTTTAATCGTCTGATGAAAGATCGAAGGTACGGATGCAGGCAATGATTCGAGGCGGAACGTCATCAATGATCTTTTGTGCAGTTGATGATCGATGGGCGCCTGACGCGAAACCCTTAACTATCGAGGATCTTGACATGCGGAAAAATCACGCGCTCCATACAATATCTTTTGTTGTCGTCGTGCTGATGGCAATGTTCTCAGGCACATCCATCGCGCAGACGGCAGCTCAGGATCCATCTCTTTCTGAGCCCGTTACTCAATCTGGTTCGCAACCTGTTCCTGCACCGGCATCTGCAGATGCCAGTGCCCCTGCTTCGAAGCCATTGTCAACCAGAGTCGGCGCCCCGCAAGGCAATCAGGCGGGGGCGAAACCACGCAAAGTCGCATCGGGCACGATAAGAATGGATTGCCCTTCCGGAACAGACAAATATTGCGATGGCAATAACTGCGGGTGCTGGACGCAAAACAACTAGCTTCTCTTACAAAAGCCGTCGTGTGCAGGTGGGGATTTGCAAGCGATAGACGATACGAGCAAAGGGCACTGCGATCGCAGTGCCTGTCTCGTTTCCGGCAGAACACGTCAGGATGGTGATTGCCATGTCGTCGAGGGCCTTCGTCCACTTGACCGGCCGCTGCATGATGATCTTAGGGCACTCAGCCTGCTCCTGCGGTTTCAGCGGTCCGTACAGCAGGCCGATACACCCCGCAAGCGGCGAACCGGCCATGCCAATCCGCAGTGATCCCTGTAAGATCAAACCCCTACACGGATACCTTCAGGCATTCCCACACGGTGGCACGCGAGCTTTCCGACCGCAGCAGCAAACCCCGTCGTGCCGTTGTGGCCGAGGCTCCTAAACAAAGCCCGTTCCGGCACCGGCTGGTGCGCGATATCGCGCTGATCATGATCGCGCCGTTCCTGCTGTATCTGCTGGTTTGCCTGTTCACCTTTTCGCCTGCCGACCCGGGCTGGTCGCATTCCGGAAGCGTGACTGCCCCGCTGAACAACGCCGGTGGGCGGGTTGGGGCTTGGCTGGCGGATGTCTTGCTGTATCTCTGCGGTTATGCGGCTTTTTTGCTGCCGCTGATTCTTGGCGCGATCGCCTGGATCGCGCTGTTCGGGATGGATACCGACGGCGATGGCGAAGCGGATCTGGGGCCGGCGCTGCGGCTGGTCGGAATCGTCGGTTTTCTGGTCGCTGCCACCGGCTTGCTCTACGTGAAGATCGGCGCGGCGCCGGATTTTTCGGCCGGAGCGGGCGGCATTCTTGGGCGGCTGGTCGGAGATTCGCTGTTCCGCGGGTTCGGCCCGGTCGGGGTGAATCTGTTTCTCATCGCGCTGCTGCTGATTTCGATCACGCTGGCTACCGGCTTGTCGTGGCTGGCGGTGATGGACCGTATCGGTGCGCTGACACTGAAGATTCTGCCGCTGCTATCACGGTATTTTCGCAAGGGCACACAGCAGGCCGCCGAGTGGCAGCAAGTGCGGGTGATGCGCGAAGAGCGCGAGGAAGTGCGCAAGGTTGACAGCGAGCTGCGCGCTAAACGTGCGCCGGTCAAGATCGAGCCGCCGCCGGCGCCGGTCGTCGAAAAGAGCGAACGCGCCAAGCGCGAGCAGCAGATCCCGCTGTTCCACGTCGCCGATGGCACCGGCATTCCGCCGCTGTCGTTGCTGGACGATCCCAAGCCGCAGCCGAAGGGTTACGACGAGGGCACGCTGGAAACCATCTCGCGCCAGATCGAATTCAAGCTCAAGGATTTCCGGATCGAAGCGCAGGTGGTCGGTGCATATCCCGGCCCAGTCATCACTCGCTTCGAGATCGAGCCCGCGCCGGGTGTGAAGGTCAGCCAGATCAGTTCGCTGGACAAGGACATCGCCCGCGGCCTCAGCGTGAAATCAGTGCGCGTGGTCGATGTGATTCCGGGCAAGTCGGTGATTGGCCTGGAAACCCCCAACACCACGCGCGAGATGATTTATCTGAGCGAACTGCTGCGCTCGAAGGAATATGACAAATCCGCCAGCCCACTGACATTGGCGCTGGGCAAGGACATCGCCGGGCGGCCAACGGTCGCGGATCTGGCGCGCATGCCGCATCTGCTGGTGGCAGGCACGACAGGTTCAGGTAAATCCGTCGCCGTGAATGCCATGGTGCTGTCGCTGCTGTACAAGGCCAGCGCCAAAGAACTGCGTATGCTGATGATCGACCCGAAAATGCTGGAGCTCAGCGTCTATCAGGGCATTCCGCATCTGCTGGCGCCGGTCGTGACCGACATGAAGGAGGCCGCCAATGGCCTGCGCTGGTGCGTTGCCGAAATGGAGCGCCGCTACAAACTGATGAGCGCGGTTGGCGTGCGCAACCTTGCCGGCTTCAACAAAAAAGTGAAGGACGCACAGGACGCCGGCCAGCCGATGCTGGATCCGCTGTTCCGCCCGAATCCGGAGCTGCAGGAAGCGCCGCCCACGCTTGAGCCGATGCCGTTCATCGTGATCTTCATCGACGAATTCGCCGACATGATGATGATCGTCGGCAAGAAGGTCGAAGAACTCATTGCTCGTCTGGCGCAAAAGGCGCGTGCCGCCGGTATCCATTTGATCCTTGCCACGCAGCGGCCGTCGGTGGACGTCATTACGGGACTCATCAAAGCGAATATCCCCACCCGGATCGCGTTCCAGGTATCCAGCAAAATCGACTCGCGAACGATCCTCGACCAGTCAGGTGCGGAAACGCTGCTGGGCCACGGCGACATGCTGTATCTGCCGCCCGGCACGGCGCTGCCAGAGCGGGTACACGGCGCGTTCGTCAGCGACGAGGAAGTGCATCGGGTGGTCGAGCATCTCAGGCAGATCGGCGGCAAGCCCGATTATGTCGACGGTGTGCTGGAAGAAGTGCAGACGATGGGCGACGGCGTGGTCGTCGGCCCTACTGGTTTGCCTGAGAGCGGCGGTGGCGGCGGGGACGAAAGCGACCCGCTGTACGACGAAGCTGTGAAGATCGTCACCGAAAGCCGTCGCGCCTCGATTTCCGGCGTGCAGCGCCGGCTCAAGATCGGCTACAACCGCGCGGCGCGGCTGGTCGAAGCGATGGAGGCGGCGGGCGTGGTCTCGCAGCCGGAGCACAACGGCGACCGCACGGTGCTTGCGCCGCCGCCGCGATAGTGACGATCAATGCCGGGAGCCGGCATTGATCAACTACTGGTCAAGGAAAATTGGTGCAGGGTACAACTGTGAGGTTGAAAACGCCTGTGCGGGATCCCCACGACTGGTCCAGTCCACAGCCGACACGCCTCCCACCTACCATCGTAGTTTTGGCAGGACTGGAGAAATAAACGTAATCGTATTCCTGCCCATCCGGAGGTTCTTTGGCAATAGACATTCCTGTCATGACCGATACCGTTAATGCCAAAGCAAGTAGTAACCATTTTTTCCTGTTCATTCGACATCCTTCATCATGAACGCAACCGGCTCGGTTACACATCATCATCGCTTGCGTCTGCTTTTTGCTGCAATGATCTTCATCTCATTTATTGAAATTTTTTTAGAGAGATTCAATCGTGAAAAATCCTCTCCGCTTCTTGCTCGTTTTTATGGTTTTATGTTTTTCTTCCGTTTCGATGGCAGGCCCGCGTGAAAAATTGCAGGTATTCACCGCGGGATTGAAAGGCCTTGAAGGCCAGTTCAGCCAACAGGTATTCGACAACAAAGGCAAACGCAAGGAAAACTCATCGGGCCGTGTGGCGCTCTATGCGCCGCGGTTGTTCCGTTGGGAATACCTGAAGCCCTATCCGCAGCTGATCGTCGCCGACGGCAAGAAAGTGTGGGTCTACGATCCCGATCTCAAGCAGGCCAGCGTGCGTCCGCAGGGGGCCGAGGAACAGAACAGTCCGCTGGCGGCATTGATCGATCCGCAGCGACTCGACCAGGATTTCAACGTCAAGGACGGGGGCACCAAGGACGGGCTTGATTGGCTGGAGCTTACTCCGAAGCAAGGGGATGATGCCGGTTTCCAGAATGCGCGGCTCGGCTTCGATAAGGCCGGTCTTGTCCGCATGCAGATTCTCGATGCGCTCGGCCAGCGCACCGATATCAGCTTCACCGGCTGGAAACGCAATCCTGCGTTCAGTGCGAAGACGTTCCGCTTCACTCCGCCCAAAGGCGCAGATGTGGTGGGCGCGCAGTGATGTGGAGCGCTGTAGGTCCGCGTTGGAGTGGTTTGTGCGTTGTTGACCAGATGACATCTTCACGGTTACGCAGATGGCCCCTTATGGTGGCTCTGTGTCTTGCGACTTCGACCTCGCTGGCGGCCGGGCCCAAACCTGTGCCGGCAAGCTCGAAATCTTCAACCGATGCGCTTGCGCGGGAGCGCGAGACGCTTGATGGCTTAGTCGCGGCCTCGCTGGTGGGCGCGCTGTCCGAACAGCTGGGCGATCGGCCGGTGAAGATCAGGCTCAAACATGTCGACGTACGGGTCACCAGCCTTCGCGATCGTATGGTGAATGGTCAGGGTGAACTGCAGATCGACACTGCGCAGGACTGGATCGGTTTTCGCTTCAGCACCCTCTACGACGCTATTTTCGAAAGCGCGGGCTACCCGGAACTGAGTATCGGCACCGTGGGTCCAGGCGGGCGGACATTGCCCAACGACGCCAAACTGGTGCGCCAGCTCGATGACCGCGTGGTCGGCATGCTCGGCAAAGAATTCGGCTATCAGGATGTGCACCTGCAGCTGGACAAGATCGACACAATCGAAGCTGGCATTCGTTATCTGCGCATCGACGCACTCGGCATCGCCGACTTCGGCCTCGACGGCACCGCGCCGACGCGCGTCGAAGCGCTCTACGATCGCGAACAAAACGTGTGGCTGCGAGTGAGTTACACACTGGACGGCACGCCGCTTCCGTCGTCTCCGCCAGCGGCCCCAATTCGGTAGGCCAGCAGGCACCGGAAGGCGCCTGCTAAGGTTGCGAACCCGTTCTCGCGATGACCGTCCCGTGACCCGGCCAAACACGCCTCCCTCGCATTCCAATCTGGCCCACGATCACGACCTGCTCAGTGTCGATCGCGATGCGCTGCGTCCGCTTGCCGAACGCATGCGGCCGCGCACGCTGGACGATATGGTCGGCCAACGGCGGCTGCTTGCGCCCGGCGCGGCATTGAGGACGTCGATCGAATCCGGTCACGTGCATTCGATGATCCTCTGGGGACCGCCGGGTTGCGGCAAGACCACCCTCGCGCTGCTGCTCGCCCAATATGCCGACGCTGAGTTCAAGGCAATTTCTGCGGTGCTCGCCGGCCTGCCCGAGGTGCGGTTGGTGCTGGCGGAAGCGGCCCATCGGTTCGCCGAGGGCCGGCGTACCGTGCTGTTTGTCGACGAAGTGCATCGCTTCAATAAAAACCAGCAGGATGCGTTTCTCCCGCATATCGAGCGCGGCACGATTCTGTTTGTCGGCGCGACTACCGAGAATCCGTCTTTCGAGCTGAACTCTGCGCTGTTGTCGCGCTGCCGCGTGCACGTGATGGAGGCAGTGTCGGCCGAGGACATCGCGGTTGCTCTTCGGTATGCATTGGACGATAAAACGCACGGGCTGGGCGGACGCGGCCTGAACATCGCTTCGGAACAGCTGCAGCTGATCGCCAAGGCCGCCGATGGCGATGTCCGTCGAGGCTTGACTCTGTTGGAGATCGCCGCCGAGCTGGCCGCTGAACCTGACATCAGGGCCGGCACCGCCACAGGAACCATCACCGATGCGATCCTCGAACAGGTGCTGGCCGACCGCACCCGCCGTTTCGACAAAGGCGGCGAACAGTTCTATGACCAGATTTCGGCCTTGCATAAATCCGTGCGCAGCTCGAACCCCGATGCAGCGCTTTATTGGCTGACGCGGATGCTCGACGGGGGCTGCGACCCGGTCTATCTCGCACGACGGATGACCCGGATGGCCGTGGAGGATATCGGTCTGGCCGACCCGCGCGCGCTGCAGATGGCGATCGATGCCTGGGACACGTTCGACCGCCTGGGCAGCCCCGAGGGCGATCTTGCACTGGCGCAATTGGTGATCTATCTGGCCAGTACCGCAAAATCCAACGCCGCCTACACCGCGTTCAAGGCCGCGAAGCGCGACGTGGCCGAGTACGGCACCCAGGAAGTCCCGCTGCATCTGCGCAATGCACCGACCAGGCTCATGAAGCAGATCGGCTATGGCAAGGACTACCGCTATGATCACGACGCCGAGGGCGGTGTGGCGCTGGAACAGACCGGGTTCCCCGATGCGATGGGCGAGCGGGTGTATTACCAGCCTGTCGAGCGCGGTCTGGAGCTCAAGCTCAAGGACAAACTCGACCGCCTGCGTGCAGATCGCATCACCGCGCGCAATGCGAAAAAAAATCCGCCCGATCGGGATGGGTGAGCGATGACTTCAGCGATTTTCTTCAATTTCAATTGTCACAGCTGCGGCCGATGATCACGCTTTGGTGGCAACAACTTTTGCTTGTAGCGCTGGGCGGTGCGGCCGGCGCGATGGGGCGCTTCTGGCTGGGCGGCATTCTGCTGCGGCACATTGGCAGCGGTTTTCCCTGGGGCACGCTCGCGGCCAACCTCATCGGCTCGTTCGCTGCCGGTTTCATCGCGATCTGGCTGGAGGGCAGGGGCCCGGCCGCCCTGTACTGGCGCGCGTTCCTGATCGTGGGCGTGCTCGGTGCGTTGACCACATACTCGGCGCTGATGCTGGAATGTCTGCTGTATGCCAAATCACAACGCAGCGGGATGATGTTCGGTTACCTCGCGATCACCCTTGTCGGCGGCCTTGCGCTGGTCTGGTTGGGTGCACGAATCGCTTCAGGGCTCAGACTGTCCTGACGTATCCATGGGGTGTTTCCCGACAGCACAGACCGCACCCGCTCGACAGACCGCCCGTTGCGCGACATCTATCGTGGAGTCCTCGCCACCACGTGGCTTTCGCAGAGGACATCGCCCATGCCATCCCATGTTGTTCTTCGTCTGCGCACGCTGGCGTTGATCGCGACATACCTGTTACCTGCAGCGCACATCAGCGCGCAGGAGATCAACACCTGCATCGACGCGAGGGGAATAAAGCGTTACCAGAACGCGCCCTGCGACCCCGGGCAGCGCACGCTATCGGTTCGGCGCTATGCCACGCAGCCCGAAGATTCAGCGCTGGCCGCACGCAGCGCCGCGATCCAACAGGAGATGGATCGCCGTAATCGTCCAAGCGGTAGAACCAGCTTGGTACGTGCAGGCAATGCGCGCCGGACAGGTGGCGCAAGCCCCTGCCAAGTCGCCAAAGCAAAACGCGAGGCGACTCTGCAGCGCGTCGGGCTGAAGCGCAACTTCGATCTCCTCAGTCGGCTCGACTCCGAAGTGTGGGATGAATGCAAAGGATTTTGATGCTGCCGATCAACCCCGTAGGATAGGGCCGCTATGGACCGTATCGAACATCACCCGCACGACATCGAAGCGCTTGAGCGCGCGTTCGCACTGCTCGAATCCTCATCGATCGTTGCAAAATTGATGAATATCGTCGGCAAACCGCTGGAATCGGCGATCGATGCGCTTCCAGAAGGCGCTAGCCGTCGCGTCCATTCGGCAGTGCAGGGTGCGCTGTCGCGATCGGTGCGGATGGCGCTGACCAGTCTGCGCGACGATCCCAAGGCCTCAGCCTCACCGCGTTCGCATACGTGGATGTCGGCAGCCAGCGGCGCTGCTGGCGGCTTCTTCGGGTTTGCCGGCCTGATGATCGAGCTGCCGGTGACGACCACCCTCATGATGCGTTCGATCGCCGACATTGCGCGCAGCGAAGGGTTTTCGCTCCAGGATCCGACGGTCGCACAGGACTGCGTAGCAGTCTTCGCGCTGGGCGGGCCGGGCCGAGGCGACGATGCGTCGGACACCGGTTACTACGCCGCTCGCACGATGCTGCAGGAAGTCATGAAGCAGACCGCGGCGCAGCTGACAAAAAATGCAGCGGTACACGCGGGCCGGCAGAGCGCATCAAGCGTATCGGCAGGCAAAGCAGGCGCATGGTTGGCCAAGTTGATCGAAGCGGTGGCGTCGCGCTTCGGCGTGGTGATCACCCACAAGCTCGCTGCGCAGCTGGTCCCGGTGATCGGCGCTGCCAGCGGCGCGGCGGTGAACGCACTTTTCATCCAGCATTATCAGGATATGGCGCGCGGGCATTTCATCATCCGGCGCCTTGAAGACACCTATGGCGCGGATGCGGTGCGATCGACGTACCTGGGTATGACGCGCCGTCTGAAAGCGCCTACGTGAATGGCGGCTGTTGCAGCCGCTGAAATCCTGTCATCGCGACTACACGCTATTGATTCGGCAGGAGAAGTTGGAACTCTAGATGCGTTCGTAGGAGAGCCTTCAGGCTCGATCTTTTTACACGAATACGTCAACGAGACCCTGCTGGCGCGTCTGGTGCTGCGCTTCGGCGATATCAACATTGTTCCGCTGCCATAGGCTTTATCCGCGTCCGGGATGACAACGCTTGCTTAATCAGGCTGCAGCCTGCTCTCGAAATACCGTGACGATCCGTCCAGCGGATCTGTGAACGTTAGCGACCGCGCCAGCAGCTTCAGCGGTTTCTTCAAGTTGTCGGGCGCCTGCTCGGCGAGCTGTGGATACAGCGGGTCGTTGTGGATCGGCGCACCCAGCGCGGCCATGTGCACGCGCAGCTGGTGTTTTCTTCCAGTAACAGGTTCAAGTGAGTAACGCCACGCATCGTCGCCGCGTTCGATCACATCAATGCGGGTAACTGCATTCGGCTCGCCAGCAACTTCCTGTGTCCGAAAAAAAGGTTCGCCGCGTATCAGTTTACTGCTGCGCTGGATGGGCCATGTCGGCATCGACAGCGGCGATGCGATCGCTTCATAGCGTTTGTGGATCGCGCGATCGCGAAACAGCGACTGGTAGCGCGAACGCGTTGCAGGCTGATTGGAAAACAGCATCACTCCGGCGGTAAGCCGATCAAGCCGATGCAGCGGGACGATGTTGATATCGCCGAAGCGTTTCACCAGACGCGCCAACAGGGTTTCGTTGACGTAGATGCCGCCGGGCGTGACCGGCAGAAAATGCGGCTTGTCGACGACGATCAGATGACCATCGACATGAAGAATCGATTCCTCCACCGCCAGCCGCGGCTCGGCTTCGACCTCGCGGAAGTAGCGGATTTCTGAGCCAACCCGAAACGGCGCCGCTTCGGTCAGCGCTTCACCGCTGGCGTCGAGCACGCGGCCACGCGCGAAGCGCGACTGCCAGGTGTCGCGATCAATAGACGGAAACCGCGCGCACAGGGCGTCCAGCACAGTCGACCAAGGGCCGGGCTGCAGCTGAAGCCGGCTGGGGATATCGGCCGACGATAACGAGGCAAGCGTTGCGCGCTGCATCGGTATCAGTCCGGCTCCAAAGGCCGGTCGGGAAAGCGGCTCGCGTATGCGGCCAGCAATTCCTGCGCAATGGAGGCACCCGCCAGCGCAGTCAGTTCGCTGAGATCGTATGGCGGCGAGACTTCGACCACATCCATGCCCACGATCTGCAGCCCGGCAAGCCCACGTACCAAACGCAGTGCGTCGTGCGTTGAAAATCCACCGACCACCGGTGTGCCCGTACCGGGCGCGAATGCAGGATCCAGAAAGTCGATATCGAAGCTGACGTAACACTTGCGGTCGCCGACGCGTTCGCGAATCTCTGCAATGCACGCGTCGACGCCGCGCGCATGCAGCCAGCGTGCGTCGAGTACGCGATAGCCGTGATCTTCAGGGTTGCGCGTACGCATGCCGACCTGGATCGAATGCGCGACATCAACAATCCCGATCTGCGCGGCGTGCCAGAACATCGTTCCGTGATCGATGCGGCCATCGCTGTCGGCCAGGTGTCGCTGTGCGCGTCGAAATGGATCAGCGCCAGCGGGCCGTGGATCTCATGCAGCGCCTGCAGGATCGGATAGCTTACGAAGTGATCGCCGCCCAGCGACAGCGGCGCAACGCCGGCGCCCACGATGCCGCGATAGGCAGCGCGAATCATCTCGGGCGCTTCGTGCGGACGGCCCGCATCGAAATACACATCGCCCCAGTCGATCACGTTCAGCCGCTCGCAGGGATCGAAGTCCCACGCGTACGGTGCGCACCACGCGAGAGATGCCGATGCGGCGCGAATCGCGCGCGGGCCGAGCCGTGTGCCCGGGCGATTGGTGGTGGCAAGATCGAACGGTACGCCGATCACCGCAACACCGACGCCGCTGAGTTCTTTGCTGTAGCGCCGGCGCAGGAAACTGAGGGCGCCGGAGTAAGTGGGCTCAGAGTGGCTGCCGTATGGCGACGTGCCGTTAAACGCTTGGTCAACGTGGGTACCGACGACGATCGTCGGATTCGGTTTGCTCATGACATGACCTTGAGACAGACCGCTCGTCGTTTGCCGGGACGCGCGTGACCGGTATGGCGTATCTATTTCATCGTGGGCATCACGAACTCCGCGCTGCGGACGCCCTCAGGCCAACGCGCGGTGATCGTCTTCAGCCGCGTGTAGAAGCGCACGCCGTCGGGGCCATGCACGTGCAGCGGGCCGAAGATCGAGCGTTTCCAGCCGCCGAAGCTGTGAAAGGCCATCGGCACTGGAATCGGCACGTTCACGCCCACCATGCCGGCCTGCACGCGATGCGCAAACTCGCGCGCGGCGCCGCCGTCGCGGGTGAAGATTGCGGTGCCGTTGCCGTATTCGTGCGCGTTGACGAGATCCAGTGCGGCGGCGAAATCAGGCACCCGCATCATGCACAGCACCGGACCGAAAATTTCTTCGCGATAGATGCGCATGTCGGCGGTGACATGATCGAACAGACATCCACCGAGGAAGAAGCCGTCGGCATGACCTTCCACCGTATGTCCACGCCCATCGACCACCAGCGCTGCGCCTTCGGCGACGCCAGCATCGATATAGCCCATAACTTTGTCGCGATGCGCGCCGGTGATCAGCGGGCCCATTTCAGGATCGAGGCAGCCGGGGCCGATCTTCAGCGCCGCGACTTTCGGCGCAAGCGTTTCGATCAACGCATCGGCAGTCGCGTCGCCTACGCACACCGCCACTGAAATCGCCATGCAGCGTTCGCCGGCCGAGCCATAGCCCGCGCCGAGTAGTGCCGACACTACGCCGTCGATATCGGCATCGGGCATGACCACCATGTGATTTTTCGCGCCGCCCAGCGCCTGCACGCGCTTGCCGTTGGCGCTGCCGCGCGCGTAGATATATTCGGCAATGGGCGTGGAGCCGACGAAGCTGATCGCCTGTACGCGCGGTTCGTCCAGCAGCGCATCAACCGCGATTTTGTCGCCGTGGATCACGTTGAAGACGCCATCGGGCAGCCCGGCCTGTTTCAGCAGATCAGCCATCAATAACGATACTGACGGATCGCGTTCGGACGGCTTCAACACAAACGTATTGCCGCATGCAATCGCGACCGGGAACATCCACAGCGGCACCATCACCGGGAAATTGAACGGAGTGATGCCGGCAACGACGCCCAGCGGCGCGTATTCGCTCCAGGAGTCGACATCGCGGCCGACGTTCATCGAGTGCTCGCCTTTGAGCAGATGCGGAATACCGCAGGCGAATTCGACCACTTCGATGCCGCGGGTCACTTCGCCTTTCGCATCCGACAGCACTTTACCGTGCTCGGATGTAATGATGGCGGCGAGGTCATTGGCGTGACGTTCCAGCAGTTCCTTGAACTTGAACATCACCCGCGCACGGTTCAGCGGCGTGGTGGCGGCCCAATTTGGGAATGCGGCGGCCGCAGCGTCGACGGCTGCGCGTACATCATCGGTGGAAGCGAGCGGAACGCGGCTGGTGACTTGGCCAGTAGCGGGATCGAACACGTCCGCGTGGCGATCTGTCGATTCGAACAGCTTGCCGCCGATGTGGTGCGGAATTGTCTTCATGGCCTGGGATCTGCCGGTAGAGCGGGCTTCAGCCCGCTATCGTGGATGCGGCAG